>JBNMOQ010000038.1:0-27225 GCA_051275055.1 Candidatus Pelagisphaera sp.
GTTAAGAAGCGAAGTTTAATCCCTCCTTGAGGAATGCTCGAAGCTGCGCTTGCGACACTTGGGGCGCTTAGCATTTCGATTGGTTTGGAGAGAAGGTTAACTCCAATTGGATCGAATTCGAAATCGAGTTGAGGCACGGAAGCAAGTGATTGATCTTCGGGATTTCCGGGGAGTGTTTGAGGAGTGTTTGGCTGCGAAATTTCGACGAGCGGATTTACTACGATCGTTCTCTCGGGGACGTTGACCGTTTCGTAGCGATCGGTTTTTGGATTGAAATAACTGAATTCTACCGGGCCAAATTTGAAATCTCCGTCTTTCGTGGGTATAAGAACGATATCTTCCGTTAGACTACCTTCGAACGGCGAATCCTCTGAAATCTCTTTATTCACGTCCGGTTGAATTGAGCGGAAGCTTGCCGAAACATTCCGTGGATTGATGCCAATGCCTTGGGGCCAATTTCCAGTTCCGCTTAGTTTTAGAGTCCAGGTGACAGGTTCTCCAACTTGAACGATTTCCGGTACGATCGTCGACTCGAATTCGAATTGTCCAACGGCTCCTTTGAATGCTGGAGGCGCTCCGGTTGGAAGCGGTTTGATTTCCAATTGAAGCGTGTCTGAGGCGATATTATAATTATCCACAACGGGGTCGTCGAATATGAATGATCGTCTACGTCCGACGACCATGGATACAGTCTGATTGACCTTGGGTAACTTGATCGAACCGTTACGGGTCGCCATTGCGGGAGTTTCGTATAGAACTGCTGCATAGTTGTGATTGCGGAATTTAAACGTGGTTGAACGATTACTTTCGAATCCTTGAGTGACTATGCCGACAGGATTCCATTGTAGCGGAGAAATGTCGTTGAGATTGTTTCGGTAGTCTTGCCGGACGCCGAACACGTAACGAAGATTGAATATTTGCCCTTCGTAAATAGATTCTTCCGTGGCGCTGAGTTCGTTTTTGAAAATATCCTCAGGTTTCATCCCCGTATTTCCAACGGTGGCTTCGGTAACTTCGAAATTCGCTTCAGCGACGGTAAAGCTACCCTTGTCGGTTTTGACTGAGAATTCGGGTATTTTTACTGGAGACTTCGACGTAGGCGAAACTTGAAACAGAAGTATCAACTTTTGAACGACACCTGTGTTGGACATGCTCATCGAGCTGTTTTGGCCGATTTTAGAAAAATCAGCTTCTGCGATTTGCGGCAAGCTTATGGCGCCGTCCGGCGAGCATCCTTCGAAGTTAAGTTGAAGACGGTTGGCTTTGCCTTGTTGTAAGGTGCCTGAGGCAGGAGACCAATAGACTTGTTGAGCCCAGCAAGTTTGCGAGGCCCCAAGAAAACAGAATCCAATGAGGGCTATGAATCTAAATATCGAAGCTCGTTTCATTACCAATCTTTTTGAAGAGGTTGCGGCTTAGGAGCGTTTTCGTCGCGTTCCGCTTGCTGGAGCAGCATGTGAAGGGCTCCTGGTTTATCTTGCTGCTTGAGTTGCTCTAATTGTTGGAGAGTCATCGCTTGCTTGGCGGATCTTATGGGTTGTTCTTTTTGAGTGCCGCCAACTTGGTTTTGCTCTTCTTTAGGCTCGGGTCGTTGCTTGTCGAGTTCAGGAGTTTCATCGGGGTTTTCCATGTCACCTAAAGTTTGGTTTGTTTGAGGATCTTGATTTTCAGAGTCCTCGTCCTGTTCGCCAGAATTTTGCTCCTCTTGGTCGCCGCTTGGATCTTGCTCGTTTTTGGAATCCCCTTCGTTCTCTTCCTGTTGTTCTTGGTTTTGATCTTTGGAATCTTGATCTTCGCTTTGCTCGGAATCTTGGTCTCCTGATTCTCCTTCGGAATCTTGATTCTCGGATTCTTCTTGGTTCTCAGGGTTTTCTTGATCCTCGCCTTCGGAATCCTGATCGTCCTGTTGTTCTTGTTCGTCCTCGGGCGGTTTCTCTAAAAGCTTTTCCAATTCGCTTCGCAAAGTATCCCAATCAGTTAATATCGAATCTAGTGATTCACCTGCATCTACAAAATGGATACCATCCCAAATCGTCGAGTCGGGGATACGCTGTCCTTGTTCCATCGCGGCTTGACCAAGCTGTAGGGTCATTTCGGCCAACTGGTGAAAGTCATTGGCTTCGTGAGTTTCTTTTTCGGCAATGCCCCCGATTATTTCGCCTAGCTTGGGGCCGGTTTCTTCGGGGAGATCTTCTGGCGCGGTGAATTGGGTTTGGGCAGCCAGGTTGATGGAAAGATGGAGGGTTAGGGTGATTGAGAGAAAGAGAGATGTGTTTCGGGTGGAAGTCATTTTGCGTGGGCCTTTCTCGGTTGAATCGTTCTGGGTTTTGGGGTGAAGGGAAATTCTCTATACAGGGAAATGAGGATGAGCAGAAGTCCAGGAGCGAGGAATGTTTGATAGCGCTCAATGTGGATGGATTGCGACGTCGATCCGGTTTTTCCCGTTTTGCCGCGTTTAACCGTTTCTTCGATTAGGGAAGCGAGCTCAACCCAAATATTAGCTTGCTTGTAGACGCCTCCGGTCTTGTCGGCTAGAGACTGGAGCGTGTTAGGTTCGAGCTTCGTTAGAACGACAGCGCCCTTAGTGTTTTTGTGATAGCCGCCTTCTCCGTCGGGAATAAGGCCGCCTTCGCGGGTTCCAAAACCAAGGCAGATGGCTTGAACGTTTTGCTCGTTAAGTTCTTCCAATTGGGTTTTCCAATTGTCGTTTAGACTTTCGCCGTCGCTGATGACGATGAGAAATCGATCGGCTTGGCCATCGGATTGACGAAAAGAATCGAGCGAAGTCTCTAGCATCGCTTCGTAGTTCGTGCCGCCTTGAGGAATGAAACTCGGGTTTAGGTCTTTGAGGAATCCACGGAGAATCTGATAATCCGGACTCATCGGGCTTTGCAAGAATGCGGTTCCTGCAAAGACAACCAGGCCAACGCTTTCGCCTTGAAGGTCGTCCAGAAGGCTCTCCACTACCAACTTAGCGCGCTCTAGACGGTTGGGCTTGATGTCCTGAGCTAGCATGCTCTTGGAGAGGTCCATCGCGATGATGACTTCTCGTGAGCGTTTGAAAACTTCTTTGTGAACCTCTCCCCAGCGAGGACGGCCAAGGGCAATAATGACGAAGATAAGGCCGATGAGGAAAAGCCATTTTGAAGGCTGTGAAAGGTGCGAGCTGATTTCGGAAACTCCGGCAAACGTGGCTTGGACGCGTTTTGCTTTCGTTCGCTTACTCATCGATCGAATTCGTTTTCTGAATACGAGTGTTGCCAAAATTCCGATCAAAGGAATCGCAAGCGCGAATAGGTAGAGCTCTTGACCGAAAGTCATGAGAGAGCCTCCTTTCGGTTGAGAGCTCCGATGCCAAGCGAGAGAAAGAGCATAGCTCCAGCGGCAATAGAAGAGTAGGGAAACAGCTCCGTAGTGATGCTGTATTGGTGAGATTCGAATTCGATTTTGCTCTTATTGTCGATCGAATCGAATGCGTTTTGAATTGTATCCGAATTGTCGGCTCGATGAAATTCTCCACCCGTTATTCGAGCGATTTCCTTCAATGTCGGTTCATCCGTACCTGAGGGTACTTTAACGGAGCCGATACGCTCTCCTTTGGTATTAGTGCGAGGAGCGATCACCATGCCATCGCGGCCGGCTCCAATTGTATAAATGGGGATGCCATTGTCGGCGGACAATTCCGCAGCGGCAAGCGGTTCGATTGTTCCCGCGGTTTGAGCTCCATCAGTTAAGAGAATTGCGAAAGCGCCTTCGCGTTCGCCACTGCGTTCCTTGGCGCCTTCTTGCAAGCGAGAGATGGCGACTCCGATGGCATCGCCGATTGCGGTGCCGTCTTCAATAAGTCCAACGCCCAAACGATTGGTTTGGCTAGAAAGCCATTTGTGATCGAAGGTGAGCGGAGCGACTGTGTACGCTTGGCTAGCGAAGGCGACGAGGCCGATGCGGTCGTTTTCGCGTTTTTCGATAAAAGCGCTCAGGACGGGTTTGACGGCTTGAAGTCGATTGATTCGTTTGAATCCGTCTTTGTAATCCTCATACAGCATTGAGCTAGAAAGGTCCAATATCAGTATTATATCATAACCTTTGCTCTTCGTTTGGCGTTCAAAATCGAGCGCTTGGGGGCGAGCGAGCGACACGATGATCAACGCAGCTCCAACAAAGGCGAAGAACGATGCAAATTTGGAGCCGCCTCCAAAGGAGCTTCGCTGCCAGTTGCCTGCGAATGGGAGAATGATTGCGGATGCGGCGCGTCGACCGCGTAATATTGCGATCACCGGTAACGCGATAAGCGCTGCCAACCACCAGGGATCTAGTAATACAAATTCGTCCATGATCGTTTAGGCGCGTCCGAAACGGCGTGCTCGTTTTTGAAAAAGGTTAACAACGGAACCAAGCGCGTCTTCTCCCGCCTGGAGAGTTAGTCGATCCGAGTCTACGGGAAAGAGTTCGTTGAAACGCGTGTCTCGATCTCGATTCCATTTCTCATGAGCGGCCTGTTGGGCGTGGGAATTTCCCGTAAGATTGAAGAGTTTTCCGGATACCGGATCGTAAACGGTTTGCTCGCCTTTTTGGGGGAGTTCGCGTTCCCAAGGGTCTTCGATGCGGAAGCCGACAGGTTGGTAGCGTTTTTTGAATACGTTCCAAGAATTCGGTTTTTCACGATTCGGAAAATCGCCTAGCCAAACGAAAATACTGTGGCGCGGAGCAGCTCGCACGAGATACTTCCAAGGCACTTTGGTTTCTTGGGGACCGAGAATATCCGGAGCCGGGCGGCCGAGCAGAGACGCTGCCGAGTGTAGGACGCGACCTCGTCCGGAAGAGCTTTTCGTAAATTCGTAACCTTCGGGTGAAGAGTACATAAGCGATACGCGATCGCCGTTTACCGCGCTGAGCAGCATTAGCAAACTAGCTAGTTCGAGAAGGGCTTCCCGTTTCGATTTTGCCCCAGAACCAAACTGAAGCGAAGGGCTGTCTTCAAAAAGAAGCACTAGGGTGACTTCGCGTTCTTCGACGAATTTCTTGCGATAAGGTTCGCCGAGACGAGCGGTAACGTTCCAGTCAATATCACGTACATCGTCGCCGTATTCGTATTTTACGACTTGGTCGAACTCCATGCCCTTGCCGCGAAAGGATGACTTATATTCGCCGCTAAGAACGCTTTCGACAGCGTGACGCACCCGCCACTCAAGTTTGCGAAGCATCGCCATTGAAGACGAGAGATTTTCGAATGTATCCGAAATTCGGTTATTCGATGCGCTCATTATGAAATCGATATACGCTTACGCATCGCTTCCAGCGGGAAGGGGCGTGCGGTCGAGAATGATTTTCAAGGCATCATCAGGAGTGATCTCTTCCGCTTCGGCTTCATAGGTCAATCCGACGCGGTGACGCATGGCATCCAGGAAAACTTCTTGAACGATGGATGGCGTGACGTGGTCTTGGCCGCGCAGCCAAGCTAGCGCTCGACCAGCTTGATAGAGACTGAGAGATGCGCGAGGGGAAGCCCCGTAGGAAAGATAATGTTGTTCCGATGATACGTCGGCAGCCATCTGGCGAGTCGCTCGAACGAGATTGAGAATGTATCCCTGGATTTTGTCGGATACATGGATCTGGTCGACTTCTTCACGGATTTCGAGAAGTTCGGCTCCGGTGGACACGGGCTCGAGAGTCGGTTGCTTGGTTACTTGACCCCAGCGGCGCATCATTTCGAATTCTTCTCCTTCGCTCGGGTAATCGACGATGAGCTTGAAGAGAAAACGGTCGCGTTGCGCCTCAGGAAGCGGGTAGGTGCCTTCTTGCTCGACCGGATTTTGAGTGGCCATAACGAAGAATGGAATGGGCAGGGCTTGAGATTCGCCGCCGATGGTGACCTGCTTTTCCTGCATCGCTTCTAGCAGTGCGCTTTGGACCTTGGCCGGGGCACGATTGATTTCGTCGGCCAGAAGCATGTTTGTGAACACGGGACCATGGTGGGGAACGAACTGTCCATCCTTGGGTTGAAAGATCATAGTTCCCACGACGTCACTCGGAAGGAGGTCGGGAGTGAACTGGATACGTTCGAATTGAAGTCCGATGGCAGTGCCGAGACTTCTAATTAATAGGGTTTTGGCGAGGCCCGGCATACCCTCGAGGAGTACATGCCCATTGGCGAGTAAAGCTACGAGCATTCGCTCGATTACAATATCCTGTCCGATGACAGCTTTGCCGACTTCGTTTTTGATGCGTTCAGCCCAGTTGCTCATGCGCGATAATCTGATGAAAGAAGTTGAAAGGTAGGTAGTTGAATTGAAAGGCCCAAGTCAGTCGCGATTGACCGCGAAATCAAGACAATGTTTCGGAGAAAATGAAGTCCTCTGTATTCGAAGAAAGGACAGTCAAAGAGTTCAGGCGAAATCGAAGGATCGCTTTTCTGAAGATAACCTGTCCAACCCTTAAGATTACAACGTTGTAATATAAAAGGTAAGATTAGTGGGACTCGCAAATGCGGGTTTTCTGGTTAAACGGTTTCTCGGACTTCTTTCGAGAGGGTTGCGAGTTTTTTGCGAATTCCTTCGAGCATTTGGTCGGGAGCGAGTCCTGCGTTGGCTCTGAGGGTGGCAATATCGGTTCCATGTTCGATAAAGCGATCGGGCCAGCCGATACGGTGAACTGCGGTGGAGAGACCTGCATCTGAAATGGTCTCCAATGCTGCACTGCCAAAACCACCGGAAAGTACGCCATCTTCTAGGGTGACTATCAGTCGGGCTGACTTTGCTTGAGAAAGGAGCAGTTCGCTGTCTAGGGGTTTGATGAAACGGGCGTTGACGACTCCGACCGATAGGCCGTCTTCCACTTGGAGGCGTTCGCTTAGTTCGAGCGCATCTTGAACCATCGGGCCGAGTGCCCAAAGGATGACATCGGTTCCTTGAGAAAGGGAACGCGCTTTGCCGATTTTTAGACATTGCGGCTTTTCTTTAATTTCGACACCTGTTCCGGATCCTCTTGGATAGCGGATGAATGCGGGAGCCCTGTGATGCAGAGCGGTATGCATCATATCGACGAGTTCGTCTTCGTCCATAGGTTGCATCGCGATTGCGTTAGGCACGCAGCGTGAGTAGGCGATATCGAATAAACCGTGATGAGTGGCTCCGTCATTGGGCGATAGACCGGCTCGGTCCATGCAGAATACGACCGGAAGGTTCTGCAGGCATACGTCGTGTATTATCTGATCGAATGCACGTTGGAGGAAAGTGGAATAAATGCCGACGACGGGGCGAATACCTTGTGTCGCTAGTCCGGCTGCGAAAAGTACGGCATGCTCTTCGGCGATGCCAACGTCGTAGAATTGCTCGGGGACTTCGTTAGAAAGGTGGATCAATCCCGTGCCCGAAGGCATGGCGCCGGTGATGCCGACGATCTTTTTATCGGCTTTGGCGAAGCGGACCATGGCCTTTCCGAATACGTCTTGGTAATTCGGTGGAGGTGCCGCTTGGCTGCCATTAGATTTCGATTCGCCCGACTGGACGACGAAGGGGCTTGTCCCGTGAAAACTTTCTGGGCGATCGAGGGCTGGTTTGTAGCCTTTACCCTTTTTGGTGACGATGTGTAGGATGACTGGTTCGTCGGCGTCCCTGGCGAATTCTAGATTGCGCTTGAGAAGCGGCAGGTCGTGCCCATCGATCGGACCAAAGTAGCGAACCCCGTACTTTTCAAAAAGCGATGAGGGCACCATGATGCTCTTCCAGCCTTTTTCGGCGCTTTTGCCGATTTTAAGAAGCTGTTCCCCGCCGGGTACTTTTTGGAGCAGGCTGCCGAAGTCGTGGTGGAGCCGATTGTAGATTGGGTTAGTTATGAGCTCGTTGAGGTACTTCGAGATGGCGCCTACATTCTTGGCTATCGACCACTCATTATCATTGAGAATGATTACGAGTCGTTTCGTGGCGGCGGTAACATTATTGAGCGCCTCCATGGTGATGCCGCAAGTGAAGGCAGCATCGCCGCAGAGAGCGACAACGTGTTCGTCGGTCCCGAGTTGATCGCGCGCGGCAGCCATTCCAAGTGCAGCGGAAAGGGCGGTGCCTGCGTGACCGGCGCCAAAGGAATCATGAGGACTTTCGTCGCGGGACAAAAACCCGCTTAATCCGTCGGTCTTGCGTACGTTGTCAAAGGCGGGTCCGGCACGACTTGTGAGAAGCTTATGAACGTAGCCTTGGTGAGATACGTCGAATACGAACTTGTCCTTCGGAGTATCAAAAACCAAGTGCATTGCCATCGTGAGTTCGACGACTCCTAAATTGGGGCCGAGGTGCCCGCCATTATTAGAAGTAACGTCGATCAGGCGTTTTCGAATTTCGGCCGCTAGATCCTGAAGCTCGTCTTTGCTGAGGGAACGCATATCCGAGGGGTTCTCAATTTTGCTGAGAATCGGATAGGTATCGGAACCGTTTCCGGCGTTATGTTGGCTTGTATTCAAGGTTTGAAAATAGGAAGCGGGTAAAAGAAGTGAATCCTAGGGGCTTGTCGACTTATTTGATACACTCAAGTTTAGGCATCTGGGTCGAAGTCTTCGAATTGAGGATCAGAGGCGTCTTTGTTGCGAAGAATTTCGATTTTCATTTCCGCTTCGCCGATCTTCTTGTCGCATTGGACGAGGAGTTTCGAGCCTTGTTCGTAGCGTTTGACTAGCTCGTCGAGCTTTAGATCGCCGCTTTCCATTTGTTCTACGATCGCTTCGAGCTTATCTAGTCCTTCCTCGAAGGAGAGGTCTTTGTCGTTTTCCTTTTTGCTCACTTGAAATTAATAGGGAGTCAGTGGGAGCTTTGACAAGATAAGGTTTTGCTAAGCCGAGGAATTGGGTGTCAGCAGCGTAAGTTAATAGGGGATTCTTCTCGAATTGCGAAAGAAGTGAATTTCAATGGGCCGCTTGAGGTTTTACGCTTACCTGTTGATGTTCGGCCGGCTTTCTGGGGAAGAATGTACAGGGAGCGGGTTTTGCGAAACCTATCTGGCAGCGACTCGTAGCAGTGTGAATGTAATTACACGATGTGGGAACTACGAAATCCAATGCTCGACAGATTCGTCTCCTTCGCGATTGTGTTTCGGCAATGACCACTTTGGAACTCATTTTCGTTGTCGCCTTGGTTTTGAAAAGCGGTGCGGAGCTTTTATTGGAGAAGCTCAATCGCGGCCAAGTTCTCAAGTTTTCCGACAAAGCTCCTGAAGGGCTTGACGGAATTATGGACGACGAGACTTATGCCAAATCGAATCTCTACACCTTGGCCAAGAGTCGTTTTGGATCGATCGAATTGATATTCGATGCGTTGATTTTGGCCATCGTGATTCTGAGCGGTCTATTGCCCGCTCTCTTCAGTTGGTGGTCGGGATGGCTCGGCGATAGCAATTGGGCATCGGCGCTTTTTCTTGTATTTCTTACCACTTTGATCGGCCTTCCCAATATTCCTTTCGAGTACTGGAGCCAGTTTAAGATCGAAGAGAAGTTCGGGTTCAATCGGAGTACGATCAAGCTCTGGGTGATGGATAAGATAAAAGGCTCCCTAATCGGTTTCGTTATTGGATTTCCGTTGCTTTGGTTGTTGATTAGCCTGGTTGGCTGGCTTGGAACTTGGTGGTGGCTCTATGCGTTCGCGATCATGATGGTCTTCCAATTGTTGATGATGGTTCTGTATCCAATGTTGATCATGCCGTTGTTTAACAAACTATCGCCGCTCGAAGATGGGACGCTCAAGGACCGCCTCATGGAGCTGTCCGACCGATCGGGATTCAAGGCTAAGACGATTCATGTAATCGATGGAAGCAAACGCTCAGGTCATTCGAACGCCTACTTTACCGGGTTTGGAAAGTTTCGCCGTATTGTACTTTACGATACATTGATAGAACAGCTTACCGAAGAGGAGCTCGAAGCTGTTCTGGCTCATGAAATAGGCCATTACAAAAAGGGCCACATCCCCAAGATGATCACTATGTCGGCAGTCATGATGTTGATCGGATTTTGGATAATCAATTACCTGCTTCACAGTTCCGCATTTTTCGAAGGATTTGGCTTTGCGGCTTTGGGCGAGGGAGCCACTGGCAATCTGGGGATTGCGATGTTGCTTTTTAGTATGATTGGCGGATTAGCGATGTTTTGGATAAGTCCGATCTTTAATAGCCGGTCTCGTAAACATGAATACGAAGCGGATGCTTTTGCTCGCGATGCGGTGAAAGGCTGGGAACCCCTGAGTCGAGCCTTGCGCCGTTTGAGCGAAAAGAATCTTTCGAATCTAAATCCGCATCCTCTCTACAGCAATTTTCATTATTCGCATCCGACTCTGCTTGAGCGCGAGAAGGCGATGCAGGAAGGGTAGGTCTGATGAGCGACGGCGAAGTGAAAAAGAAAGGGCTTTCGGGCACGACTAAAGGGATCCTTTGGGTATTCCTGTTTTTTTTCGTGGCTTCGGCCTTGTGGCTTCTAACTCCTAGGATCGATCCCCGTATTAACGATTTTTCAGAGGGCTATACTTATGGGTTCGAAGGCTATCCAATGCCTTATGGCGATAATCTTCATTCGATTTATCGGGGTGAGGGAGTAGGCGTAGAAATAGCCGAGAAATTTGGGGAATATTTGGAGCACATTGACTATTTTACTCCAGGCTACGGAGGCGTTGTTCAGCTAAAGAAAACGGACGAGGGCTTCGAAGCTTACCTGACCTATCGAATGGAGTATTGGAATTCTCAAGAGTTTATCGAGGAAGTGGGGAATCTTGAGAAAGATCTTGAGAAATTCGTTTTGATGAGCCCGGTAACTTTGACCGTGGTCGACGAAAACGAAG
Source organism: Candidatus Pelagisphaera sp. (assembly GCA_051275055.1). GTDB lineage: Bacteria > Verrucomicrobiota > Verrucomicrobiia > Opitutales > Opitutaceae > Pelagisphaera. The sequence continues at coordinate 10,812 of JBNMOQ010000038.1, forward strand.
ACGGTATTCATCACAGAACTTTACGTTAGCCCAATAACACTATGATTGATTCAAGCCCCCCTATAGGGCGTATTCGTTTTTTGGGTCGCATTGCGGTTTTCGCTTTATCGCTCAGTGGCCTTTTTGTTTCGGTTGCCGAGTGTGAAACGATTCGTGTTGCCTCATACAATGTTCGCAATTACCTGACGATGGATCGGTTGGTCGAAGGGAAATGGCGTCCAGAGTATCCGAAGCCCGAATCAGAAAAACGATTCGTACGGGAGGCTATTCTGGAGGTGCGGCCTGATGTTCTCGCGCTTCAGGAGATTGGATCGGAAGAGCATCTTGAGGAATTGCGTCGAGACTTGGCGAACGAAGGGCTTGTTTACTCGGGTTCTGCGTGGCTGGAGGCGCACGATAGTGAGCGTCACGTAGCGGCTCTTTGGAATGGCGAAATTCAGATTGAGGTCCGGGCTCATCGAGACTTGCCGATCAAGTATCGTGGCAAGCTAGATCATGTTAAACGTGGATTGCTGGAATTGCGAATCGTTGACGATCATGGAAGCTGGAGTCTGTTTAATGCTCACTTGAAGAGCAAGTATACCACCGTAAAAAGCGATCCGTTGTCGAATGAACGGCGAACTTTGGAAGGGCGAGCGGTGAGAGATCGGATCATCAAACAGTTTCCCGACTTGGAGAATCGACGGTATTTGATCGTGGGAGATTTAAATGATTCGCCTGTTTCGGGCGCGCTTCGAGCTCTGGGGAAAAAAGGGAAACGCATTCTTTCGATTCCTATCGAATTTTCCGATGAATCCGGGGCTCGATGGACTCATTATTACAAGAAGGAAGATTCTTATTCCCGGATCGATTTCATGCTGCGATCACCCGGTTGGCAGGACCTGGAAGGTATTCAAGGCGTGATACGTCACAGTAGAGATTACTACAAGGGGAGTGATCATCGTCTCATTTGGGTTGATTTGCCAATCGATTGAAATTCGATTTATTGGTAATTCGGCGAATGTCGTTTTCATGCAATATGCGAGGTTGCAATCGGCAATTTCTTTGAGGAAACTTCGAGGAATGAGAGCCCTGACTACTGTTTTCTCCCTCGTTGTATCGATTGCGCTCATGTCGAATTCTTCGGCCGCTGATCGACCCAACATTCTGTTCATATTCAGCGACGACCACGCGCCTCACGCAATTGGAGCGTACAATGGTTGGCTGAAATCGGTTAATCCCACGCCGAATATCGATAAATTGGCGGGCGAAGGCATGCTCTTCGTCAATAGCTTCTGTACGAATTCGATTTGCGGGCCAAGTCGAGCGGTTATCCAAACTGGAAAGCACAGCCATAAGAATGGCTTCATGAACAATGGAAACAGTTTTGATTGGGATCAGCAGACCTTTCCTAAATTGCTTCAAAAAGCTGGCTACCAGACTGCGATATACGGAAAGTCGCATCTTAAGGGTAAGCCGCAGGGGTATGACGATTGGGCGGTATTGCCAGGGCAGGGGCTCTACTACAATCCTGATATGATCACGCCGAAAGGCCAGGTAACGATTGAAGGTTATTGTACGGATATCGTTACGGATATGGCAGTCGATTTCCTCAAAGAAGATCGCGACGAGGACAAGCCGTTCATGCTGATGGTTCAGCACAAGGCTCCGCATCGTAACTGGATGCCCGCGCTGCGTCATTTGCATCTTTATGATGACATTGAAATTCCAGAGCCGGACACTTTGTTTGATGACTACGCGGACAACGCACCGCCAGCCCGTCACCAGGAGCTGGAGATCGATCGTCACATGCACATCAATTACGACCTCTTTCTCGATCTGACTCCAGAAATGGAAGAGCTTCCAGTTTCGACAGACAAGTCGGCTTGGCGAAATATGCAACGCATGACGCCCGAGCAGTTGAAGACCTGGCGCGAAGCCTACGGTCCTAAGGACAAAGCTTTTCACGAAGCAAATTTGAGCGGTAGAGATCTCGTCCGCTGGAAGTACCAGCGTTACGCAAAGAATTACCTGCGCAGCGTGAAGGGTGTAGATGAAAGCGTTGAAACGCTCGTCAACACGCTCGAAGAGCTAGGGCTTAGTGATAACACGATCGTCATTTATTCGTCGGATCAAGGATTTTACGTTGGTGATCACGGATGGTTCGACAAACGCTGGATGTACGAAGAGTCGCTGAAAATGCCATTCATCGTCAAATGGCCTGGTGTTACGAAACCCGGATCGAAGAGCTGGAAATTGGTTCAGAATCTCGACTACGCGGAAACTTTTCTCGAAGTAGCCGGCGCAGAGATTCCAGAGGATATGCAGGGACATTCGGTCGTGCCATTGCTGAAAGGCGAAAAGCCGGATGATTGGCGTAAGTCGATTTACTACCACTACTACGAATACCCAAGCGTGCATATGGTGCCGCGTCACAATGGCGTTCGCAACTACCGCTATAAATTAATGAATTTCTATGAATTCGACGAGTGGGAATTCTATGATTTGAAGGAAGATCCAGACGAGTTGACTAACTTGTATGAGAATCCTGAGTACGCGAAGCAGGTTAAGAATATGAAGAAGGAGCTCAAGAAGCTAGTTGAGCAATACGAAGACGATAGCGATATGAGCGTGAAGCCTCAAGAGTGGCAGGACAAAGTTCGCCCGATGGCTTCGAAGTAACCGCTTCGTCGATACTAATTTAGTTGTTGAAGGGTCGCTCGAGAGAGCGGCCCTTTTTTTGTTTCCTTCGGGTCAATTCCTCGATTTTTTTTGGTAGGAAAGGCCGGCTCGGTCCTCAGTTTTGGTTGCGAAGAGGACCGGGCCAGTCCTCCCTACCTTCCGAAATGGCGATCGGCGAAGCTGAGGTATTGTTCCCAGTCGAAGTCGGTGACGTTGTGTCCTCCTGACCGGACGTGGTAGCCGATAGTGTCGCCGACGGGAGAGTCGACTGCGGGTTGCTTGCTTACGCCAACGCCTTTTTTTCCGAAAAGCTTATACACCGGACCGGCGGCTTTGGCTGAGAGGAATTCGCCATTCGGGTCAGCCCATTCATCTTCGACTGCACTGGCCACGTAGACCGGGCGAGGAGCGATTAATGCTAACAATTCATGTTGATCGACGGGGATGGCGCCTTCGTTCGCGTTGAAAGCTTTGAAGCTCGAGTTGAACCAGTGCGGAAAACTTGTGTTTATTTGTTTAACGGTTTCGCCAAATGAGCGACGGCTGAGTGCTGCTCCTCCGCAACCGGAATTATTGGAAATGGTTATAGCGAAACGTTCATCAGTTGCACCCGCCCAGACAGAGGTTTTTCCGAGGCGCGAATGTCCAAGTAGAGCGATGTGATCGGCGTCGATATCGCCGTCGGTTTCAAGGTAATCTACAATTCGACTCAGAGCCCAGGCCCAGGCTGTAATTGCGCTCCAGTCTTCGCGTTTCAAAGCACGTCCCTGGGCATCCGTTTTGTAGAACGAACGGATTCCGTCTTTCCAGCCATCGGCATGATCGGGTTCGACGTCGCCATAGTATGCAGTTGCTACTGCGTATCCGCGTTTGAGGATAGTTTCGACAGGCCAGCGACTGGCGCTTTTTCCGCGCGCGGCTTCGGTCGCTCGGTGGTTCTCATTTCCGTTCTCGTTCTTGCGCATCCAGGATTTGGATATGTCGATTCCTGGATCGACGTTAATGGAGTGGTTCCCATTAAAATTGTAACCGAGAAATACGGGTGCGGGACCTTTCGACTTATTGGGTACGTATACTAAAAGGTTTACCGCAAAAGGGCGATCGCCTCCTTCGAAAAGAATCGATACTTGCTTTCGTTTCGCCAAACCACCGAGAGCATTTTCATCTTGAGAGGTAACGGTGAATTTGAGCGCCTCCGGCTTGTCTGGACGGCGACCGTAAACCGACTGCTCGAAATGCTCTAGAACCTCTTCACGACGAGATTGAGTCCATTGAGCGGCTGAGGTTACAGCTGAACCATCATTGGCAATCAGAGGATCCGGTAGCGTGTAAGCTGGGACCTCCGATTCCTCGTAGATGAAACCTTTTCTTCGGGCATCAGCTGTAGTTATGAGCATGGGGAGAAGAAGGAGGAGTAAGGTATAGCGTGGGGGCATTGCACGACCTTGTGCGAATGAGCCGAGTAGCTCAAGCGTGGAAACTCAAAAGACTACAGGGTAAACGAGAAGTCTATTTAATTTTCGCTTCGATCATTTTCGCAACTTCAGGGAAGCCGCGCTGATTCGCGAAATAGGCGGATGTCTCGCCATCGATGTCCGCTGCGTTGGGATCGGCGCCACTGTCCAGAAGCAATTGAACCACTTCGCTGTGGCCTTCTGCTGCGGCGAACATGAGAGGGGTCCAACTTTCGTGAGAATCGATGCCGTTAATGTCGGCACCGCGTCGAAGGAGAAGTGAAACGAGGCGTACGTCTGGACCCGTGCAGGCGAACATAAGCGCAGTCCGATTTGTAGAATCTCGCATATCGACTCTAGCTCCTGCCTCTAGAAGGCGTTCCGCGATCTCGATATGGGCGTTGAATGCCGCGAGCATAAGAGGAGTGCGATTGTCTGCGTCGGTGATGTTCGGGTCGACTCCTGCCTCAAGGGCGAGGCGGATTGCATCGACATCGCCGTTCAAAGCTTTGTCCATAATGAACTCGACTGGAATGTTTGGGGCTTCGGCAGCGACGCTCTTAGGTTGAGAGGCTTTTGCTTCGGTAATTGCGTCAGTGGGGCTTGCTGCTTCCGAACCGGAATCGTTGCATGCGACAAGAGCAAAGCCAAGAATTGCTAGTGAAACGTTTTTGACGGCCATTGAGCAAAATTTGACGAGCGTTGATGAGTGGCGATACGATAAGATGTGCATGTGCGAGCAATGAGTCTAGAAATCGAGCTAAAATGCAAACGCAAATCCTGAAGACATGGATTGACGGTAGGAGCCTTCACTCTATTCCGATTTCAAGAACCGGTCGAAGAAACCAGTCAGAATATTCAAGCTGGGGTCGAAAAATGGATGCGATGACCAAAATGGGTGAGGAGCATCTTTTATCACGTGAGATTCGTGGTGAATTCCAAATGTATTCAACTTATCGATTATTTCGGGATAGCGTTCACCGGGAGAGTCGAATTCTCCATCCATAAAAAGCATTGGCGGAGTTGCTCTGGAGACATGGGTGATGGGCGAGGCTAGCTTGAAATTCGAACTAGCATCATTCCAAGTTCCACCCATAAACGTATTCATACGTCTACGAGGATCTTCGCTAGCGGACAGTCTTGAGCGGTCGGTCGTCAGATCCATCGAGCCTGCCATGACTACGCAGGCTTGGAGGTCGGAAGGAAATTCTAGATGAGCTCCGTCTTTGTTCAATTTTGACGATTTTCCGCTAGTTCCGAGTAGCCCAGACAAATGCCCACCAGCCGAGCCTCCAACTGATCCGATGTTGTTGGGGTCGATTCGAAATGTTTGAGCATTCGCCCGGGCCCACCGAACGGCTGATTTGCAATCATGGATCGCCGTGGGGAAGGGAGCTTCGCCAGAAAGACGATAGAAAATATTCAGAGTGACATAACCCTTATCGGTTAGATGTTGCGCGAGGGCAGTGTAGCTGCTTGGGTCGCCTTTGTACCAACCGCCGCCGTGAATGAATACAACCGCAGGGAAAGGTCCCTTGCCAGTTTTTGGTTGATAGAGGTCCAGGGTTAATTCCCGGTCGCCGTATTTCGCATAAACAAGCTTCTTATAGGCCCTTACTGTTTCTGGAGTTTCGGTGTTAACGCGTTTTGCTCTGACTGGGGGTGGCGTTTGCGGTGGAGCGGTACGTTGTGTTCCATGTACTTCTATCCAATCGAGCCGCGAGCTGAACTTGCTGCTTTTTCCTGCCTTTTGATCGGTGAATCCGATTTGTTCGATTTTTGTTAAGTTAGGAGTTGGGACGCGTTCTTCGGCAACGGCTTTGATTATGCTGTAGTGCCGCCATGTTAAGTCTTGTATCCGAAAATCGAAGTCGTGCCATTCTTGACCGGCATCGCTTTGTTCGCTGATAAACCAATGTTCGCCAGGCAATTTGATTAGCAAATGAAGTGCATGGTCGCCGCTTTGCCTGCTTCTCCAGCCAACTTTTGAATTGGGCGAAGAGAGATCGACGAGTTTTCCGGTTTTACGCAAAGACAAGGCCCAGGGCATCTCGCACATGCCAGACCAGACATAGAATGGATCGTTTTCGATGTCGTCATGGTGAGATTTTTTGATCCCCAACTTACCAGGACCGTGAATCTCCATTTTGAGTTCGGAGTTCGCGACATGCTCTGGAGTTATTGGAAGCGCGAAAGGAATCTCTTTCCAGTCTTCTCGGAAATAGAGGGAGTCTTTGGCCGATAGTGTTGAACTAAGGGTTACTAGAGTAGCGACTATTGGAATAATGAGGCGAGGTATCACAATTTTGGTGGGTCTAATTAAGGAGAATAATTTGAATTGAGTACAAGCTTAGGAGCGTCTATTGTGGTAAGCCAGTCGTCAAGAAGCCGATTGAGCTCCTTTCGTTTTTCGGGGAGGGCAATAGCGAGATTTTTCGTCTCCCGATGATCGGATGAGAGATTGAATAACTCACTCTCTCCGTAGTCTGGAAAATCGATAAGTTTGTAGTCCCCGTGGTAGATCACGTTGCGCCAAGCATCACCCCAACGTTGCGTTTTCTCATTGTAGCGAGCGTACTTTGGAAAATAGCAGAAGATACTTCGTGTCGGAATCTCTTGGGTGCGTCCTAGCAAAAGCGATGAAAGATCGTATCCGTCGATTGGATAATTTTTTGGAGCGTTGATTTCGGCAAGAGAGAGAAGCGTCGGATATAGATCGACGCCAATTATTCGATTGTCGTTTGCGGAATTCGCTTTGATTCTATTTTGCCATTTAAAAATATAGGGGACGCGCATTCCACCTTCGTAGACTTGACCTTTCTGGCCGCGAAAATCGCCGACCAGATTTTCGTCGTAAGCCCCATTGTCTGAAGCGAAAATGACAATCGTATCGTCTTCGAGACCGAGTGATTTGATCGCGTCGAGTAGTCTCCCAACTTGTTTGTCGAGTTCCCGCGTCATGGCTGCAACTATTGGTAAGCGGTCCGTGTTGTTTCCAGTCAATTCAACGTTTGCGAGTTTTTCTTTGAAATACTGAATATCTGATTCGTGGGCCTCTTGCGGACCATGAACGAGAAAGTAGGGCATGTATAAGAAAAACGGTTGTTCTTTCTTGGCCGATTTTTCGATAAACTCAATAGCTCGGCTTGTTAGGACTTCTTCGACCAAAGTCCCTTCGGGTAATTCGATTTCGGGAACGGTTTTCGCATTAAAATGACCGCCATGACTTTCGATGGCTTCGTCGAATCCGTATTGAGTTGGGTGTTCTTTGGCTGGATTGCTAATATGCCATTTCCCATACGCAGCTGTTGCATAACCCGCTTTCTGGAAAGGTTCGTTTATGAGTATTTTGCCGGTCGATACATCTTCATTGGGAGGGACTAGAAATTTGATTTTGTCCTCCTGGCCGGTATGGCGATCGACAACGCGATAAACTCCAGTTCTTGGCGCGTATTGACCCGTTAGCAAAGCCGCCCGAGAAGGCTTACAAGTTGGGTATGCTGCAAGTCCATTGGTGAACTTCATACCTTCGCTGGCAAGTCGATCGATGTTTGGCGTTTCAAGATAATCGGTACCGTAGCAATGTAAGCCGCCGTATCCTAAATCATCGGCTAGAATAAATAGTACGTTTGGGCGGTCGTCTGCCTGAGTAGCGAGAATTCCGAGGATTGTAGTTAAAAGAAAGGCGCAAATTGCCTTTGTTCTTAAAGAGTTGGTCATGGATGGTTGGTTGAGTTGGACTTGATTTCCAGGGTAACTTCTAGAAATGGTTTCAACTGCAAGGGCTAGGAGCTTGTCATAGAGCGGCACTATTTTGAAAGAAAAATATCACTCTGAACGCAGGCATGAATAAGCGAGCGAAAGCCATAGCCTTGGCCTTCGAGATCACTTACGATTTGCTCGATTTCGCGTCGGTCAGCGAATTCGATACTGGCCCCCGTAGCGTAGGTGAGGACTTTCTCTACTACGTTTTTGGCGACCTTATCGGGGTGCTCCAATACCATTGCCTTGAATCCTTCGACATCGCTAAACGACTTTCCGTTGGCAAGGTTGTAGCTTGGATCGACCGCGGGTCCATCTTTCCATTTCCCTTTTTCCGGTAGAGCTCGATAGTGTTGTCGCCAGCCTCCTGTTACATCGAAGCTTTCGAGGGCGAAGCCGGGCGGGTCGATTTTTTTATGACAAGCCATGCAGCTTTTTGTGGAACGGTGCTTGTCGAGTTGATCTCTAATGGAAATCGCGCCGCGAATGTCTGGTTCAACTGAACCAGCATTGTCTGGAGGAGGAGAAATATGTTCACCGAGTATGCGTTCTAACAACCATACGCCGCGAATTACGGGAGAGGTCGTGGTGCCATTCGCAGAAACTTTGAGGACGCTGCCGTGCGTGATGACGCCGCCTCTGTGATCATTGGCCTTTAATGCAGTTTTTTGAAATCCGGTTCCTGAGAACCCTTCAATGCCGTAATGCTTGGCCAATCGTTCGTTGAGCATTGCGAAGTCAGAATCGATGAAGTTCGATACGCTCAAGTTTTCATCGATCAACTCCTGCATGAAAGTGAAAGTTTCGCCTAGCATCGAGTTCTTTAGGATGTCATCGAATTCTGGATATAATTTTGTATCAGGCGAGGTGAAATCAATATCCTTTAGGTTAAGCCAATTATCCGAAAAGTTTTTCACGAATGATTCAGCCTTTGAGTGGTTGAGCATTCGTTCCACCTGTTTTTTGAGAACGGAAGGCTTAGAGAGGTTATCTTTTTTCGCTAGAGTGAGTAACTTCTGATCGGGCATCGTATTCCAGAGGAAATAGCTTAATCGGGAAGCTATGCTGAAATCGTCTAACTTGCCGGTGTTTTCCGTGAAGTAGAGAAATCGGGGAGAGCTAAGCAGTGCTCTGTATCCAGACCTTAAGGCGCCTTTTAGGCTCTTACCTGCATCTAGGCGTGAAAGAGCGAATTCAACATAGGGTGACATTTCCGATTTGGAAACGGATCTGCGAAATGCGAACCCTGCGAATCGAGTCATGAGATCTTCCAGGTCTTGTCTTGGGGAGTCCGATTGCAAAATTCCATTCTCTATTGTGAGATTCGAGTAAAGGCGGCGTTTTAGCTCTTTGGGGCTCATCCCCTTATAGATCCGCTCCATCTTAATGAACTCCATGGCAACTCCAGGTATATTCTTTTCGAATACGCTACGATCGTCCAATGATTTAACTGCAACGATGCCTAGAGTATGGTCACCCGGACGCATCTCTAATTTATGCCCCGCTTGGATCCATGCTTCTAGGATGAAGTTTTGGGGTTCTTCCTTTGCCTCGAAACTGCCAACCCAGAAAAGCGAGGGAGCCGATGCTGCAGCGACGCCACTTCGGATTTGAGTCCATACGCCGCGACCTGGGGGCGGGTTGTGCGCTTTTGCGCGGACGGTAATATGATACCATCCACTTTCGTCCACTTCGGTAGGGGCCATTCGTCCTTGGTAATTGCCCGATGTCAGAAATGAAACGGCGTGGCCTTCGTAGAGGCGAGGTCCTCGACCGTTTTCTCGATTTTTGGGATTCCAAGAAACCTCTTCGCCGGAGAAAGTGCGCGAGTAGGGTTCGCTCTGATTTTCGACTCTGTTGAAAGCCTCGTCGAGCGAGATATCGATCGCTTCAAGATACTTTTGGAGCAAGTGGTGGGAGATTTGTTGTGAAACTGCTATATTGCTGAACCCATCTTGGTCTGGATCGTCTGGAAGGAAATCTTTGATTGGAATGTCTACTCCTAGTAAATCGTGAAGCGTATTCTCATATTCGATACGGTTTAACCGGCGGGAGCGAACACGCCCTAGGGTGGATTGGAGTTTTGAGGACTCCTCATGCATTGTTTTTTCGAATAGACTCAAGAAGTCGGAGCGTTCGTCTTCCTCGGGCCAGTAATCTTCTTTGGGAGGCATTTCACGACTCGAGACGCGATCATGAACCATAGACCAAATCGTCATCGATTGCGAATCGTCGGGATGAAACTGAAGGGACTCAAGGTCCAGGCCTCCTTTCATTTCAGTGTCGTTATGGCACTCGTAGCAATTGATATCTAGGAAATCAACTACGGTTGAAGGAAGCGTTGTTCTCGTCTCGGAATTGCCATGATTGGGCAATAGGATGGCGAGAACGACCGAAGAGAGAGTGAATCGGTTCATTCTATTGAAGTTTTGTTCTATATCAACTCAAGCCCGGTCATCGTGCCGGTACTCGTCGCAAAGCGATCTGTCTCGAGACCTTGTCGTTGCAATGCACTGACAAATAGATTTGGAAGCGGATAATTGTCTTCCTTGTTAAACGCTATATGTTGACCATGACGGAAACCACCACCTGCGAAAAGCACTGGCATGTTTTTGTTGTCGTGGGAGCTGGCGTTTCCAAGATTTGAAGTGAGTAGAACATTGGTTTGGTCGAGAAGCGTACCGCCCGATTCCTTGCTCTGTTTTAAGCCTCTTACGAATCCACCCCATGTTTCTATGAGAGCTGATTCTACAAGTGTTAATTGATCGATTTTGTCATCGTCCAGGCCGTGATGGCTTAAGCTGTGGTAGCCTTCGTTTATTCCGGGGATCGGTACGGGTCCGCCATTGCCGTCAATGTGCAATGTTATGAAACGTGTAGAATCCGTCTGAAGGGCTAGCAGCATGATGTCTAGCATCAGTTTCTTTTGCTTGATGACCTCGTTATCATCAGAGATGTCACGCGGCGGTTTCATCTTTACAATTGGCTTAGGCTTTTGCACCCAATCCTCGGACGCTCCTAAGCGTTTTTCGAACGCGCGAACGGATTCGAAGTACTGATCCATCTTGTCGCGATCACCGGCTCCGAGGCTGTTTTGGAGGGTTTTGGCGTCGCCAGCTACGACGTCCATAATACTGCGACCTTCCTTAAGACGTTCTACTTGCTGGGCTTGTTCTTCTTTCGTATCGGCTACGAAGAGTTTGTTGAATAATTTCGAAGGAGAACTCTCAGCCGGAATCATACTGCCCGTTTCTGTGTAGGAAGGGCTGTTGCTACTGCTGAGATTTAGAACTAGCGAAGGGAATCGTGTGTGATGCCCTAAGTGTTTGGCCATGTGTTGATCTATCGAAATAGTGTTTTTGAAAACTGCGCTTCGCGAATAGGGCGCTCCCGTCAGGATGCTGCCTGATGCCTTGTGTCCACCTGAAACGTCTGGATGAGATGAGCCCGTAACGATCGTCATGTCGCCTAGAATATCCTGTATTTTAGAGAGATAGAGGGATGGCGTGTAACCGAATCCTGAATCAATGGGATCCAAGTTTGGAGCGTGTAATCCCAAGGCCAGGCTCACGCTAACGAAGCGTTTTGGTGCGAGATAAGCTGAGGATTTCGCAAACGCAGGCGTCATTGCATCGAGCCATGGGAGGGCCATAGCTGCTCCGGCTCCTTTGATGAAGGTTCGGCGAGATAACGATTTGGAGAAATTAAAGTGAATGTTTTTCATGCATTAACTGATTGGCGATATTCGGAAATACCAAACTCGTGGTCAAAACGGACAAGAAAAGATGCAATTACGCTAAAATCTTCGCTGTTTTTCGATTTCAGCAGAAAAGCGTTCCTGCAAGTTTTTGTAGCGTATCTAGATATATAGACCTTGTTTTCCGAGGGGTAGGGAATGAACTCGGTTTCCAGATGCCGCGAATAGCGCATTGGTAATCGCTGGAGTAGCGGGAGCGATTGGTGGTTCGCCTAATCCTGTAGGAGGATTGTCGCTTTGAATGTAGTCTACGGAAATCGAAGGAGCCTGATTGATGCGGAGCAAATTGTAGTTGGAGAAATTGCTTTGTTCGACGGCTCCGTCGGCAAACGATATCTCCAGGAAGGCTGTGCTTAGCGCATCAATAACGCTGCCTTCAATTTGATTGTCAGCACCGCTTCGATTGATGATCGGCCCGGAATCGGCGGCACCAAAAACATGGTCGACCTTGAATTGACCAGATTCTTGCGCTGTGACTTCTGCGACGTAGGCAACATAGCCTCCGTGGTCGAAATGGAAGGCAATGCCTTGCCCTTGGTTTGGTCCCATGGACCGGCCCCAATTAGCGTTTTTGGCCGCGAGTTTAAGCGTGCCTGCTGCGCGCTCGGTATCGAAATCGGTTTTGCCGTGACGTTGTTTCAGGAGATCCAATCGGAATTCGAGCGGATCGCGTTCTCCGGCGAGCGCCACTTCGTCCATAAAACTCTGAAACGCAAAGCAGTAGGCCGAGTGCCCAGGAGAGCGCCACGGGCCGGTGGGTACCTTCGTTTGAATGAGCGATTGGCGAAGGCGGGTGTTCGGGGTGAGTCCTGCTGGGTAGTGCCTGGTGGACAAGTTGGCTCCGCTTACCGTGCGTTTACCGCTTCCGAAGGTGACGAAGTGATTTTCCCAGGCAGTGAGCTTTCCGGATTTGTCGATTGCGGCTTTCAGGTTGTGCCAAGCTGCGGGACGATAGAAGTCGTGTTGCATGTCGTCTTCGCGAGTCCATTGCAGCTGTACGGGGCGATTGACCTTAGTCGCTAGGTATGCGGCTTCGACCATGAAGTCCGGAGTTAGGCGACGTCCAAATCCCCCGCCTAGACGTGTCATGTTAACATGAATATTGTCTTCGGATATTCTTAATGTTTGCGCTATAAGACTTCGACCGCTTTTAGGGTTTTGAGTCGGTGCCCAAAGTTCGAGTTTCCCTGAAGGGTGCTGGAAGGCAGTGCAGTTTTGAGGCTCCATGTTCGCATGGGAAACGAACGGATAGTAGTACTGGGATTCGATGACTTTGTGGGCGGTATCAAAGGCTTTGTCCACATTGCCAACTTCGCCCAGAGTCTCGCCGGATTGCTTGCTCAGCGCTTCGGCTTGACGGGTATAGTCGGCGGTGGAATCGGATTGGATTTTTTCCCAGTCGACCTGCAATTGCTTGCGAGCGGATTCCGCTTCCCACCAGGTTTCTGCAATAATTGCTACGCCTGGCATGAGGCCCTTTAAATTGTCGGTTCCTGCGACGATGAAGGCGTCGACGACCCCTGGGGCTTTTTTAATTTGATCGGTATTCGCGCTTCGTACCTTGCCTCCGAAACTCGGACATTTTTGAAAGACTGCGTAAGCCATGCCGTCAAGGCGGGTGTCGCAACCGTAGCTTAGTTGACCCGTGAAGATTTTTTTGTTGTCGACCCCTGGAATGCGTTTCCCGAGCAAATTGAATTCGGAAGGACGACTTTTGAGTGTGAGTTTGTCGACAGGTGGAACGGTTTGCTTGGAGGCTAGAGAGGCTAGCTTGCCGTAGCTCAACGAACGTTTCGATTTTGCGTGGACGATGTTTCCGTTTTTCGCTTGGCAGGAATCGATGGATACACCCCAGGTTTCGGCTGCAGCTGCGCGGAGCATGTAGGCGGCTCCGGTGCCGGCAATACGCAAGTCGTCCCAGCCATCAGGTGTGCCGCGACTGCCGCCGGCTGTCTGGCGCCCGTAGCGATCGTCGAGATTGGCTTGTTCTACGGTAACGTTCTTCCAGTCGACCTCGAGGCATTCGGCAACGACCATCGGCATGGCAGTTTTAATGCCTTGTCCGCCTTCGGGATTCTTGCTGACGATGGTGATAGACCCAGTGGGCTCGATTCGTATGTAGAGATTCGGAGACCATGTTGATCCGTTGGATTCGGTTTTCGCATGAGCGGAGTTATTGCGATAGCTGACTCCGATCATGAAGGCTCCAGACGCTAGAGTGGAAACTTTTAGAAATGCGCGACGATTTAGTATTTGTTTCGAGCTCATTATTTCGCTCCTCCTCTTTTGTATTGAGCTGCCAACTTCACCGCTTTTCGAATTCGGTGATAGGTGCCGCAGCGGCATATGTTTCCGGAATGGGCGGCGTCGATATCGTCGTCGCTCGGGTTTGGGTTACGTTCGATTAGTGAAACTGCTGTCAGGATTTGACCGCCTTGGCAGTAGCCGCATTGCGGAACGTCGATCTTGTGCCAAGCTTTTTGGACGGGATGTTCGCCTTCTGGGTCGAGCCCTTCGATTGTGGTGATGTTCATGCCGGCGACGCTAGCAGCGGGCGTTATGCAGGCTCGCATCGGCGTTCCGTTTACCAGAACTGTACACGCGCCGCATTGACCAATGCCGCAGGAGTATTTGGTGCCCGTCATATTCAACTTGTCGCGGAGTGCCCAAAGCAGCGGCATGTCGGAAGAGACGTCTACTGGACGGTCTGTCCCATTAATTTTTAGGGTGATTTCGCTCATAGAAACTTGATTGGTTTATGGAGGTTTCGGCAAAAAACGATTGAGTGAGACGGTGGCAGCTCGAATTGCGAAAATTAGAGGGGCGGGGATGAAAACGAAGTGAGACTGTCCGTTATGATTACCTCCCTCAAGCTGAAAAAGGACAATGGAGTTTAAATGGGTGCGTTTTAAGGAGTAATTTGGTAGGCCTACTCGTCCCAAGCAGCCTTGGAAGTCGCATCTACTGCTGCAGTTGCTTGGGACGAGCGACCCTATCCATGCAGACCCTGAACCGTCAGTTTGACCTCAGCCAATTATCTAAGGTTTCGGAAAGTTTTTGAAGAGTCAGTGGTTTTCGTAATGACCCGTTCATCCCGACTTCGAGGCAGTGCTCTTTGTCCCTGGGAGTCACATGGGCGGAGATGGCAACGATCGGAGTTTCCTTGCCCAATTGGGGAAGCTCGCGCAACTTTATAGCTGTTTCAAAGCCATCCATTCCGGGCATTCTAATATCCAGGAGAACAATATCGAAAGATCTCGTTTTGCATATTTTCACTGCTTCGAATCCATCTCTTGCACAGACAACATCGTAGCCAATGCTTTTGATTAAAACGGCGCCGAGTTCTCGGTTTACAAGTTCATCTTCGACGAGCAAAACCGAACCTTGCCCTGTCTTCAACGTAGCGGTGGATATCGTAGCTGCGTCTTTTTCCTCAAAAGCAATCTTCTTCAGGCCAACGGGAATGCTTATCCAGAAGCTACTTCCCACGCCAACTTCACTCCTGCAACCGATGTCGCCCCCCAGCGCTTGAGCGAATTTTCGAGAAATAGCCAAACCTAACCCCATTCCCCCGTATCGCCTGCTGAGGCTGCCGTCGATTTGGGAGAATGGTTTGAAGAGCTTTTTAAGATCATCATTTCTTATGCCTATTCCCGTATCGATTATTTCGATGCGAAGATAGTCAGAGTTCTGTGCTTCCGACTCGATTTTTGATTTTACCGTGATCGATCCCTTGTTAGTGAACTTGATAGCGTTTCCTACAAAATTGAGGACGATTTGTTTAAGTCGACCGATATCTGTATTAATGACTGGGCGAGCGTCTAAAGGGGAGTCACCGGTAAAGCTATGTTCGTAGTGAACTTCCAGCTCTTTAGCGTCTACTTGAGGCTGCATCAAGTAGAGGGTGTCGCGACAGAATTTTTGTAAATCGATGTCGCTTTTTTCAAGGCGAATGTCGTCTCTTTCGATTCGACTGAAGTCTAAGATGTCGTCAATTAACCTGAGCAACAATTCGGCGGACTGTTTAATCACTTCAAGTTCGCGAGCTCCTTCACCGGTCGGTTCGTTGAAAAGCAGCTTATCTACATATCCGATTATTGGATTCAATGGAGTTCTTAGTTCGTGACTCGTCGTGGCCAAGAACTCGCTCGTTGCAGCATTGGCTGCGTTGGCTGATTCGATCGCCTGTTTTAATGCCTGATTTCGGTGGTGAAGGTACTTCGTTCTGTCTTCGACGATTTGCTCGAGATTGCTATTCGCTTGGAGCAGCGCTTCATCTCTCAATTGAATCGTCTCAAGCATGTAGTTGAAGCTTTCGACAAGGGAGCCGATTTCGTCGTTGGATTGCTTGTCAGCCCGAAGCGTATAGTTTCGTTTCTTGGTAACTTGTCGACTCATGTCTACGAGTTCGCTAATTGGTTTGACGATAAATGATTGGAGTCGCCATGCCAGAAATCCCGTTACCAAAAGGCCTGCAAAGAGCAGGGCGATACTGATCCATAATCGCTCCCAGAACTCCATTTTAAAGGAACGCGTGTCTAGAGATATTAGGATCTTTCCAACGACCTGGGAATCGGAGATTATTTTTGCTCCGTAGTTTAATCGATTCTTCTCCCATTGCGGCCCGAATACGGAGGGAGCTTGGTCAGGAAGTTGTGAGTCGTCGCGTGTGAAGCGGGCAAACAAGGTATCGTCGCTCGTGTAAATGCTAACGCTAGCGATAGCAGGGAGAGATTGAAGCGAATCCACGTACTGTTTTGCGATAAGCGAATCGTTGAAT
>JBNMOQ010000039.1:0-27061 GCA_051275055.1 Candidatus Pelagisphaera sp.
TGAAGACAAACCATTGTGCATATAGATGAGCGTAAATATATTTCAGGTAGCCTTCATAGTCTCGTAGTCCCATAGGTGCTGCTAGATAAATTCGTAAAATTATAATTGTTAATGAGTTAAGGATAAATCAAGCACAAGTGGAAGCATCACTTATGTGGGTCTGGGGTAATCTTGAGCGAACTTACTCGCAAACGGAATGATCAGGGTCATCAAAGCCGACATAGGTGTCGCTTCCGTCTTCACCCGCTGAACGGGTTACGCCGTGACAAGGAAGCGGCTGATAGGTTGCGGTATTTTCGGGCAAGTTCCACTTTTTAAAAACATTTTTGCCACCAGCCGACCTGTATCCGCAAAGCGGATCTTGACGAGCCAATATTCAGTCGATTTATGAAACGTTTGGGATAACTTAATCGAACAAGGTTTTGCCGGATTGAGATCGCCGAAGAGCATTGGCTTTCCGTCAGCCTATTTTAGAGCTAAAGCTATGGCTTGGAAGGCTCGTTTCAGCTTCGTTCTTTGGGAACTGAAACGTATTTCCTTAATTCCTCGCTTGGATGATCCTTTAATACCAAATTGTTTTACCGCCTGATAGACATACATGCGTCTAAGCCGAGGCATCCCATCCTTCGCTAGGATGCGCATGAATTCTTGATCGCAGTGATCTTTGAATTCCTCCTGCTCCAATACACCGTGGGCCATCAGTACGTATAGGGCATCATGAATGGCGGAGCCACGCATGAAGTTTTTCGTATCGATAGCGGGTCCTGAGGCTCCATCCCAGCCGTAGCCTTTACGCAAAATCATTCGATTTCCTTTAATTTCTATTTTGTTCAATACGGCTTCAGCTTTCGTATCGAAATTCAACAGGTATTCGTAGTCTTTATGCAATTGGTATTTGTATCCAGATAGATAGGTGAACGCTCCGTCGGAGCCTTCTTCTTGAGAATCGATTGGATTTGGATGGGCGATTGGAGACCCTACAGCTTCTGCTTGTATCCATATTAGGGAAAGAGAAACAAATGGATCCAATGAAATAGGATGAGTGATTTGGGGAGAGAAATCATTTGGGGAAGGGCTGACTTGTCAAACAAGGCGCAATAAAACTCCGAAACGGATCACTTTAATTTTCGGGCGACAAATCTGTCTTATTGATTTCATGGAAGGGAAATTTCACTCGAACGGTTTTAGCATCAAATGATGATCCTTTTCTTGGGCCTATTGCGCACGTACTAGTGAACACCGTAATAAATCTCATCCCTAGTGAAACTATCCCATCCAGAATTCTACAAGCGTTACAAAATGGTTGGCATCTTTCCACAATGCGAGAACTCGACGGTGGGATTGAAAACACGAGTTCTTAAAGCCGTTTTTGGTTGGCCACGCCAATGATGTAGGGAATCTTTTGTGAGATACAATTACAGAATATCAAAACGCTAAATGGATTGACCCTAAATTTGATGACTGTTTTGCCTGACGCTTAGGTTTCCTCTTCCTCGTCTTTGCTCGAATCGTAAGCATCTGGGTAGTTGGACGTAAATAAAGTAACCGCTCGGAAGGGGCGCCAGATTTCGGCGGCGAGGCTGAAAGGTTTTGCGTGATCCAGCTCGGTAACGCGAATGCGAGCGATGACCGGTATCAAACAAACGGATATGGTGAATAAGGAGACGAAATACACCTGAAACCAACCCAAGTTCATCCCGGTTCCCGATGGCCCGCTTTGGTCCTTGAGAAGGAATCCCCAAAGGACGGGAGCTATTCCACTGACTACCGATACAATGGACGCGTTTAAGGCTAGCATTATGTAACGCTCCTTCGCTTGCATTAGATGAGGCATGTAATTGATGTTGGCTGTAAACCAGAGGCAGGCTCCAGCCCCCATTAGGATGTAGCAAACAGCGTAGATGGCAAAGCCGGTCAAATAGCCCTGGAGGATGCCCGACCACATGCAGGCCAAAGCTGCGATCAGAATAAGAGCTAGGATGAAGATGGATCGAGGACCGACCGAATCAATCGTACGTTTGACAAGTGACGCAGAAATGATGACGCCGATGCTCTGCAAGGCTACCAAGGATAGGATCTGCGACGGTGAAACGTTTTGAACTACTTTGAGGAAATAGGTGGTAAAGGGTGGTAGGGATGTCGAACAGCATGCGAGCAATAGATGAACCCCGAGATAGTAGCGATAGTTGGATGAATTGGCTAAATAGGATTTCGCAATCTTTCCGGTTTGACTAACGCTCTGAGGTTTTGGCTTCGGAGCATCTCTAAGAGCTGCGAGGCTGATTAAGCTTAAAACCGATCCTCCGAAGGCGAGAAGGAATTCCCAAAATAGTGCTCGAAAGAGGTCGAGGTAGTTGAAGAGAAAGGCGCACAGGCACAAAGTGGCGATGCTTGAAATACTGGAAAATATCTGATCGCTGGCGAAAAATCGGCCGCGCGATTTTTCAGGAAGTATTGCGTAAAACCAAGGAACCTGGGCACTGCCGCCGATTGCTCGAAAAAAGCAAAAGACGAAAATGCAAATTACGAATAGTAGAAGCGGCCAAGATTGCATTGCGTCTGGTTCTCTCCACGCCATCCAAATAAGCGGAAAAAGAAATAGACTGCGCAATGCCCAACAGCAGAGCATCAACGGTTTGTATCCGAATTTTGGAATCAGAAACGCCGACAGCATTTGTATTGGCGTCAGCAGGAAAACGAATGAATAGACTAAGCCTACGATAAATGTCGACGCTCCGAGTCGTTCCGCAAAGAGCACCATGGGAGTTCCTAAAGCGATCTGCCAGGTGATCGCGTTGAAGAAACCGAAACTCAGCCCTGGGCGGAATGGTTTTAGCGGATCTTCGGACGAGCTTAGCTTTCCCTGCTGGCGGGTGGACATGCAGTTTTCTTCACGCTATTCGCTGGCACCTTCAAGTAGAAATTTGGTTTACTATAGATTGATAGCCGAAGCAGGAGCTATTATTTATGTAACCCGGTATTTTCAGGGGTAAGTTGATCGGGTTGATTGCGAGCGTAAGCGGTTGTTTGGGGACAGGCCTTCGCCAAGGCTATGGACCCCCACGAAAACAGCCCTACCAAGTGAAAGTACTTGCGATATGGGAAATGAAGGGGAGAGTTTGGGTATGCCTTCAATTGCTGTAGTTGGGCCAGGAGCCATAGGTGGAACGTTAGCCGCATGGCTGTCGGTCGTTCCGGGAAATGCCGTATCAATCTGCGCTCGAACGTCGTTCGAAAAGCTCGAAGTAGAAACGCCTTCCGGTGTTCTTTCTTCGATGCCAAAGGTATTCACCGATGCGTCACAGGTTACGCCTGTCGATTGGGTTCTCGTAGCCACGAAGGCCTATCACATCGAGGGCGCAGCACAGTGGATTGAGAGACTCTGCGGAAAGGACACAATGGTCGCGGTCGCCCAAAATGGCGTGGAGCATATTGCGAACTTGAAGTCTTTTGTATCGGCGGAGAGAATCATCCCGGTCGTTATCGATTGTCCTGCAGAGCGCCAAGCGCCTGGGGTGATTCTACAACGCGCACCGGTTTTGATGACGATTCCCGAAGGCGAGAATTCCTCGAGGTTTGCAGCTCTTTTTCCCGAGGAAGGTTTTTCGATCGTGTGTACAAACGATTGGACAACGGCAGCCTGGAAGAAACTCTGCAATAACTGTGGGGGTGCGGTTTCAGCTCTATTGAATCAACCAGCTAATGTGGTTCGAGATCCGTTTGCGGCAGATATAATGAGAGCTCTAGTTAGAGAGTGTATTTTGGTTGGTCGAGCTGAAGGAGTGAGTGTTGATGATTCGATAGTCGAGGATATCGTCGCGTCGCAAGCTTCCGCTCCGGATGGAGCCATGAACTCCATCCATGCCGATCTAGTCGCTAAACGTCCGATGGAATGGGATGCTCGAAATGGAGTAGTCGTTCGCCTAGGCCAGAAGCACGGTATTGAAACACCGTGCAATGCAATGGCAGCGAATATTCTTAGGACTATTGAAGCGAATCAGTAGTCATCTTCATTAGGAGCTATCTGATTTTTCGCTCTAGGATTGTTTACGAATTGCATTTCGTGTGATTTGTAATCAGTAGTTGTGAATGTCGTCTACTCCTCGTTTAATAGGCTATATCGCCTCTCTTTTTCTATTAGCGTCATCGGTATCCAATGTTTCAGGGCAATCCGGATTCGATATTGTGCCGGATGAGAAGGCAATGGAAGCGAAGAGAGCTCTTTTAGAGAAAATTCCAGCGATCGAAACCGGTGACGAGCGTCCCCCGAATATAGTTCTCATTCTGGCGGACGATCTTGGCTATGGAGATACGGCGGTATACGGCTCTGAGTCGATTCCAACGCCTCACATCGATGCACTGGCTCGCGATGGAGTGCGATTTACCAATGCTTATGTTACGGCCGCTACTTGCAGTCCGTCTAGGGCGGGACTTATGTCCGGGCGTTATCAGCAGCGATTCGGTTTTGAATTCAATACCTCTTCGGCCAAGATCACTCATGAAAAGAGTAGGGGATTGAGGCCCTCGGTTGTTACGATGACGGAGGTCTTACAGAAAGCCGGTTACGCGACGGGTATGTTTGGGAAATGGCATTTGGGAACGCGCGAGTACTTTCAGCCTCAACAGCGAGGCTTCGATGAGTTTTACGGATTCCTAGCCGGAGCGCACTCGTTTTTTCCTGCGGAAAAACCTCAACCAGCTTATCAGTCGATCATGCGAGGCAACAAGCGAATCATTGAAAAGGAATACCTGACTGATGCGATTGCTCGCGAGGCAGTGGCCTTTATCGAAGATAAAAAGGATCAGCCGTTTTTCGCCTACGTGCCTTTTAACGCGGTTCACACTCCGATCGAAGCGAGCGAGAAATATCAAAAGCGGTTTCCGAACGAAAAGAATCCAACGCAGCGCGATTTCAATGCGATGGTTAGTGCTCTGGATGACGCCGTTGGGCGTATCGTGGGAACATTGGAAAAGTACGATTTGAAAGAGAATACACTCGTGTTATTCATGGATGATAATGGCGGTCCGATGTACACGAAGGTTCAAAGCAACGGGCCATTGCGGATGGGGAAGCTATTCTTGTTCGAAGGCGGCGTACGAGTGCCGATGATTTTGTCATGGCCCGGGGTTTTCAAGAGAGGCGACGTCTTTAAAGGAATAACAAGTTCTTTGGATGTGTATCCGACTGTGTGCGCTGCTGCTGGTATTGCTATACCTGATACGATGGAATTAGACGGCGTTGATCTTGCACCCTATTTAAAAGGCAATTCAAAAGGTTCGCCGCATCGATCTTTGGCCTGGAGCAATGGTCCAAATAAGGCCTTTCGCCAGGGTAAATGGAAAATTATCAAATCAGGTGATCATACTTGGCTGTTTGATCTTTCGAAAGATATTGGCGAACGGACAAATATCGCAGCAGAGAATCCTGAAACGGTTCAGCGTCTCCAAAAAGCCTTAGACAAATGGCTTGGCGAAATGGCTCCTCCCGCTTGGCCTAGTAAACCAACTCGTAAAGTCGTGGATATTGATGGGATACCTTATGAGCAGAATATTTGATGGCCCTTATTTCGTAACTCATTCCCGCCGCTAGGTGTAGTCTTCTGGGTTGGACAGATCGTCCCATGAGCGATTTTAGGCATGTCACAGTGACTCTCTTCTACATTTCTTCCTTGTGGTGTCAATTGACTCGGGTTCTCGTGGTCCTGTTTCTAACTCACTGAATGAAAAGAGCTAACAAACTTTAAAAAAGTTGATCCGGAGATTAGGCACTCGATTTTCCGTATAAAGCGAATACGGTACGAAAGCTGCGACAAGGACCCTAGGAGGAAACCCATATGATAGACCCAAATCGACTTACAGAAATGGCCCATAATGCTTTCACCGAGGGGCAAGCAATCGCTCGGCGAAAGAAGAACAATGAAGTGGAAACGCTTCATTTGCTAGCCGCGCTTGTCGGGCAAGATAAAGGCATTGTTCAGGGCCTTTTGCAAAAGCTGGATATTACCGCTAGCGCGATGGCGCTGACTTTGGATCGTGAACTCGATAAGTTGCCGCAGGTAACTGGCAGTTTCGATAGCAGCAAGATTTTCATCACTCCATCTTTGGGCGATGTGTTTACCAAGGCGGAAGCGGAAGCGGAAAATTTAAAAGACGAATATATCAGCGTTGAACATTTGCTTTTGGCGATCGTCGAAGTGGCGAAACCAGCCGCAATGGCGAATCTTCTGCGTAGTTTCAATTTGGACCGCAACAAGGTTCTAGGCGCGCTGCAAAGCGTCCGTGGTAATCAGCGAGTAACCTCTCAAAATCCAGAAGCTACTTTCGAGGCTTTGGAGAAATACGGGATGGATCTTGTTGTTCGTGCTCGTAGTGGAAAAATGGACCCAGTGATTGGGCGGGATGATGAGATTCGCCGCGTTATTCGTATCCTTTCACGCAAGACGAAAAACAATCCGGTTCTAATTGGCGAACCTGGCGTGGGTAAGACGGCAATCGCCGAGGGACTAGCTCAACGAATCGTGCGTGGGGATGTGCCTGAGGGGCTGAAAGACAAAACAATCTTTTCACTGGATATGGGATCTTTGCTCGCCGGCGCGAAATTTCGCGGCGAATTCGAGGAACGCTTAAAAGCTGTATTGCAGGAAATCAAAAGCGCGGAAGGTCAGATTATTCTCTTTATCGACGAGTTACACACGATTGTGGGCACGGGTAAGGCTGATGGTGCTATAGATGCTGGGAACATGCTCAAGCCCATGTTGGCTCGCGGGGAGCTCCATTGTATTGGAGCGACAACCCTGGATGAGTATCGACAGTACATCGAAAAAGACGCGGCTCTAGAGCGCCGTTTTCAAAGTGTCTTGGTAGAAGAGCCGAATGTCGAAGATACCATATCGATTTTGCGGGGACTAAAAGAACGTTTTGAAATACATCATGGCGTGCGGATTCAGGACAATGCATTGGTAAGCGCTGCGACGCTATCTGATCGTTACATTTCCGATCGTTTTCTACCGGATAAGGCTATTGATTTAATCGATGAGGCCTGCGCGAGTATTCGCACCGAGATGGATAGTATGCCGACGGAATTGGATGCTCTGACGCGTCGATTAATGCAGTTGGAAATTGAAGAGACCGCACTTGTTCAGGAAAAGGACGATGCGTCCAAGGCCCGGCTGACTAATTTGCGTAAGGAAATTGCCGATCTAAAGGAGCAAGAAACGGCTCAGCGGCAGCAGTGGGAAAACGAAAAAGCGTCGGTCTCGGAGCTGCAGAAATTACGCGAGTCTATTGAAGCAACGAAGACTGAGATTGATCAAGCTGAACGAGCTTACGATTTGAATACAGCTGCCGAATTGAAGCACGGTCGCTTGCCTCAGTTGGAAGCTCAATTGACAGCCGCCGAAGGTTCTCAAATGGATCGTTCGCTGGTGAAGGAAGAAGTTTCTCAGGAGGAAATTGCGGATATTGTATCGCATTGGACAGGCGTTCCGGTGACGCGATTGATCGAAGGCGAAAAGCAAAAACTGCTATTGTTAGAGGACGTGATGCATGAGCGAGTGATCGGACAAGAAGAACCGGTCCGACTTGTTTCTGATGCGATTCTCCGTGCCCGTGCGGGGATAAAAGATCCTAGCCGTCCAATTGGTAGTTTTATTTTCTTAGGTCCGACGGGAGTCGGTAAGACTGAGCTCGCTAAGACGCTAGCGGAAACGCTTTTCGATAGCGAGGACTCGATCATACGTATTGACATGTCTGAATACATGGAACGACACGCTGTTGCTCGTTTGATTGGAGCTCCTCCGGGCTATGTAGGCTATGAGGAAGGTGGTCAGTTAACCGAGGCAGTGCGGCGCAAACCATACTCGGTGTTGCTCTTTGACGAAATTGAAAAAGCTCATCCGGATGTGTTCAATGTAATGCTTCAGATTCTTGATGATGGCCGCGTGACCGATTCTCAAGGTAGGACGGTTGATTTCAAGAACACAATAATCATCATGACTTCGAATATCGGTAGCCAGCGATTGCTGGAAGGCGTGATTGGAAGCGAGATATCCGATTCGGTGAAAAGCGCAGTCTTGGCCGAATTGAGAACCAGTTTTCGTCCGGAATTTCTGAATCGCGTTGATGAGACTGTAATCTTCAAACCACTGTCTCTCGAAGAGATCGAACGTATCGTGGATCTGCTTTTGGTAGAATTGAATCATACTTTGGAAGAGCGCCGTATCTCCATAACGCTCGACAAAGCCGCTAAGAAATGGATCGCTGAAAAAGGATTCGATCCGGTCTACGGGGCGCGTCCACTCAAGCGTTTCATGCAGCGTTCAATCCAGACTTCGCTCGCTCGGGCGATTATCGATGGAACGGTTTCCGAAGGCGCAACGGTTCAGTATTCTCTGGAAGGAGACGAGCTGAAGTTTGTGGTGGTTGAGACGGAAGCGGAATAATGTGCTAGGGTTGCTTGGGGACAAGCAGCCCTACCTTTTACGCAGTATCGAGTAAGCGCCGACCCTGCGTACTAAATCTGGCTTTTCCAGAATCTTTTGGGAATCGCAGCCAAAAGAATAACTACCATATTCACCGCGACGAATGCGGCTAGATAGGAAAATGCTTTGTCCATAAAGCCGTAGGCGTGTAATCCTATTCCCAGCATATTGGTGCCAAACCATGACCAGCTGAAAACGACATTACCGAAGACCGCCATCGCCATGACCCCACGTGTGCGAGCGAACCCTCCCCATCGTGAATGGAGGATGATGGCATTCCAAATGACGATTAAAAGCGCTCCGTTTTCTTTAGGATCCCAGCCCCAGAATCTTCCCCAAGACTGATCAGCCCAGATGCCTCCGAGGATGGTGCCGACGAAGCTGAAGAGCATTGCAAAGCAAACGATGCCATACACCATCGTGCCGAATGCTCGGGCGCTTTTTTTGTCGATTCGGTTAGAGAAAATCGACATGAGGATGAATATGAAACCTATGCAGCCAGCGAGGAATGTTGCCGAATAGCCGAGCGTAATAATCGTTACATGTGTCGCTAGCCAGAAGTTGTTGTCGAGTACGGCACGTAGCATTTCCAGGGTGTCACCATCGGCAGATAGGTGATGAGCAACGAGTAAGGTAGAGAATCCGATGATCGACGCGGTTGCGTTTCCTATGCTGTTTTTGAAAAATTTCTCTAAACCCACCGAAAGTAAAACAGCGCCCCAGCCGACGAATATTGCAGACGAGTAGAGGTTGATTACGGGTGCGTAGCCGATGATGTACATGCGGAAAAGCATTCCGATTGTATGGATTATAGCGCATGAGATAACGAGCCAGGTGGCTGCTTGATTCATGCGTTGCGGCCATCGTATCCATGAAATGATCACTGCGATGAACGCCATGACGTATCCCACTGAAGCGATGTAGAAGGGTTCCAGGAAATTGAAGGTAAGTTCAACGCCTGAGTCACTGAGTAGAGAAGGATCGACGGTATTTAGATCAGCGTGAAGCGCTCGAACTTGCTCGTTGAAAGCGGTGGCATCTTCATTTCGATAAGCATCGACGATTGATGCATAGCTGCGGGCTACTTCGCTGACCTGTCCTTTCTGGAGAATCTGGCTTAATACGGAGCTCATTTTTTCCCAACTAAATTCGCCAGATTCGGATTTGGATGGAAGACTGAGGAAATGCCCCGATTGCTCGAATCCCTGATAAAGGTATCCAATACTCATTATCTTGTTGAAATCGTTCTCGTCGAATTCCTCTCCCGCCTGACGCTTGTTGACGGCATCAATTCCAGCAGGACCGAATGATTCGAGATCTTTTAACTCTTTGGAAAAGGAAGCGACCTGTCCGTGGTGAAGCGTTTGACTGAGGCTCGTGTATGTCGAAAGGGCTCGGGCTAACTGAAGCACTGCTTTTTGGAATCGCGAGCGTTGAGCGTCTTCAAGTTCGCCTGCTGTTTTGGCTTGTTCGCTGATCGTTTTTAGCGATGGAGCCAGTTCGTGGAACGAGTAGTAGAAATGAGCGCTGCCCGGTCCGAGTAGGGCGATTAGCATGTCATTTCGCTTACTCGGTTTTTTGGGGAGTTGGAGGAGCGAGCGAATGTCCTCGTCGGTGATCTTGAAAATAGGTCGATCGTGAGCGAGATCCGGGCTCATGAGCAATTCGGTTAGCCAGACGATTGCAGGGGATTTTTTGCCGTTCTCGTCACGGATTGTCCGCTTGTGCTGGATGCTTAGCAATGCGTTTCGAGCAACGGAATCCATCGGTTGAAGGCGTCCGTTTAAATGAACGGGAGTCTTGCCGAAGGCAGTGTACTCAATTTCCGTTCGGGGCGATTGCTTCGAGTAGTTCGAAGCAAAGTACCCTAGAAAAATGACGAGAGCTATTATTGGCGGTATTCGCTTTTTCATGACTTCTTTAAGCGTTTTCCAATGAAGGTTATGAGGCCGAATCCAAATTGAAAGGAGAGGCCTGCGAAAATCAAAATGCAAGAGATATAGGGCAAGTGACGCCCGGGATTGCTGACTACTTGGAGAATCGTAGTGAGTTCATCTGGTGTGAAGGAGCTTTGGAAGAACGTTAGTCCACTGTACCGCAACGGGTGATTCATGTAGATCAGAAATTCCCGGTTTTCGCCGGTTTCGTGATTGGTGAGCTCGATCATGCTGGAATAGTTCATCGGAATGTTCGTTCCCAAGTAACGGTCGAAACTGAAGTCGATAAGCTTTATTTCAAAGGGATGATAGTAGCGTTTGTTGCGTAATTGGAGGGAGTATTCTTTGCCTTCGAAAGTAAATTTCTGCTGTGGAAAAAAAAGACTAGCTAGCCAAGTTCCAGCTACATTTCCCTTGGAATCGAAAATGGTGAGGGTCGCTGTATTGCGGTTGATCTCATCCATCTTGCCGGTTTTCGGTGTTTCGATTGCATAGTAATCGAGGCCGATGTCTTTGTTTGCTATGAGTGATTTGGCCGGAGTGTTTTCGTCGCGTTTCTGGATGGCAGCATTGGCCATGAATTGGTTGATGCTAATCGAAAACGGGAGATCGTCGTGTCTTACGTCGTGATTGGTTTTGAGCATCGCTTTCGGAAAGGCATAAACGCGATCAGTCGTTGTTGAGTGACTATGGTCAATGATGACCAATTCGCTGATTGTGCGGTCCTCAGAGTAATTTGTAGTCGCACCTTCGTCGATGGCCATATTGCTGTCGACCTGCATCATGCTCGAAATTAATTCGCCAATCAGAAGCGAGATAACGCCGAAGTGTATCATTAGAACACCAGCTTTCTTCCATGAGTATTTAAAGCGAACAAAGAGGGCCGTAATCAAATTGATTAGCAAAGTCGTTCCGACTGTGTATCCGCCTGGCAGGTACGGGATGGCTATCTCGGAATTCGGAATTTCCCACATTACGAAGAACGAATAGAAATATAGCTCTGTAGCGCCGTGAATGCCGAGATGCACTTGATCGAGCGTTCCTACGAAGACGAGGACGAGACCTAGAACCATGCAGGCGATGGCGAGCTCCAGCGATGAAAAGAATTTTATAAACGGTTTCATGTCGTTAACTCTAAACGCTTAGAGATCGTTGCTTTCGGAAGTGGATTCGAATCGGGTAGTCAGCAGAACTTCTCTGAATTTCTTGCGTTGTGTATCGAGGAGAAATATGTCGCCTCTCAGCTTGAAGAACCAGCTCCGGTTATCGCTTTTCAGGATGGCCGCTAGAATGCGTTCTTTAACGGCTGCTTTTTCGTCGTCGGTAACCGGCTTCAAGTCGAAAAAAGCGAATGTGAACGAGTCGTTCTTGACGTTTTTTTGTTCGGTCTTGACTTGCGCATCACTCCATTTTGGAAGTCCGATCTGTTGACGCCAGCGATTGACGTTTGCACTGAGTCCTCCGGCTTCGCCTGGAAAGCTCGTGATAGAGAAGTCTGCAGTCGGAAAGCCGTCCTTTATTATCTCGTAGCTCGCGAGGCGCATCGATGAGCCTTTTGACTCGGTCCAACCCTTAGGACCGTCGAAGGCCAATTTGCCATCGGTTGACTTGCTTACAGTGGCCTTGGGTTTTGTCTCGGAATCGAGAAATTTCAACCCGTCCACTAATTGCTCGAATGCTGCGATCTGAGCGGAAACGATTTCCTGTGGGCCAGACATCTTGAAGAACCAGCTTTCCCCGCCATAAAAGAATATTGCTGCCACTATATAAACAGCTGAAGGGTCTGTCGACTCGGGTTGGATATCGACAAGCTGGCCCTGTTGTCCTTGGACGGAAATCTGAGAGAGAGATTGCTCGAGAGCATTGTCGGTAATCGGAGCGAGGCCTGCTTGCTCTCGCCAGCGATTTACATTGGCCAGGATCCCGCCGACATTGCCTGGGAAAGAGGAAACGGTGATTTCCGCTTTAGTGCCGTTGGAACCTTCGGCGATGTAGTTGCCCTTGCGGAAGGCGGTTGGCGCAAGTTCTGTCCAGGCTTCTGGCTTGGCCCATTGGATGCGTCCTTTCGGAGCGTTTTGACTTGGAGGTGTTATGGCCGCAGTAGATTTTGACGGCGACGCGGCCTCTTTTGGCACATCGTAGACAGCGACCGTGGATCGTTTGCAGCCAGTGGAAGCCAGCGCAGCAACGAGCAAAGTCGTCCAAAGTAGTCGAAGATTTCGAGTCATTGAGGGCGGAGCAGAATGCGCTATTTTTAATTAGGCAAGCAGGACCGACCTCGAAAATAGCGATATTGAGCGAAAGTAGCTGAATCGATGCTCTTTAGAAATTAGGCTAACGATTGTGTAGGGTAATTATCCACGCTACCCGTTTCAATCGGGCGGCGTAGAAATACCGAATACCGCTCTATCGGTCTACGCGAGCGGATCCGCCAGACACGAGCTTTTCAACTTCGGCCAAAGTAACCATAGATGTGTCGCCAGGGGTTGTCATCGCAAGCGCTCCGTGGGCAGCGCCGTATTCGACGGCTTGAGAAGCTTCGCCGGTCGAGAGAAGTCCGTAGATCAGGCCCGATGCGAACGAGTCGCCTCCGCCAACGCGATCGAGAATCTCCAACTCAGGGCGGTGAGTGGCTTCGTGAAAAGCGCCGTCGGCCCAGCAAATTGCGCCCCAATCATTGATGGTCGCAGTTTTTA
Source organism: Candidatus Pelagisphaera sp. (assembly GCA_051275055.1). Classification (GTDB taxonomy): domain Bacteria; phylum Verrucomicrobiota; class Verrucomicrobiia; order Opitutales; family Opitutaceae; genus Pelagisphaera. The sequence goes on from JBNMOQ010000039.1 coordinate 13,114, forward strand.
CGCCGCGTAAGGTGGTCGCGACTACTTTGAAATTCGGGAAGTCAGCTACGGCATGGTTGATCATTTTTTTGAAGCTGTCCGTTTCGAGATTCGACATGGATTCGTCGACCCCTTCGATTTCGTAACCCAAACTTGCGGTGAAGTCTTCTTCATTGCCGATCATAACGTCGACGTACTTCGCGATTTCACGGTTCACTTCCTGGGCTTTTTCGATTCCGCCTATACCTTTCCAGAGGGAAGGGCGGTAATTGAGGTCGTAGGAAACGATCGTTCCGGCAGCTTTCGCGGCTTTGGCTGCTTCGATTACCAAGTCAGCCGCCGTTTCGCTTAGAGCGGCGTAAATTCCGCCGGTGTGAAGCCATTGCGATCCGTCGGTTTCGAATAAAGCTTTCCAGTCAACGTCGCCCGGCTTCATTTGCGACGAAGCGGTGTTGCCTCTGTCGGGGACACCTTTTGCTCCGCGAATGCCGAAGCCGCGTTCTGTGAAATTCAATCCGTTGCGCGTCGAGCGGCCGATTCCGTCGTAGTCGACCCAGTTGATGTAATCCGTGTCAACGCCGCCTTGAAGGATGAAATCTTCTAACAGGCGACCGACTTCGTTGTCGGCGAAAGCCGTTACGACAGCTGTCTTTAGTCCGAAGCAGCGTCGGAGTCCGCGAGATACATTGTACTCTCCGCCGCCTTCCCAGGCAGCAAAACTGCGGGCAGTACGTGTCCGGCCTTCGCCCGGATCCAGGCGTAGCATTATTTCGCCAAGCGAAACACATGAGTATTTACAGTCAGATGCAGGTCTTATTTCTAAAGCGCTCATAATTTAGGTGCCAAGAAAGCTGTCGTATCAGGAAACGCAAGCGGAAACTAACACGTGTGTGATTCTTCTTGTGACGAAGAGTTGCCATCGCTTGTCTTTCGCTTCTACTTGCGAAATATGATTTCTGGAAAAAAGGGTTCATCGTTAGACCGCGCTCTAGGGCGAGTGGATACGTTGGATGCGACAAATCTCGCCAACTTGGTGCAACGCTTGGCGCGCGAGCGTTCGTTTCTGGAAACGATCTTCAATACCGCATTAGAGGGTATTCTCGTGATTGATAATCACGGACTCATTGAGTATGCGAATGCGGCCAGCCGCCGGATTATTGGTTTAAAGGACGGGGATCTTGGGGACGTTACACTTTGGCGGATGATTCCCGAATTGCGAGCTTCGTTGGGCTTAGAAGAAGACGACCATTTGAAATCATCCGTAAGTTCGCGGGAACTGGAATTGGCGTATCCGGAGCGTCGTTACGTGAGATTGTATATATTGCCTTTCGAGGAAGCGGAAGAGAGCGAAGAGGGCGAAGCTCGGTTTGTCGTTATCCTTTCGGACATCACGCGCGAAAAGCAGTCCAACGAGGAATTTATCGAATCGGAAAAGGTGACCTCCATATTGCTTTTGGCTGCTGGCGTGGCTCATGAGCTCGGAAATCCGCTCAACTCTATCACGATTCACCTTCAGTTAATGGAGCGGCAGTTGAAGAAGTTGGAGGAGTCGCCTGCAAGCGAACGCTTGGCTTCTTCGCTGGATGTGTGCCGCGAAGAGGTGAGCCGGCTAGACGGGATAATAAAGAACTTCCTCGAAGCGATTCGTCCTCAAGAGCCTGATTTTCAAACGTTGAATCTGTATGAGGCTTTGGAAGAAACGATCGAGTTTCAGTCGGGAGAATTGGAAGATCGTGGAATCAGCGTTGAGCTTGATGCAGGTTCCGAGCATCCGGTTGTCCGAGCTGATAAGCAGCAGATGAAGCAGGTCTTTTTCAATGTTACCAAGAACGCGATGGAGGCTATGCAGCCTGGAGGCGTCATAAAGGTAAGGGTGGAGTCGGATGAGGAGCGTTTTTATTTGCGCTTTGGAGACTCGGGTTCGGGTATTAGCCAAGACAATCTTTCGCAGGTTTTTCAGCCCTATCATACGACAAAAAAGACAGGTACGGGTTTGGGCTTGATGATTGTTCAGCGTATCATGCGTGAGCATGGGGGACAAGTTGGCATAGATAGTAAGAAGGATGTGGGAACAGTGGTGACTTTGGAATTCCCCAAGCAGAACCGTAAGTTCCGCATGTTGGAGTAGTGTAAAACTCTGCGGATTTAGTTTCTTTACAAAACTGTGCCAAAATTACCCATTGACGATTGGTCAATCGAGTGCATAAACGATGGCATGCAGGCCACTGTTTTAATTGTCGATGACGAGCGTCATACCCGCGAAGGACTTCAGCAGGTGTTAGAAGACCAGTATGACATCTATCTTGCGGAAAATGCGGATCAGGCATTCACGCTCATGGAGAGTGAGAATTTCGATCTCGTATTGACGGATTTGCGGATGCCTGGAAAGTCTGGTTTGAAGGTTATCGATAAAGCGCTGGCTCTGAAAAACCGTCCCCCTGTGATCATGATGACTGCCTACGGGGACGTGCCTTCGGCGGTAGAAGCGATGAAGCGCGGGGCTTATGATTTCCTGACGAAACCGGTAAATTTGGAGAAGCTTGAAATCCTGGCAAAACGCGCTCTTCAATCGAGAGATCTCGAAGAAGAAGTTCACCAGCTTCATGAGCGTCTCGATGTTAAATATAGCTTTGTGGGCATAATTGGCAATTCATCGGAATTGAAGAACGTTATCGAACGCGTAAAGCTCGTGGCGCCTTCTAAGGCAAATGTGTTGATCGAAGGCGAGACGGGTACGGGTAAGGAGCGAATCGCTCAGGCGATTCACCAAAACAGCCCTCGAGCTCAAGGTCCATTTGTAGCGGTGCATTGTGCGGCTTTGCCATCGAGTTTGTTGGAGAGCGAACTATTCGGGCACGAGAAAGGAGCGTTTACGGGAGCAACGGAGCGACGAATTGGTCGCTTCGAATTGGCTCATCAAGGTTCTTTGTTTCTCGATGAAATTGGTGAAATTAGTTTACCGACCCAGGTAAAGCTTCTTCGCTTTCTCGAGCAGCGTACGTTTGAGCGAATTGGTAGTTCAAAATCAATTACGGTGGATGCGCGAATCGTTGCTGCTACAAATCGTGACTTGGAAGCGATGGTAAAGGAGGGAACCTTTCGCGAGGATCTGTATTTTCGCTTGAACGTCGTGCAGATCACGATGCCGCCTTTGAGAGACCGAAGCGAAGACTTGCCGATTTTGCTCAATCACTTTCTCTCGGAATTCTCTAAGGAAAACGCAATTGAAACTCCGACTTTCGAACCAGGAGCGATGCAATGCTTACGCCGCTATAGTTGGCCGGGCAATATTCGAGAGTTGCGTAATTTTGCGGAAAACATAGTCGTCTTACATCGAAGCGGAGTGATTCACGACTACGATCTCGAGCCGAAATTCAGAGGGGAAACGCGATCGATCGATGGTACAAGTCGAGTCGTTTCGCCATTGGATAAGGAAGAAAACGAAAAGCGGCTGATGCGAGAGGCTCTCGCGGATACTAAAGGAAACCGAACTCGAGCGGCAAAGTTGCTCGGGATCAGTCGCCGAACGCTTCACCGTAAGCTGCAGCTTTGGCCAGAGCTGGATGTCATGGATCGTTAGCTTGAGCGGCGCTTGCGGGGTTTTGTCGACTTAGTTGGAGTTCGCTTTAAAAGCGTATACGTGTTCCATCGAGCGAAGATAGACGGTGTCGCCATTGAAGATCGGCGTACTGCGGCATTCACCGATGTTGAAGCGTGCGATCTCCTGGTATTCTCTGCCAGGCTTGAGGAAAAAAGCCGTACCGTTCTCTTCTCCGGTATAAATCATATCGTTTACGAGGAGCAGTCCAGGAAACGTTCGTTCCATGCGACCGGGGATCTTCTTGCTGTATGCAAGTTCGCCGTTTGCGGCATCGAGAACTTGAAAAACCTGTCCCATCGAGAATATGTAGACAAGTCCTTCGTGGACGAGAGGCGAGGCGTAGTAGCGTTCTTTCGAAACGTCTGCATGCCAGATTTGCTTTAGGCCGTTTTGTTCGAGTTCTTGAATCGTATCTGGGAATTCCATACAGAAGACGTCCCCTTGGATGCCGGCTGCTCCGTGCGCGGCGTAGATTCGATTTCCGGACACGAAATTGGTGTTGAAAAATGCGAAGGTCTTTTGTTCGATCGTCCAGTCTTGCGAGGGCAGTTTGGTTCCGTCGCTTACTCGTATAAGCTCTCCTCTAGTTGTGTAGAGATACGAATGATTTTCGACGCTGAATATGGCTGGAGGGCCAAAGGTGTGCGGGTCTTCGATTCGCCAAAGCTCTTCTCCTGTTTCGAGATCGAGCGCTGCATAGTCTGAGATGCGTACGATTAACTTATTGTCCACGATTTGCGGAGAGATAGATGCGCCCCAATTGTGGTCTGGCCGTTCCATGGTTTTCGCCCAAATTCGATTCCCTTCAAGGTCGTGCTTGGTTACGATTCCTAGACCATTGCAATTGTATATGAATTCTCCGTCCGAGCATGGAGTTAATGATGCGTAGCCGTTTGTGTCATGAGTTTTGGGCTTCTTGAATTGGAGGAGAATCGGATCAATTTGAGATCGAATGTCCGCCATTTGCTTTCGCAGAGCTCTGAGCTCTTTTTTTAGTTCGATATTTTCTTTGTCGCGTTGGACTCGGCGGTTCAGTTTGTATTCAGCAGCTTTAAATGGAGCGAGTTTCGCGTTGATAACCAATTCTTGAGACTTTGCGTGTTCGAATGTTTGGCGTTCATCTGGAGTGAACGTGATCACGTCTTCGTAGGCGTTGGATGTTTTCCAAAGGAGCTTCCCGGTCTTGCTGTCAATGCAGATTAAATCGGCGGGTTCGGCTGTGAAGATTAGGCGATCGCCAATTAGAACAGGACAGGCATTGCCCCAGACTGGTGTATCGATTTTCCAGAGAATATTGCTCGGATCGTCCCATTGAAGCGGAGGGCGCGCATTAGGGTAGAGGCCGTTGCCGCCGTTTCGCCATGAGGTAACATCGGCTGAGCGTCCCGAAACGATTAATCCGAAAAGGATGATGAGCGATGTGGTGAATCGGTTGTGTATACACATTGGATATTGGTTTTTTCTATGCTAGGTTTTGATAGTTGAAAGATTTAGGTGGTGTGTGATTTCATCATGTATTGTGTTTTGGGTGACAATGGAAGCTGCAAATTTTCGAAATGGCCGCTTCTTGCGCTTTATTTGTAGATCGTATGGTAATGACTATTTGGAGACTCGACATTGGATTAACGGTCCGGGAATGTGTCTGAATTATACCTGTACGGAATCGTGATGGATTGTTCAGCGTGCCCCAAAAGGAGTTTCATGTTCGTGCCTTTAGTCGGATTCGATCTTCTAAAAGTTTGGTGATTTCTATTTAAAGTCTGGTATAATCGTCGCATATTTGTAAAAAAAAAGAAAATTTAAAGTTCTGCTAATTATTGAGTGTCGATTTCTAGAATCGTCCTAAGAATAGTGTCCGTTAATGGGCAACGTAATCAAGAAACTATTTTCCAATGAATCTGTCGACTCACCAGTGCCGAAGAGCCTCCCAACGGAACCTGGGATAGTTCGTGATGGTTCGATTCAAGTGGGAATCGATGCTCATTTCATGGTTTCCACGATTGATGCAAATGGAAACCTTATAGGCGTTAATGATAAGTTTGTTGGGATCTCTGGATACGAGAGATCTGAGCTAGTTGGTCAATCGTACGGTTTTTTGAGATCGAGCGAATATTCCGAGTCGTTTTGGCAGGAAATTCTAGAGACACTGAAAAAAGGCGAAGCTTGGAATCAACGTTTTAGTAATTTCGATAAAGGTGGAAAAGAGTTCTGGGTAGATGCTACGGTGGTTTCATCGCTGGAGCAAGGCGGGGAAGTTCTGGAGTATATCTCCGTATGGACGGATGTCAGTGAGGCTAAGCTTGAGGAAAATCGTCTGAATCAATTGATTGAGGAATCGAATGCGATTTACGAAATGGCCGGCGTAGGAGCCTGGGAACTCGATGTCGTTTCGAAATCGTTGAAGTGGTCAGCCGTTACCAAGAGGATACATGAGGTCGAGCAGGATTTCGTTCCGAGTTTGTCGGCTGCTATTAACTTTTACAAGGAAGGCGAGAGTCGAGAGAGGATCATGAAGATCGTTGAAGAAGCCTTGGTTAGCGGTGCTTATTGGGAGGAAGAGTTGCAAATCGTTACCGCCAAAGGTCGCACGCTTTGGGTCAAGGCCATGGGAAAGGCTGATGTTATAGATGGAAAGTGCATTCGCTTGTATGGAGCTTTTGAGGACATTGATGCCCAAAAACGTCTGATTGAAGAATTGGCGGAAAAGGGGAGGTCGTTGGCTATCGCGAGAAATCGCCTGTCCTTGGCTGTTCGAGCTAGTGGAATTGGAATATGGGACTGGGATATTCCAAGCGATCATTTGGAATGGGACGATCAGATGTTTACGCTTTATGCGGTTTCGAAGGACGAGTTTGATCAAAACTCGAATATTTGGTTCGAGCGCTTGCATGCAGAGGATCGCGAGCGTGGCGAATCTGAAGTTGCTGCAGCCCTGGCTGGGGAAAAGGACTTGGATAGTTCGTTTCGCTTTGTATTACCTGATGGTTCGGTTAGTCACATTAGGGCGATGGCGATCGTTCAACGAGATTCTGTAGGCGCTCCATTGCGAATGATTGGTACGAATTGGGATATCAGTGAATCGGTTCGAACGAATGAGACACTAGTGGAGTATGCAAATTCCGCACAGGTAGCCAGTAATGCTAAAACGGAATTTTTGGCAAATATGAGTCACGAAATTCGAACTCCAATGAATGGAGTGATTGGCATGGCGTCTTTGTTGCTTGAATCGAAACCGCTTACGGATGCACAGCGAGAATACGCTAAAGTGGCCGTATTATGTGGAGAATCTCTTTTAGATCTGATTGATTCGATTTTGGACTTGTCGAAAATCGAATCGGGCAAATTGGAATTGGAAACAGTGGATTTCAATTTTCGCGAATTCATGGAGAATTTTGGAAGCGTGTATTTCGTTCGCGCTAGAGAAAAGCAGATCTCATTCGGTTACGATGTAGCTTCGGAAGTCCCAAATGTTCTTCGAGGGGATTCTGGACGCTTACACCAAATTTTGTCAAATTTGGTCGGAAACGCGTTGAAGTTCACTAGCGATGGTGAGGTTAAAGTTGTAGTGCGGGTCGAATCTTCGGACGCGTTGAATATGAAGCTGAGAATATGTGTGAATGATACGGGGATAGGAATCGCTCCAGAAAAATACGGGACGCTTTTCGATAAATTCACTCAAGCGGATGCATCCACGACTCGCATATATGGAGGAAGTGGCTTGGGCTTGGCTATTTGCAAACAACTTGTTGAGTTGATGGGTGGAGAAATTGGAGTGGCTAGCGAAGTTGGGAATGGCTCTGGGTTTTGGTTTGTAGTTGATTTTGGATTACCTAGAGACGAACAAGATGCGGATCAGCTGGATTCGAATGATTGTAATCAGGAAACCAGGAAGAGCTTGGTTGCGAGGAACTGGCAAGGTCGGTTCTTGCTGGCTGATGACAATGTAGTGAATCAAACTGTTGCTAAAGCCATCTTTAAGAAGATGGGGCACGAGATAAAAATCGCTAATGATGGATTAGAGGCTTTGGTTCTTCTTGAAGCTGGTACTTATGATCTTGTGTTTATGGATTTACAGATGCCGAGGATGGATGGCATTGAGACGGCGCGACGGATTCGGAGCGAGCATTTGTCGAAAACCTATCGCGAGATTCCAATAATTGCAATGACGGCGCATGCTCGTCGTATTGATAAGGAACGTTGCTTGGAAGCGGGAATGGACGATTATATCTCTAAGCCAGTTACCTTGGATAGTCTTTCAACGTTGATTGAAAAGTGGACCCCAAAGGAAGGGACTGACTGGGTCGAGGAGGATTGAACTGTTGGCGTTATGAAGTTTAGTTACACATTTCTAGTATTTTCAGTATTTGCAGTAAGTCAAAGTTGTTGGAGCGCGTCGATTGAAACCATCGTAGGTTCGGGGCGTGCGGAAACTCGTGATGGGCATGCTTTGCAATCCGGCACGAATAATCCATTTGGGATAGTTCGAGGTCCGGATGGAGCGTTGTGGTTTTGCGAATATAGCGGTCATACGGTAAGGCGGATAGACGGGGAGGGCAATGTCGTTACTGTTGTTGGAAACGGTATCGCTGGGTTTAGCGGTGATGGCGCTTCGATGATTCAGGCTTCGCTGAACAAGCCGCATGAAATTCGGTTTGATCGCGACGGGAATCTCTTTATCGCAGATATGCTTAATCACGCTATTCGTAAAGTAGACCTTAAGTTGGGGTTGATTTCTACAATTGCGGGTACTGGCGAGCCTGGATTCTCGGGTGATGGTGGAGCTGCGGATAAGGCGCAATTGAAGAATCCGCACAGTATTCAATTTGGACCTGATGGCCGTTTGTATATCGCAGATATTGGGAATAATCGTATTCGAGTCGTGGATTTGTCGACGGGTCTAATTGATACCCTTTCGGGTGATGGTGAGAAAGGCGCAACCATTGATGGAGAGCAGTATTCTGAGGTTTCTCTAAATGGACCGCGATCAATTGATTTTGATTCGAACGGGGATCTTTGGATCGTCTTAAGAAACGGGAATCAGGTTTTTCGACTCGATTTTCGAAAAGGCTCGATTCATCACATCGCAGGAACCGGCCAAAAGGGTTTTGGAGGAAATGGCGGTCTAGCAAAATTGGCTACATTGTCCGGGCCAAAGGGAATCGCTTTAGCGAATAACGGGGATGCGTACCTGGCGGATACAGAGAGCCACTCAATTAGGATGATCGAGGCGAGTACAGGTAGATTACTCTTGATTGCGGGAACTGGAGAACGTGGAAATGGGCCGGATGGAGACCCGTTGGGATGCGGGCTTGCCCGTCCTCATGGTGTCTTCCTAGATACGGATGGATCGCTCTACATTGGCGATAGTGAGAATCACTGCTTGCGCGTTTGGAAGCCGTGATTGGCGTTTGGGGGGTAGCATTTCCGTTTGGCCGGTAAACTCTATTCCCTTCGACTAAATGCTTCGAAGCTAGTCGAAGGCTTCGGTTTGGTTCTCCGTTTTGGTTGCTAAGAGCCTGTTTAATAAGTCGAAAATCCGTAGGGCCCGCGCTTGCTCCGCGCTGCGTATATTGAGAATGACCTACTATCGCGGCGTGGTCCACCCTGAGCGGGACCAGTCCTACGTCGAAATACACTTATTAAACAGGCTCTATGAGGGCCGGGCCTTCCTGTCTCTAGAAATATTTCATTGGTGGCAAACGTCAGTCGAGAGACAGCGAGAGGGCTTGCCTTGGAGAGGCTTTATCGGGCGTTTTTCAATAGCTCGAAAATATCTCTCGTGCAATCATCGAGCTTAAAGGAGGGATTCCAACCCCAGTCTCGCCGGGCATTGTCGTCTTGAAATTTATTGGGAGCTGGGCGAAGCATTGCTTCGATCGTTTCGTTGGGCTCGAAATTGTATTCGAATTCTGGACGATGACGTTTGATTGATTCGGCTACTTCTTGGGCGCTAGGGCAGATTGCGTGGAGATTGTAGGCGTGGTGTTTGAGCGATTCTTTTGGGGCGAAAGCCAATTGAACGAATCCTTCGACAAGGTCTTGAATGTAAATTGTAGACATGCCGATTTCTGGAGCGACCGGAAAGGAAAACGGTTTTCCACTAAAGGCTGCGACGTAGGCGTGCGAGGCGTAGGCGGTGAGGGCGCTTTGAGGAGCGAAGGGGGAAAGCACTAGTGGCGGTCTTAGGCAGCGGAAGTCGAGGCCATGCTTGAGCTTGTAGTAAACGCCCAGACGCTCGACAGCTACTTTGGTGGCTCCATAGATGTTCTCAGGCCACTGTTCGTAAGTTTCGGGAAGTATGCTTGGGACATCCGATCCGTAGGAGGCGCCAGTTCCTGGAAATACGATGGTTGGGCTTGGATTGTACTTTTGCGATAGCTCAAGGAGATTAAAGCTTGCAATGGCATTTATTTGAAATGCTCGCCGGCGATCGACCTCGGAACTGCCTGAAAGCAAAGATGCGAGGTGAAAAACGACATCCGGTTTTCGGGAAGCGAGAAGCGCTTCAAGGCGTTTTTCGTCGCATATATCAGCGGTTTCGTATTCGACATTTGGTACACGCTCAGAGGGTCGAGGTTCGACGATGTCGGTGCAGATGATCGTATGATGATCTTGGATTAATCGTTTAGCGAGTAGGCGAGCTATATTGCCGGCGCCACCGGTGATGAGAATAGATTTTGGAGATTGGGGCATAGGTACGGAAGGTAGAACGTAGATGAAAGCTTGGCTAGCATAGTTTTTTATGGAATGGGTAGTTTATGGCGAATGTAAAAACATTGGAAGAGGCATTCGAGTTCGTTGAGTCCGTTGAGGTTTGCACGATATTCAGCGAAAAAGCGAAGGGGATTCCATCGCTTTGGGACGCAGTTGATCTTCCGGATCGCACGGGAGGTCGTACGAAATGGGGCCCTAAGGTGGAAGCGGTTTGGGCCTGGAAAAACGAATTGCCTGAAATGTATCCAGATGATATTTACTACGGGAAAATTGCAGGTGGCCATGCCGCGTTGATGACGATGCAATACTTGAGGGAAACGCATTATGCGAAAGCACACAAGTCGATCGAGGAATGTTCTGAGTTGGCTATACAAGTATACGAGATCATACGCCTTAATCCAAACACGACTGGCGAGCTTCGGAAAGAGGCCATTGAACTATATGGCTGCACGAAGAGTCGTTTCGACGCGGCTTTAAAGCAATTGCAGGTTACGCTGAATATCGTTCGTAGTAACGAACCTGGCTTGAAAAGCGATACCTGGGTGCCGTTCAGCGAAGTTTATTTGGATCTCGTCGGTGAGTGAATTAGAGCGTCTTTTTGAAAAACTCAAACGTGCGCTTTTCGGCGAGTTTCGCAGCGGCTTCGTCGTAACGTGGTGTTGTGTCGTTGTGGAAACCGTGGTTGGTGCTGGGGTATACGTGAGCTGTGTAATCGATCCCGTTAGCTTTCAGTGCGGTTTCGTAGTCCGGCCAGCCTGCGTTGACGCGTTTGTCGAGCTCGGCGTAGTGGAGCTGCATTGACGCCTTTATCTTTTTGGTATCTTCAGCGGAAGGTTGCCCTCCGTAGAATGGAGCTGAGGCTTTTATTATGTTTGGAAGTCGAACGGCTAGGGTGTTGGACATTCCGCCGCCGAAGCAAAAACCCACGACTCCAATTGATTGGTTGCAAGTGTCATGTTCGTGCAGGAAGTGAGTCGCGGCGACAAAATCTTCGACGATCTTAGCGCCGTCTAGTTTGCGTTGCATAGTCCGACCTTCGTCGTCGTTTCCGGGATAGCCTCCAAGGGGAGTTAGCGCATCGGGAGCGAAAGCGACGAAACCGGCAACCGCAGCGCGGCGAGCGACATCTTCGACGTAGGGATTGAGGCCTCGGTTTTCGTGAACGACAATCACTCCAGGGAGTTTGCCTTTTGCGTTTGCAGGTCTGGCCAAATAGCCACGCATCTTTCCGTGTCCGTCTGGAGAATCGTAGGTAGCGTATTCGGTTTTCAGGCGTGAATCGCTTTTAGATACTTGTTCTGCCCAAGCATAGTGTGGGCTAAGGGAATTGATTAATGCAGCAACGGTAACACCTGCTACTGCAAATTTGGCAGCTTTGCTAAAGAAAAGGCGGCGATCGATAATTCCGTGTACGTATTCGTCGTAGATATCTAGAAGCTCTTGAGGGAAGTCGGTAGCGTTTTTTCGATTCATGATATTCGGAGTATGGGGGTTGATGAAGCTTGGGGTGAGGGAAATTTGCGTCAATTGTGCGAATTAGCGAATCGAATGCAATGTATCTTTGCTGGTGACGAATTGTCGATTACGACTGCTCATTCGATCGTTGGTCAAATGCACGCTTGGTGTAGAGACCAATTCTGTAGGCCTGGAGTATGAGAAGCGGAGCGAATATCTTAGCGGTTTCCTGGTAGCCTGTTTTTTCCTGGGTCGCTTGATGGTAAATCAGGAGAAACATGATTAGGTACGCCAAGCGGTGGATGCGTTTCCAGCGTTTTCCGCCGAGGGCTCGAACCGATCGATTGTTGCTGGTGACGGCCAGGACCAAAAGCAGGACTAGGGCGATGATTCCTGAAAGAATGAAGAGCTTTTCCCAGTCTTTGACGAATCCCGCCCAACTGCCAGTGTAGGCAAAATATATCAATAAATGCAGTAACGCGTAAATGAATACGCTGACTCCGATTTGGCGTCGATGAAAGGCGAGTGCTTTTATGATGGAAGATTTTGTGAAGATCTTTCTCAGAGGAGTGATCATGAGCACGATAACGAATAGGATCGTGGCCGATAGTCCGATATATTCGAGAAGGTATTTAGCCGGATCTGCCTGGAACTCAGTCTCGGATCGCGCCTGGGGAAGGAACAGGTAGAGTATCGGTGTGAGGAGAAGGATGTAGAGGACCCATCTCTTCTTTAGAAATCGAGCGATTCCGTTCATCGTATTGCGAGTGAAGTCGCTAGCTAGAAATTGCGTCTTAGGTCGAGGCCTTTGTAGAGCGAGGCTACTTGATCGCCGTAACCATTGAACATGAGCGTGTCCTTGCGGCTTGCGAAAAACCCAGAGCCGATAATGCGTTCGTTGGCTTGGGTCCAGCGAGGATGGTCAACCTCTGGATTAACATTGGCGTAGAAACCGTATTCGCGAGATTGAAGCGCTTGCCAGGTGTTGAGAGGTTGCTTGCTCACGAACTCGATTTTCGAAATCGATTTGATGCCTTTGAAACCGTATTTCCATGGAACGACTAAGCGAATGGGCGCGCCGTTTTGATTGGGTATAGGCTTTCCGTAAATTCCGGTTGCGAGCATAGTGAGTTCGTTGCGCGCTTCTGCGATCGTAAGCCCTTCGACGTAGGGCCAATCGATCCCGCCGCCTTTTTGTCCAGGAGCGGACTTAGGGTCGTAGAAAGATGTAAATTTAACGTATTTCGCTTTGTCGGTCGGTTGGACGAGATCTATGAGTTTACTTAGCTGAAAGCCATCCCAAGGGATGACCATCGACCAGGCTTCGACGCAGCGCATTCGGTAAACTCTTTGCTCGATGCCTCCGACTTTTTCGATGCACTCATTGACATCGAGTTTCATTGGCTTGTCTACGTGACCTTTGATTTCGATTTCCCAAGGTTCGGTCTTCCAGCCTTTGTTGGCGAGTTCTTGGACGTCGCCTTTGTCAGTGGTGAATTCGTAGAAATTGTTGTAGCCTTTGACTAGGTCGTACGGCGTTGGTTCTAGGCCTTCGAGTTTGTAGGCACTGTTTAGTGGGGATGGAAATCCACTAGTCGCCGCATTGGCGATCGAATGTCCGAGCAGGGCTCCTGATCCGAGACCGACCGCTTTTAGGAAACGTCGGCGATTAATGTAATCTTGTTCTGAGGTTGCTGCGGAATCTGGGAGTTCCCAGGATTTTTTCTTTAGAATGCGCATAGAATATTAAATTGGAGTTGAGAAGGACGCTGCGGACTATCGGTAAGAGTGTTGGAAAAGGCAGTTTATTCCGTGTTTTTATTGGGGTTCTTAGCTTAGGTCGCCACTTGTATTTTACTTTGATACGATATGCACGTCGCGTTGCGGGAATGGGATTGCGATGCTCGCGTCTTTTAAGGCCTTGAAGACTGCTAAGTTTACGACGTATTGAATGGGATAGTAGTCGCTTGTTTTCACCCAGTAGCGATAGGCGATATTGATGGAGGAATCTCCGAAGGCTTCGATTCCGACTTGCGGTGTTTTATTGGAGTCGATTCCGGCGGTTTGAGCGATCGCTGCTTTCACGCAGGAGATGGCCGCTTCGGGATCGGTGCCATAGTCGATGCCCACTACGCCTTCGACTACGAGATTCGTGAAGGAGTTGGTCAGGATCTCTCCAAGTATTTTTTTGTTTGGAAT
>JBNMOQ010000040.1:0-25876 GCA_051275055.1 Candidatus Pelagisphaera sp.
CCCAAACGACTGATACGAGCCCATTGGCTTCAGTTGTGGGCGATAAGGGGGTTTTAGAGGCAGTGCCTCTTGAAGCAGTGGGAATAGGCGGAGCGAAAAACGTTTTTGGAAAAGAAATTTCCTCGATGGCCAAGGATTCGAGAGCTTCGGGAGAAGCAATTTCGCAATTGGCTCAATCCGTAAATAACAAGCCGACCGGCGAGCAAGCGGTCAAGGGCGACACGTTGGCCAATGAAGCTCCCAAGGCGTCAGGAAAAAATAGAGGCGAACTAGCCTTTGATCCCGAAAAGGGGCAGCACGCCTTATCTAAGGCTTTCGAGAAAACCGGATCAATGGATTCGACTCGTCAAGCGAAAGCTTCTGAAGCGAAATTGACTCCAATAGAAACAGTCGAGTCTACGGGGCAACCTAAGACTGCTTCTAGTCTCATGGAAACCGGAAAGTCTGAAATAGCTGATTCTAAGCAGCCGGATCACACTCCACAGAAGCCGATCGCTGTAAAGCCGCAAGTGGCTCAACAGCGTTCACCGGCAGCGAGTCAGCAATCATCGATTCCTGAAAGCAGCGGTTCTGAAGTTTCGGCTGCTAAGAAAGTCGACACGCAATCTCTTCATGAAGTAATTCGCGAAATGCGTCCGATTGATTCTCGGCCGCAAGTAAATCGCGCTCGCCCGGTAAATCCCGTTGTGTCCACTATGGCCTCAGCGCCTGCTGGCACGATCTCTACCGTTAAGGCGGGAATGGGAGCTCAGACTCAAGGAGACTCATCCGGAAATTCTGGAAAGCAGAGTTTCGATATGAGTTCAGTGCGAGAAGTTGCTCCAAAAGCAAATGCATCGACTCCTAAAGGCGAAGCTTCGCAAGGTTTTCAAGTAAACGGTTCGAATGACTCGTCTTCGAGCAAGTCGGCAGCCGCAGCGAAATCTCAACCGGCTAGCTATTCAAGCAAGACCGCCGAAGAGGTTAAGGAAGTCTATACAGCTTTGACTAAGAGCGTTGACCGATTGGTTAACACGAAAGGCGAAACGATAAATGTTCGTATCAACTTTGATCAAGGCGGTTCTATGGCGCTGAAAGTATCCATGGAAGGCGGACAGATTAAGACGATGATGCAAACGGATCTTCCGGGACTCGAGAGTATGATCAAGTCCAACTGGTCTGAACTTGCCGCCGATTGGAATGCCAAGGGCGTCAAGCTCAATGCGCCGCAGTTTACGAATAGCGAAGGCGGGCTTTCTCGGGAAGAGGGATCAAGTAATTTCTCCCAACGTGAAAGTCAGTCGCAGAACGAATTTTCCGGAAAATCCGGTTCACGAGGTAACCGTCGCAGCGATACAGCAGCAGCTGGATCAAACGTTGACGCTTCTCATTCCGAAGCAGCTTCACCTGTCGCCGAGACTGTAGAGGTTGGAGAACAAGAATTAAAAACTTACGCATAAGTTATGTCCGATATTTCAACAGCATTACCAAATTCATCGCAGGCGCTTGATGGGTTGTTTGCAAACCCAACGAACACTGGTGCCGAGCGTTCAACTCAGAAGACTCTGGGTCAGGACGAGTTCTTCAAATTGCTTACTACGCAGCTTGCAAGCCAGGACCCCCTTTCGCCTATGGACGACACTGCGTTCATCGCTCAGATGGCCAACTTTTCGGAGCTAGAGATGATGTCGAAGCTCAATAACAACTTTGCTGCATTCACGACATCGCAGCAATTTCAAGCTTCCCAAGGATACATAGGGAAGAATGTGACGTTGTTAGTGGAAGGTGACGAAGTTTCCGGTTTAGCAACCGGTATCGAGCAGAGAAACGGTGAAACGCGCGTTTTCATAGATGGTAAAGGGTACAATATCGATTCGGTATTTAAGGTGGAGCAGCCTGAAGGTTAGGCGGTAGTTGAATTATAAACTGAGAATTTTAAAAACGAAATATTATGGCATTTGGAGCATTAAGTAGTGGAATTAGCGCCTTGCGTAGCTTTACGCGAGGTATGGAAGTAATCGGTAACAATATTGCGAATACCAATACGGTTGCTTTTAAGGGATCACGCATTAAATACGCCGAAAGCTTCAATCAGATTTTGACGCAATCGGCACCTTCTCCTCAAGATGGACAGGGCTCGAATGTTACAGCTTCTCAAGTTGGTTTAGGTGTTCAAGTGGCTTCGGTTCAAGGTCTATTCCATCAGGGTGGATTGACTACTACGAATCAGAAGACTGACTTGGCAATTTCCGGAGAGGGATTTTTCCTCGTGAGCGATGCTCGTAACCAAGGCACCAAGTACGCAACTCGTGGCGGTGATTTCCGAATCGACGACCAAGGTGGTCTCGTAACAACTGAAGGTTACCGAGTGCAAGGTACAGGCGACGGAGCTATCGGCTTTAACGTAAACGTCGATGCAAATGGAAACTGGAGTTTCGATAAAAACAACGATTCGGTTTCCGGTACAATTGAGCCAACTGAAGTCGGCGATATTTCTTTGTCTTTCGAAAAGAATCAAGCTGAAGAGGTCGTCGGTCCATACACTCCTAATGGAGTAGCGCGTAATGCAATCTACTATACGAATCATTTGATTGGGACTGACGCGAACGATAATATCGCTTGGGATGCAGATCACAATATTGGCTCTGGGGCCATGACTTTAAATGGAGATGGAACGATTGACGAAGTCCCTGGTTGGCATACGTTTGCTCAGGATGTAGTGAACGCGATTACCGCTCAGCGCAATCAGAGTACTACTCAAGCGGATACAGTATCCGATCAAGACATTAAGAATGCGGTATCCAAAGATATGTTTCATGCAGTATTCTCTGCTGATTCTGCCACGCATGGTTTAACCGGGACTGCGATTACCGATTTGATGGCTACTATTGATCTCAGTCACTTGGGTAATGCGGGTGCGCAAAGCAATAATGTCGCTGCATTCCAAGGATTGATTCCATCTGGTGGAACGGATGCAGAAAGACAGTCAGCAGCGTTGCAGCGTATTAGTAGCGTGCGTAATGATCAGTCTCCTGATTTAAGTAACTACTCGATTGATCCGGAAGGAATGATAACCTTCTTTCTGTCCGATGGATCTTCTTACAATCGCGGACAAATCAAGTTGATTGATTTCCATGACACCTCGGCTCTTATTCGTGAAGGTCGCAATCTTTTCAGTGCGTTCGGCGCTGCGGGTTTAAAAAACTCAGACGTTAATGGCGATGCTCTTGCTGGCTTGCAAGTTGCTGGACGTGAAGGTCTTGGTCGAATTCAGCAAGGAGCTCTTGAGCTGTCCAATGTTGATTTGACTGAAGAGTTTGCGCAAATGATTACTACTCAGCGTGGTTTCCAGGCGGGATCTAGAATCATTACCGTATCCGATGATATCCTACAGGAAGTCGTCAATTTGAAACGATAGTTTCAGCGACTAGTTAACCAATCTTACTAACAGAAAACGGACGTCAACATGGCAGAAGAAGCTCAGAATCAGGATGCACCAGCAAAAGCTGAAAAAAAAGAAGGCGGCGGAGGTATGCTTCCAGCTTTGCTTATCATCGCTTTGATGCCGGTGATTTCCTTCGCAATGTTCAAATTCGTATTTCTTCCCGAGCTTAAGAAAATTGCTCCGGAAGAAGGTGCAGCAGCTCAACATGTGGAGATCGACCCGTTGAATATACACGTTGAGTCTGGAGAGACTTATCGTTTCGATTTTCCGCTAGTTACTGTGAATGTCAGAGGAGTTAGCTTGAGTCGCTATTTCCGTTCAGGTTTTACGATCGAAAGTTCGAATCCGGACATCGAGTACGAGGCGACCGAGCACTTAGCGGCGATGAAGGATTTGGCAGGAACGATCTTGGGGGGATTGACCCTTGCTCAACATGAGGATGTCGCAACCAAGAATCACATTCGAAATCAGCTCAAACAAGGTTTCAATAAGATCCTGCAGCCTCCGATGGTCGATGAGATCTTTTTCTCTGAGTGGGCGGTTCAATAATTAATACCTTCGATTCATGGCTGAAGATTTCCAAGATATTCCAGGCGAACTGCTCGACCAGACCGATATTGATGCTCTCATTGCTGAAGCAATGGATGAGCCGGACGAGATCATCTACGATCCAGAAGGAAACAAGGTCAAAACGCAGAAAGGTACGCGTATTGAACCGTACGATTTTCGAAATCCAATATTTCTAACGGAAGTTGAGTTACGTCGCGTGCGTATTCGTCACGAGGAATTTATTCGCTATCTCGCTGCTCGCCTTTCGATTTTTCTACGGTTGGAGTATTCGTTGAAAATGTCGCGCCTATCGACGCTGACTTACGCGAAATACACGGAAACCATTCCTAATCCAGCACACGTTGTTCTGTTCAAAGTAGAGCAACTTTTTGGAGTTGGCGTGATTGATATTAATCCTCGGCTCGCATTGACTATGGTCGATAGGATGCTTGGAGGAAAGGGACATTCTGTTCAAGGCGAACGTTATCTAACCGAAATCGAAATGAATTTGGTGGATGATGTCGTTAGCATTGTTTTAGATGAGTGGTGTCGTCAGTGGAAGGTGGAGCAAGAGCTCGATGCTTCCATTATAGGGCACGAAAGTAACGGACGTTTTCTAGAAACTGCTCCTGCCGATTCGATCATGCTAGTGCTGACGATGGAAGCTGGAGTTGGCGATTGTTCCGAGTCGATTCAGATCGGAATTCCTTACTACACCTTGGAGCCGATCATCAAGAAGATGTATGAGAACAAGGAAAAGGAAATCAATCCGGAGATCGTAGGATCTAAAAAGGTCTGGCAGGGATCTTTCGATGAAGTAGATATTCCGATTCGCGCTGAATGGGATGCGGATAGCATGACCGTGAAGGAAGTAGCGCATTTGCGTCCAGGCGATGTGATTCGTTTTCCTAGGACCGTTTTGAATGAGACGCGTATTAGATTAGCGAATACATGCAAATTTCGAGGGGAAGTAGGATTGGATAACAATAAAGTTGCGGTCCGTATAAGCGAAAAACTTAAAAAGAGAGAAGAGGAAAAATGAGTGATTTGATGCCGCAAGAGAAGGATATTAGCCTTCTTATGGACGTAAGAGTTAAGATGACAGTCCAGCTTGGATCTTGTCGTATGCCGATGCGCGAGGTTATGGAACTCGTGCCTGGTTCTGTGATTCAATTGAATCAGGAAGCTAAGGATCCAGTAGGTCTCTTTATTAACGACAAGCTCGTCGCCTATGGCGAAGTAGTTGTTGTGGAAGACAACTTTGGAATTAAAATAACTGAAATGGCTAGCACCTGATTCTGAGATGCGTATATTAGCTTTATTCGCTATCTGCTTTTCGATAGCGCTGCCAGGCGGGTTCGCTCAAGACGAGATAGCCCCGGACGAGTCCACGGTAGTATATCCCAAAAACTCTCCTGCTGAAGTGAGTGACGATTCGAGTAGTCCGTACGCGGATCTCGTTTCCGAAGGGTCTTCTCCTGCAGCGATGTTTTTGCAGGGTTTTGGGATATTGATTGTTCTCGGAGGCATGGTCGTTGCCGTTTGGTATCTTTTTAAAAGGGGTGTTCTGCGCAAGCCATTCGCAAACAAAGAGGGGAAGCTCAAAGTAGCTGAAAGTCGGATGCTTGGGAATCGGCAGTACATTATGGTTATCGAGTATGAAGATAAAAAAATTCTTTTGGGCGTTGGCCCCGGGAAGATCGATTACCTCACTTCCTTAGATGGATATCGGAGTGATTTCCCAAACCTTGAGCCTCAATTCGATAAAACTTCGATTGATGAAATAGCATGAAGAAATTCGTATCCATAATATTGGTTACGCTCTTCTTTTTGAGCTTTTCTGGAACAGTCTACGGTCAGGCGACCGGAGGTGCTGGTGGATCCGGAGTGCAGCTTAGTCTGAATATGGGGGACCAGGCAGATGGTGCTCAAGATGTGGGCACTGCTATACAGATTTTGCTCTTAATGACTCTGCTGACGCTGGGGCCATCGATAATCGTATTGATGACCAGTTTTACTCGAATAATAATCGTTCTCGGTTTTGTTCGAACAGCTCTAGGAGTGCATCAAGCTCCTTCCAATCAATTGATTGTAGGGCTGGCATTGGTGATCACGTTCTTTGTGATGCAACCCGTATTCGAAGACGTTAATAACAACGCTTTGCAGCCATTGTTCGAAAAGACGATTACCACTGAGCAAGCGCTCGAAATCGGTTCTGCTCCCTTGCGTGAATTCATGTTGAAGCAAACGAAATTGGCCGATGTGGAGTTCTTTTTGGAGCTAGCGCGGATGGGTCCGACATCGACGGTGGATCTTCCGATGCGAGTTGTGGTGCCAGCCTTTGTAATGAGCGAAATCCGAACAGCGTTTCAAATGGGTTTCTTGATTTTTCTTCCCTTTATTCTAATCGATTTTCTCGTAGGTACGACACTAATGGCGATGGGCATGATGATGATGCCTCCTATTGTGATTTCGTTGCCTTTTAAGTTGCTGCTTTTCGTCTTAGTAGACGGATGGACGCTCGTCATCAAAAACCTCGTACAGAGTTTTAATATATGAGTTTAGAAATGGCCATAGAACTGTTTCGGCAGGCGATCTACAGTGCGCTGTTGCTTGTTAGCCCGATCCTTCTTACGACGATTGTCGTTGGTCTCGTTATCTCGTTGATCCAGGCAGTAACGAGTATCCAAGAGCAGACGCTTTCGTTCGCTCCCAAGTTGTTCGCAGTAGGCGGAGTGCTGGTGTTTTCGGCGTCATGGCTGATGAAAACGCTGATGAATTTCACTATTACGGTTTTCGATAAGATTCCGGAAATCCCTTATTGATTCAATGTTACCTACAGCGGACGTATTTGTATTTATGTTGATCCTAACCAGAATGGTTGGGCTCTTTTTGTACGTACCGTTTTTCGCTCACAATGCGATTCCTCTTATTGCGAAGGCTGGGTTTTCCGTTGCGTTCGCATTGATCATTTTTCCTTTGATTGACGTTACAGTCGCGATGCCGAGCTCATTCTGGATATTGGCGATTTGGATGGCTAAGGAACTCGCGGTCGGTTTGGCGATGGGATTCGCGGTTCGAATGCTCTTTTGGGTTTTGGATTTCGCCGCTTATATTTTGACGGTTGAGATTGGCCTTTCGCCTGGTGCGGAATTCGATCCATCGAGTGCTCGAGGCGCCGGTCCTCTGAGCTCGCTGATGTACTTTCTCGGTATGATGGTGCTCTTGTTGACTGGCGGAGAATACGATATTTTCCGAGCGTTTATTTCAAGCTACGAAGTGTCTCCGATTGGCTATATGGAAGAGAATGGGTATGCTCTGGAGTTTATCGTTTTGCAGACGGCTGGAGTTTTCAGAGTAGGCATTCTAATGGCTGCTCCGGTGATCGCAGTAAATTTTCTGGTCAACTTGGTTTTCGCCGTTTTGGGCAAAGTAGTTCCGAAGCTGAATGTTTTTATTCTTAGTTTCTCCGTGAGGATTCTCGCCGGAACGGCGATCTTCTCATTTTCCTCTCTGATGATTATCGGTTACATTTTGCGGTATACTGAAAAGTTGCCTGAAATGATGATGCGCTTCATAATGTTTCGTCCTGTATTCTGATGTCCGATACCGATAAAGAGTCGAAAACAGAGCAGGCATCGTCGAAACGTATTGACGAGGCTTTCCTAAAGGGAAATTTCGCTCAGGCCCCTGAGATCAGCATGGCGTTCACTTTGTTTGCTGGACTGATTGTGGTGGTCTGGTTTGGGAGGGGTATATCCATGAATGTGATGAATCTTACGGTTAAGATTTTCACAAACCTTTCGAGCGTGGATATCACCGAGAATGGCATCGAGTATTGGTCGGTTCAGGCATTGACGACGATGTCTAGACTTTCAGGACCGTTTCTGTTGGCTGGATTTATCGCTGCGATTGTGGCGGGTGGATTGCAGTCTGGATTTCGTTTCACCCCGAAGGCATTGAAGATCGGCTTCGAGAAACTTAATCCAATTACCGGAGCCAAGCGTTTGGTTTCAAAAGATACCTTAGTTAAATTTGGCATTGATCTGTTGAAACTGATCGCGATTGGAATCGTCCTTTATGGAGCGGTCCAGAAAATTATTAGCGATCCAATTTTCTACGCAGCGATCGATTTTAATCATATCGGTGTGTTCATTACGGATACGCTGGTTTACGTCTTTATTCGCCTTGTAATTTTTGTCTCCGTAATCGCGGTGATTAGCTACGTTTATTCCAAAATCAAGACTTCGACCGACCTCAAGATGACCAAGGAGGAAGTGAAGCAAGAGCGGAAGGACATGGATATGAGTCCTGAAGTCCGCAAGGCTCGTATGGCGATGTCGATGCGCCTGATGGAGAAGCAAATGTTGGACGAAGTTGCGACGGCAGATGTTATCGTGACTAATCCAACTCACTACGCTATAGCGATGAAATATGAGCGTGGCGTAGACGAAGCTCCGATGGTTTTAGCAAAGGGAGAAAATGCTTTCGCTTTGCGGATTAAGGAGGTCGCGAAGGAAAGCGGCGTGCCGATTATCGAAAATAAATTGGTCGCACGGATGCTCTACAAGGTAGGGCAGGTCGGGCAAACGATTCCTGCTGAGATGTATCAGTCGGTCGCTGAAATTTTGGCGTTCGTTTATAAAACGCACAAATATTACTTTCATAAACTGAAGGCTAAGAGAGCCGTCAAAAACAGTCGTTAATCATGGATCAGAAGAATAACGGATTTAGCTTAAAGCGTATACTGGGCACATTGAAAAGTGGCGATACCTTGGTAACGCTTGGAATGTTTGGCACGGTACTATTGTTGTTCGTACCTTTGCCGGGGTTGATGTTGGACTTCCTTTTGGTCGGCAGTATCGGATCGGCGCTCTTGGTGATGCTTATAATCATCTACGTTAAAGAGCCTTCCGAGTTTACTGGCTTTCCGACTATTTTACTTGGCCTGACGATTTATCGATTAGGTCTGAATGTTGCTTCGACGAAACTCATTTTGCTAAAGGGTGACGCGGGTAATGTTATCGAATCATTTGGTTCATTCGTAGTAGGCAATAATTACTTAGTGGGTACGGTCGTATTCTTGATTTTGGTGGCGATCAATTTCATGGTCATCACCAAGGGTTCGGGTCGTATTGCGGAAGTTGCCGCTCGTTTCACATTGGATGCGATGCCTGGTAAGCAAATGTCGATTGATGCGGAATTGAATGCTGGGATTATCGATGAAGTCAAGGCGACCGAGCGTCGCGAAAAAATTCAAAAAGAAGCCGACTTTTACGGTGCAATGGACGGTGCGAGCAAGTTCGTTCGGGGTGATGCGACGGCGGGCATACTTATTACTGCGATCAACGTTCTTGGCGGTATCGCGATCGGGATGATCCAGCATGGTTTGAATTTTGGCGATGCGGTACAGAAATTCACTTTGCTTTCGATTGGAGACGGTCTTGTCTCTCAGATTCCTGGACTGATCGTTTCGTTGGCCGCGGGTGTTTTGGTAACGCGTACATCGGGCGATTCAAAAAATCTTGGAGATCAAATTGGCGGTCAGCTTTCCGCATATCCTAAAGCGCTTGGGTTGCTGTCGGCTATGATGTTCGGCCTTGGCTTTATTCCAAGTATGCCGGGACCTCCATTCTTTTTCATGGGTATTGTTTTTGGCGGATCGATGTATCTTTTAAAGGTTAGCGCTAAGAAAAAAAAGGCTGAAGAGGCTCGACTTGGAGGAGCGGCCGCTGGTTCTGCTGATAGTGAAGCTCCGGGTGGAGAAGCCGAGCAGGTTGGGAAACATTTGCCTGCCGAATTCGAGAAACTTATCGAAGTCGATGTGTTCGCGTTGGAAATTGGATACAATTTGTTGTCTCTTGCAGATAAAGCCGAGGGAGGCGATCTGCTTGAACGCGTAACGGGTGTTCGTAAAACGCTTGCTAGGGAATTGGGAATAGTCGTTCCGCCGATTGCGGTTAGAGATAATTTGGAACTTGAGAGCAATGAGTATCGATTCTTGCTTCATAACAAGGAAATCGCTCGCGGCGAAGTGATGCCGAATCGCTGGATGGCGATGAATGTATCGAATAGCGAAGTACAGCTAAATGGTATACCAACGGTTGAGCCGGTTTTCGGAATCGAAGCGGTTTGGGTAGATGAAGAAGAAAAGAAGAATGCGGAACTTAGCGGATTTTCGATTGTGGATTCGAGTTCGGTTCTAGTAACGCATTTGTCTGAAGTTCTAAAGACCAATTCGATGTATTTGTTGAGTAGGCAAGATGTGCAAAAATTGATGGACCACGTTCAGGAAGCCCACCCAGCGTTGGTGTCAGAGTTGCTGCCGGATCTAGTCAGTATTGGAATTATCCATCGAGTGTTTCAGAATTTGCTAAAAGAAGGCGTTTCGATTCGAAATCTCACTTTGATTTTGGAAGCGATCGGAGATTTCGCCAGTATTTCGAAAAACCCAGACGATCTTTCCGAATATGTTCGACGCAAGCTAGGCGAGTTTTTCGTGGCGGAATACGAGTCAGGAAAAGGGGTGCTTAAGGCAATAACGATGGACCCGCGATTGGAGCAAGTGATTGCTACCAAGATCCAAAGAACGAATACGGATTATACTTTGTCGCTTGATCCGCAATTGGCACAGCATTTGCTACGTGAATTGGCATTGAAAGCGAATGACATGATAGAGAATGGATTATTACCAGTGTTAGTGACCGCGGCGGAGATCAGGCTCCCGTTCAAGCGCTTTTTCGAGCCGTCGTTGCCCAAACTGAATATCTTAAGCTATCAGGAATTGCCGTCTTCGACGGAGATACAAAATCACGCGATCATAGTCTTGCCGGATTTCATCCAGACGCAGATGCAGGAAATGGCTGGGAATACCACCGCCGCTGCAGCCGCTCCGGAAATGGCCTTTAGTAACTAATAAACAAATTTCTAAGATCGTATGAATACCTCTACTCCTCAAACTGCTCAACCACAGTCAGAAGCAATGCAAATCAAGATCGTAGCAGATAGCGCGGGTGAGGCTGTTAAGGCGATTCAGGAGAAATTTGGCGGAGCGGCGAAGGTTTTGTCGGTGACTCAGCTTGAAGCGGAAGGGTTGAAGCGTTTTATGAAAAAACCGCGCTTGCAAATTTTGGTTGAAGTACCTCGGTCAAGTTTGGAATCGAAGGCGAAAGCAGAGTCGAGTGTGCCGCCTTCCCCTGAAGCGTCGAAGCCGACTGCTAAAAAAGGCGATAATGAACTGATTTTCCAGAAAGAGGAAAAAATTGCCCAGTCAGAACCGGTAGCTTCGAAGCCGAAGAAACCGATCGAAAATTTGTATTCAGATAGTGGCTCGAAGTCATATTTCTCCGATATGGAAAAATCAGACGTTGCCGCGATGGAGGCTCCTCTAGGGACGGCCGCAAATCCGGTTCGTTCGGGAACGATGGAGCACATTGAGCGTGCGGTTTCTATGCTTCGATCAGTTGGTTTCGACGATTCATTGATTGAGCGAATCCGCTACGAGTTGAATTTTAGCAGCATTGGTGATTTGCCAACGATGGAAATATACAGTCGAATTTGCGATTGGCTGCGCAGCCGTTTCCCGAAAGATAAGCAGGAAATGGTTGGTGAGCGACGTGCCTTCATTGGTGGTTGCGGCGTTGGGAAGACAGCAGCTTTGTGCAAGGTACTATCGGCGGATGTTTTCGTGAACGGATTGGAACCGGCAGTATTGAAAATCGATGGTTCGATCCCGAATCCGTCTGATGGATTAGAAGCGTTTTGCGATATTGTTGGGGTTCCCTTGTATCGTTCGATGGAGGAGGCGATGGAGGATCCGGAGCGCCGTCCGTTGTATTTGGATTTACCCGGAGTAAATTTCGCGGATGCGGCGTCAGTTGCCGAGTGTTCTCAAATTCTCGAGGAGATGGAGGTCGATGAATGCGTGGTCGTAGTGAATGCGGCTTACGAAACGGAATTGATCGCGGAATCTATAGCAGTTGGCAATCGGATGGGAGCCAAGTGCGTGGTCTTTTCGCATATGGATGAGGCTCGAAGAGCCGGTAAATTGTGGAAATTCGCTTTGAATGGCGGATCACGTCCGCTCTTCTTTAGCTATGGCCCTAACCCGGCCGGAGACTACACAATGGATCCGTATAGCTATCTTCTAGAAAAAACTTTCCCGCAGGGGCGTTCGCTCGCATCTGCAAAATCGGCTGTGCGTAAGCCAGTCGAGAACGAAGCAGTCAATCAGGAGGCTATAGCCAGCGCATGAAATACGCGATGTGTCTAGGAGGTCTTTTGGGTTTTGTCGTGATTTTCGCGGCGAGCTTGATTGCGGAAAAAGCGCCCATCGAATCGCTTGTTTACGCAAGTATCGGCAGCATAACTGCCGGTCTTCTCTTTCGATGGGTTTCGTTAATTTGGATAAGGAATGTGAAACAAATGCTCATGGAGAAGCAACAGGCCGCCGTAGCAGCGATCGCCGAAGCTGAAGAGCGCAAACGACAAGAAGCTAAAGACCCGGTAGTAAAACCCGTATAAGTACTCACGCCATGAACCAAACGATATCTAGGAGCCGTAACGAAACGTCTAAAATGAAAAAGGCAAGCGCAGCAAAAGTATACGAAGACGCAGACGAATCGTCGAAACCTCCAGTCCAGCAGAAGGCGCTGTTCGAAACCTACCTACCGTTGGTGAGGTCCATCGTCGCCCGTATCAAAATCAATTTGCCCCCTCACATCGATGAGCAGGATCTCAACAGCGTTGGGATTACGGGGCTAATAAGCGCGCTCAAGAAATACGATCCTGAGCAAAAGAAATCTTTCGGCTCCTATGCCGCCATGCGTATCCGCGGAGCTATCCTCGACGAGTTGCGTCGAATGGATTGGATGCCCCGCAATGCCCGCACGAATTTTAAGAAACTTCGCAAAACCGTTGAAGAGCTCGAACAAAGGCTCGGACGTCCGGCGGAAGAGGACGAGATCCGCACGGAATTGGGTCTGACTCATAAGGAGTACAACCAGCTCATGGTGGAGGTGCGTCCGATTAGCTTTTTGCCTTTGGATAATGCGTCTTCTTCGGGGGGCGAGGATTCCGATTCGGCAGATCTGAACGAGATCATTCCGGATGAGGGCGTCGTGCCCGTTACCTCCAAGATGGAGAAGGACGAGGTTACGCAATTAGTCGCCGAGCGAATCAACCAATTGCCGGAAGTTCCGCGCAAGGTTTTGGCGATGTATTACTTTCAGGATATGCGCCTGGCGGAAATTGCCGCGGTATTTGGACTTACGGAATCTCGTATTTGTCAGATTCACTCTCAGGCCATCATAAGCTTAAGAAGCTACATCACGAGTGTGATGCATAAGTAATTTCCGCAGATCTGGTGTTAAGCTCTTTGGATTCCAGCCGATAGAGGAGGTCCAGAGCTATGTTTATAATAATCGGATACATAATAGTCATCGCGGCGACGGCGACGGCCTTCACGATGGCGGGAGGGAACGTACTGTTGCTGTGGCATACTTCAGAGGCTGTCGCGATCATCGGAATCACATGCGGCATGTTGCTGGTGAGCGCTCCGATGGACGTGCTAAAGCGCACGATCGCTGCAGTTATGGGCGCTCTGAAAGGATCGGGCCCCAAGAAGGACGACTACCTGGATCTGATGAAGGTGTTGTACGAGATGTTCATGCTAGGACGTCGCAACGGTCTCTTGGCCTTGGACGAGCATGTGAGCGCTCCGGAATCGAGTTCCATTTTTCAGAACTACCCGAACTTTCTCGCGGACCAGGATAAGGTTACGTTTCTTTGCTCGGCGTTGCGTCCAATTATCGACGGCAAGATTAAGCCCGATCAACTAGAGCCACTGCTCAAAGCGGAAATCGATGCGAAGAAGCATGCGGCTCATGGACCGATTAACGTTTTGCACCTCGTGGGCGATTCGCTTCCTGGGATCGGAATTGTCGCGGCGGTTATGGGTATTATTTTGACCATGAGCGTCATTGACCAAGGACCGGCTGTTATTGGTTACAAAATTTCAGCCGCTTTGAGCGGTACGTTCTACGGGATTTTCGGTGCCTACGGATTTGTGAACCCGATTTGCAATATGATCGAGTTCGGAAACGAGGCGGAAGAGAACTACTACATTTGCATGTCCCGTGCGATTGGGGCATTTGCTCGTGGTCTGGCTCCGATCATGGCGGTCGAGTTGGCTCGACGCAGTTTAGAGGCGGGATTGGTTCCCAATGCGGACGATCTTGAAAACATTCTCAAGTCCAGCGGGGGCAAGTAGGTCAAAACGATTTTCAATGGCTCGGTTAGGAACACATCACGGCGGCGCTTGGAAGGTCGCGTACGCAGACTTCGTTACGGCGATGATGGCTCTGTTTATGGTTTTGTGGCTGACTGCGCAAGACAGCAAGGACTTGGAGGAGATGGCGAAGGTCTTTAAGGATCCCTTCAATACGCCTATGGACAAGTCGGCAGGCATTCTCGAAGGAGAAGGTTCGGCTGGCGAACAGAGCATGGGAAAAGAGCGTGGTCGGGCTAAAATATCGGACATGAAGGTGCTGATGAATATGGCCCAGGCTTTCATGAAACTTTTGAACGTCGATAGTTCCGATCCGGAGAAGTCGATCGATCTGGAGGTGACGAGCGATGGCCTGCGGGTGACGCTTTACGATCGCGACGCGAACCCATTCTTCGTCGATAATACCGCAGAGTATACGGAATGGGGCGAATTCGTTGTCGAGACTATGTCGTGGCTCGTGCATCGCCATCGTTTCAAGGTGCGCGTCGACGGTTACGTTTCAGAGGGCTTTAAAAGCCAGGGGCCTGACTACACTGTGTGGGAGCTTTCGAGCGATCGAGCGAACGTGACTCGCCGCCTTATGGAGATCTACGGCGTCGATGGAGAACAGTTCGAAGGCGTTAGTTCGTATGGAGATTCGCAGCCGCTTCCCTTTATCCATCCGACCGCCGAGGCCAATGATCGGGTGTCGATCAGCCTTGTCTTGTCGGAAACCTTCAACACTCTGGGTTTCGAGGATAATTTCGACTCATTGGTTAAGTAGAAATCGAAGTAGCAAGACAGATGGACAGCTTTCTTTCAGGACGTGAACACGTAGGCGATCAACCGAAACCCAAGGAGGTATCCTCGGACGCCTCGAAGGGCGTTTTAGGCGATTTTCAATTGCAGGAAGCGATGGAGAACGCTCAGTTGGAGGAAGTGACCGGCGAGTCCGGAAGTCGCGTTTCGTACGTGATGGAAGAAGGCTGCGTTAAGAAGATCGTCGTCACCTGTGCTTGTGGTCAAGTGACTGAGATCGACTGCAAGTACGAGAGGTAGGCCAGGTTAAAGAGCTTTTGCGGCGCGAATTGCCGATCTCGAGGGCGGCAAAAACTGCCTCTGATATGCTTTTCTTTATTTAATCATTGGTTATCAATTACTTATAGATCTGGCATGTTGACTGCTTAGTAGCAGTCCAAATGTTGAACGGTATCTATCAGAATGCGTCGACCATGAATGGTCTGGAATCGTGGAATAACGCGATCGCCCAGAATCTGGCGCAATCTTCGAACCCGGGATACAAGAAGGCTACGCTTTCATTCGAGGGTGAGGCCAATGGCCTGATCGGTTATAAGGGGTCTTTCGAAAACACGCTTTTTCGTGAAACGATCGCCGCATCGGGTAAGGATGGCGTAGATTTTTCCGCAGGCGGAGTGCACAGCACTAGTATACCGACCGATTTCGCTCTCGAGAGCGATGGCTTCTTCGAATTGAAAACGCCTGATGGCCAATTGGTCTATACGCGGGATGGTCAGTTTAAGATTAATGGCGAAGGCGAATTGGTGAGCAAGCAAGGCTACCACGTCATGAGCGATGCTCGAACGGTGATTCAATTGACCTCTAAAGGAGGACCGCTCGAGGGTTTGAGCGATGGATCTCTTAGCCAAGGAGGTCGACCGGTTTCCGTTTTGGGCGTTCGTAACGTCGACGACAAAAGCATACTGCTTCGTTCGCATGGTGGTTTTGTTATTGATCCATCTTTGGCTGTAGATGCGAAGTCAGTTGATCCGGACAATATTATGGTACGTCACGCCGCGCTTGAAGAGAGCAATGTGACGAGCACGAAGGAGATGGTGGATCTCATTCATGTTTCACGAGCGTTTCAGCTCAATCAGCAGGTCATACGTGGACGCGACGAATTGATAGGAAAAGCGATCCAATCCCTGGGAGGTCGCGCTTAAAGCGAACAATTTTAACTTAAATAGGACTACGAATTATGAGTATATCGTTATATTCAGCAGCAAGCGGAATGGAGGCTCAGCAAACGAACCTCAACGTGATTTCGAATAATATCGCAAATGTGAATACGGCTGGCTTCAAGAAGAGCAAAGTCGAATTTCAAGATATGTTCTACCAGATGCCTAAAGCAGTTGGCGCGGATACGGGAGGAGATATTCTTCCGACTGGTATTCAGGTTGGTAGCGGTACCCAGATTGTGGCGACATCAAAAGTCTATACACAGGGGCAAGTTAACCGGACTGATGAAGAATTGGATATCGCCATTGTTGGTGAAGGATTTTTCAAGGTGAAGGATCAGAACGGCGAGGAGCTTTATACAAGAGATGGCAGTTTGAAACGCGGGCCAACGGGTCAGTTGACTACAAGTCAAGGCAAGGTTTTGGATCCTCCCATTCAGGTCGATCCGAAAGCTACTAATATAGTGGTTGGCGAAAATGGTACGATTAGCTTTATGCAGGACTCGAACCCTCTTGGTACGGCCGAATTGAAGTTGGTTCGTTTTAATAATCCATCGGGGTTGGCCGCGTTGGGTGGCAATTTGTTTAGAGAAACGACTGCGAGTGGAGACCCGGATATCGGAACTCCTGGTACTGAAAGTTTTGGTTCGTTGCGCCAAGGATTCGTTGAAAATTCCAATGTAAATATTGTGCAGGAGATGGTGAACATGATCGTTGCTCAGAGAGCCTACGAAATTAATTCCAAGTCGATCCAAACCTCGGATCAAATGATGCAGCAAATCGGTCAGCTAAAGCGCTAGACTCATGATGAATAGAATAATAATTATAGCTCTTTCCCTCGCGGTCTCTTGCGTTATGCACGCTTCTTTGGAGGACGTGTTGGCTCCGCTTCCAGCGATTGTAGTCGTGAGCGTCGTGGAAAATCCAGTTGATAGTCAAGCGGATAGCAGAGAGTCGGCGACGGTTCGCGAGCAGGTTTCGAGATCGTTAAAATTTAATCGAGTAAGCAATGTTCCCGTGACTACGGAAAGTGATTTCGTTTCATTTCCAATTACTCGGGAGGATTTGTTAAACGCGATTGAAGAAGAGGTTCAACGGAGTGTTCGTCCGGTTGGAGAAGTTACGCTATCTCCTTTGCGCTCGCTTCCGAACCTTTTGGAATACAGCCAGCCTTTCAATGTCCGCGTGAGCGGTATACCGGTACGTCTATCGCGTAGCAGTACGATGAATTTGAATATACAAGTCGAGAATGACGAAGGCGTTGTTGGGAACTGGGCTTTAACGTTTCGTCCGCATCTCGTTAGCGAGGCTTGGTTTGCCAAAGGGCATTTGCGCAGGGGTGACTTGGGGTCGGAATCCGATTTTGAAACGCGACGCGTCGATCTATTAGTAGAGCCTGATGCGGTCAATGCGAATTTAGATGTGTTGCGAAAACATGAATACAGCCGTGATCTTCATCCGGGAAATCCCCTTAAATGGAGTGACCTGAATGAGCGTTCTTTGGTTAAAAAAGGACAAGTTGTCGATGTTAAGGCCTACCAGGGTATGATCGCGATTTCCATGCGAGCGAAAGCTCAGGAAGATGGTGTTCTCGGAGATGTAGTATTTCTGAGGAATTTGGATTCTAGTAAAGATTTTTCCGGTGAAGTAATCGGAGAAGGGCGCGTACAGGTAACGTTCTAGGATATATATAGCGATATGAAGACACTAGTAACAATTTTTAGTATGATGATCCTTACGGCTTCTGTCTCAACTGGCGAGTCGCTTTGGCTTTCTAAGTCGAATCGTGGAGTGAGTCTTTTTGCGGATCGAACAGCAGCGGCAGTCGGCGATATTCTTACTGTGATGATTGATGAGACGACGATTCTTAGCACTTCTGCGAGCAAGATTTCTAGTTCTAGTAGTGCTTTTGATGGAGGCACGATTGGGTCTTTCTTTGGCATCGATATTGGAAGGGGTTTAACCGAAGGGATTGCAACGGACCCATTAAGCTCTAGTGCAAATGGAAACGGAAACGCGAGCAGTATACGTTCGGCCGTTTCCACAGCATCTGTTCTTGTTATCGATCTACTTCCAAATGGAAATTTGATTATCGAAGGTGCTCGAGAGCAGGTCGTGTCAGGAGAAACTCAATACGTAGTTGTGCGTGGCATTATAAGAAAAGACGATATAGCAAGTGATAATACGGTGATGTCTTCTAAGATCGCGAATGCTCAAGTGGAATTTCTAGATAAGGGAGCGATTGCTTCCGCTCAAAAACAAGGCTGGATCGCGAAGCTCTTGGATGTCGCGAATGTTTGGTAAGAATTGATATGCTTAAATCAATCGCAGTATATTTTCTAATCGCTTCGTTCCTGTTTTCGGGAACGTCTTTCGGCGGTTCTCGTATTAAGGATTTGGCGACCCTTCAAGGCAGTCGAGATAATCAGCTAGTTGGTTATGGTCTTGTTATCGGTTTGTCCGGCGATGGAGATAGTTCCTCGGACGTAACTCTTAATAGCTTGGCGAATGCCATGAAGAACTTTGGATTGACCGTCGATCCAACTACTTTGAGAGGCGACAATGTTGCAGCTGTAATCATAACGGCTGACATTCCTCCCTATGCTCGCGAGGGTACTCGTATCGAAGTTACGGTGTCGTCGATTGGCGACGCAGATAGTTTGCAGGGCGGCGTCTTAGTTCAAACTCCTCTTTTCGGTGCAGACAACGAAGTGTATGCGGTTGCTCAAGGCGGCGTTCAAGTGGGTGGTTTCATTGGAGGCGCGACAGGTCCTGGCGGAGCTACAGTGCAGAAGAATCACCCGACAGTTGGTATTTTGGCCAATGGAGCGATTGTTGAGCGCGAGATTGATATGGAAGTAGTGAACTCTGGTTTTCTTAGCTGGCTACTCTATAACCCAGACTATGGAACGGCTTCGAGAATGTCGGAGGCTATCAATGAAATTTTCCCAGGGAGTTCCTTAGCACTGGATTCGGCAGCTATTCGAGTCGCCATTCCAGATATCTACGAAAGTCGCGAAGTTGATTTTATTTCTTCGCTCGGAGCGATAACTGTAAATCCAGATATACCAGCTCGAGTCGTGATCAACGAGCGGACAGGAGTGATCGTTGCCACTGAGAATGTGAGAGTGTCAACTGTTGCGATCAGTCATGGCGCGTTGACGATTGCGATATCGAAGAATTTGAATGTCTCGCAACCAAACGGTTTCGGAGATGCGGGTGAAACGGCGGTCACGCCGTCGACCCAAACTGATATTACAGAAATGGCAGGAGGGTTTAAAATCGTCGAAGAATATCCAACCATCCAGCAAGTGACCTCGGCTTTAAATGCCGTTGGAGTGACGACCCGTGAAATGATGTCGATTTTGCAGGAGATGAAGAGCGTTGGGGCGCTTCAGGCTGAACTGATAATCAAGTAGATATGGATCCTATGACCACAGGAATTTCCGCGTTCGAAACCGGAAAATGGAGCCAAAGTCTCCAAAGTAGCAAGCTCAATGAAACCGCCAAAATCGATCAGGCGGCCAAACAGTTTGAAGGTATTTTGATGCGTCAATTTCTTGACGAAGCGTTAAAGACTATGGACGGCGAGGGCGGATTGCTCGGATCGTCTGTGCCTATGTACGATCATTTAATAAAGGATACGCTGGCTAATAGCATTACCCAAGGAGCCTCGTTTGGACTATCGTCCATTTTGCAGGCCCAGTTGGGCGGTGAGCCTGATGGCGAAGTCCAAAAAACGGATAAAAAATGAATATGACTTTCAATCAAAACGATTGGGATCCTCTCGTCGATCTTCTGCGTGAAGAAGTTCAAGAATACGGAGGATTATATAACTTGTTGGATCGCCAGCAGACCGAAATCTTTAACCGCGAACCGGAATTAGTTATGCAGACGAATGAGGATATCGAGACGCATATGCAGGAGATGAATGTTCTGCGCGAACGCCGGGAAGACCAAGTGAAGGCTATGGCGGAGCGTTGCGCGTGCGACGATTCTTTATCGTTGATGAAGATGCTGCCGTGTTTTCCAGAGTTTATTCGCCCGATGCTTAAGGCTTTGATTGACGAAGTGAATGGCATGGTAAGTCGTACACGTCGCAAGGCTCGACAGAATCATCTGCTCCTATCTCGTACGATGGAGATTACTCAGGAAGCGCTGAGAATGGCAGAGCCAGACAATTTTTCGAAAACCTACTCGCGCAAAGGAAAAGTGGGCATGGCTGGTCGTATGCCTACCACGTACAAAGCGTTCGTTTAGGCTATTGGTACTTAAATAGAGAATACGGGATATGAGTTCTAACATAATGGGTGATCTTGCCAACGCTACCAAAGCGTTGAATGCACATCGGTTCGGCGTAACGACGGCCGGTACCAATATCGCCAATGTGAACAATCCCGAGTATGCGCGCCAGAAAGCAATTCTCGGCGATCGCGGTACTATTCAAACTTTGGTTGGTCCCCGTGGTCTCGGGGTAGAGGTAGTCGGTTTCGCTCAGATGCGTGACACGGTTCTCGATCGTGAGGTTTTGCGCGAGACGAGTATTAATAGTTCCCTTCAATCCCAGTACGATGCTCTCGCGAAAGCGGAGGCGAATATGGGGCAGGAGATTAACCGTACCGGCGACTCGGCGTTTATCGACGGCGTAGCCAACGACGGTTCAAGCGCTGGCGGGCTCGCTGAGGTCGTAAATGATTACTTTAACGCATTTCACTCGTTATCGGCTAACCCAAGTTCGGATGCCGAGAAAGAGTCTTTGCTTCAGAAATCCGAGATGTTGGTTCAGAAGTTGAATGTAACTTCGAAGCGGTTTTCGGATTTGAAGGATGATCTTTCGAGTGAGGTGGAAACTGATTTGGGTGATACGAACCGCTTGATTGGAGAGGTCGCTCGTTTGAATGCGGAAATTGCTCGTGCCGAGGCCAGCAATGCGGGCGCGGCGTTAACTTTACGTGATCAGCGCCAAGCTCGATTGGCTGATCTTTCCGAATTTATTCAAATTGATGTAAGCAACATCAAGGGCAGCGGCGGGCAGGTGAGCGTTTCAGTTTCGACTATCAATGGTTCGTTCAAATTGGTTAATGAAGGCCGCTTCGAGCAAATTGGTTTTGATGACAGTATTCCTGGTGCGGCAAAGTTTTCAATCGAAAGCAGTGGCGAACAGATCCTTATAAAAGGAGGTAGCATGCATGGGGCATTGACCGCCCGAGATGGGGGAATACAGGACTATATCGGATCTTTAGATCGGTTAGCTTCCGAGATGGTGGTCCAAGTAAATGGTCTATATAACACGGGAACAGCACCGGGTAATACGAATTACTTTGCAGATACAGGAGATCCTGCTCAGAGAACTGCAGCTGGTATCTCGTTGGACTCAACGCTTTCTACGACGACATTGCGCACGACAAACGATGTAGCGCAGGAGCAGGGCGACAATACTTTAATTCTAGCAATCGCGGAATTGGATGGCGCCGAGTTTTCGGGATTGGGTGATCGCTCCTTTAGTAGTTTCTATCGAGCTACTATTTCCGAACTGGCGCAGAATGTAGCCACAGTCGAATCTCGACTGGAGGATGAAGGCATCGTATTTAACCTGCTAAAAGAACAGCAGGATTCCGTTTCGGGAGTTTCTATCGACGAGGAAATGACGGACATGATGAAATTTCAAAGAGCGTTCGAAGCAACGGCGCGACATATAAAGGCAATTGATGAAATGCTCGATGTCATCATCAATCGATTGATCTAGTATAGTACGCCGAAACGAAAATATCCCGCCATGAGAGTTACCAACAATACATATCCTGATACGCTTTTGCGTCATTTGCAGCGTATTACGAAGCAGATGAATTCATTGCAAGAGCAGGCGGCGAACGGACAAAGAATTACAGACATATCCGATGATTCGGCAGCAGGAAACCGTATCCTCGATATGCAGGAGGAAAAGGGTAAGCTCACGCAGTATTCGAAGAATGGCGATCGTGCTCAGAATATAAACAATACTACGATTTCCCAGCTTCAGAACTTTATTAGAATCTCGGATCGTGTTAGCGAGATTTCAACATTAGCCAATGATTTGACCGGTAGTCAAGGGCTGCAGGCTTATGCGGAAGAGGTCGATGAATTGATCGAGCATGCTTTGCAGAGCGCAAATGCCAAATTCAATGGCGAGTACATTTTTGGTGGTATTGCAAGTGGAACCGAACCATTCGCAGCGAATTTGGATGTTGACGGAAAAACCCAAGATCCGGATGGAGCGGGTGCTGGAACGGCGATCACTTATCAGGGAGCAGCCAAGGGTCCAGAGTTTCATTTATCGGAATCGGGCAAGGTGTCGCCATTTACTGAAGGCGCTACGAATCAGCAGTTCGGCGATTTCATTAATCGAATGGTGAAACTTCGCGATGCTTTGGAGAGCGGCGACCAAAATGCGGTGACTTCAACCATCCGAGCAGATCTTGAAACTTCTGAGGACGATTTAATTTTCTCGTTGAGTCGTCAAGGTTCAGTCCAGTTGCGGATCGAATTCGACCAGAATTTGAGCCAACAACGATTCATGGACCTCGAGGAGAATATTTCAGCGGAAGCGGATGTGGACCTTTCCCAGACGATCGTTCGTCTAACGCAAATACAAAATTCGTATCAAGCATCACTGCAAAGCGCGGGCAAGGTGCTCAACTCATCTCTGCTTAATTATATATAAAGTAAAGAGCATTATAGAAATTTTATAAGTCATGAAATTAGCAACTGAATCGCTAGAGGATAAAGAAGTTTGGGTAAAACCGATCGAGTTTCGCATGACGAAAGGGATGCTAGGCTTTCCTGACGATCTCGAGTTTGAACTGTTGGTGAACAGTGAGGAGCTTCCCTTTATGTGGATAAGGTCGAAGCGAAATCACGAACTTGGATTTGTAGTGATCGAACCGTCGGAGATACTTCGCGATTACGAAATCGAGGTTGCGGATGACGACGCCAAGACTTTCGGGATTGAAAAGGCCAGTGATGCGCTTATTTTAAATATAGTAACTATCCGTGATGGTGGGGACATAGAGTCCGCTACCGTCAATCTTGTCGCCCCAATTATTTTGAATCGTAATTCGTTGCTCGGAAAGCAAGTGATCGTTTCGAACCATATGAGGTTCTCAACCAAGCATTCGATATTATCAGATTCTGTTAACGGCTAACCCAGGAAGGAAACAGCCATGCTCATTTTATCCAGGAAGGTAAACGAGGCAATAGTCATTGCCGACAATATAGAAATACGCATTACGCGCATCGATGGAGATGTCGTAAAGCTAGGAATCGACGCACCGCGTTCGATACCGATCGTACGTAAAGAACTCGTGGAAGAGGTTTCCGCGACTAATCGTGAAGCGGTTGCCGCTCCGGTGGTCGCTACAGGAGAATCAGCCACTAAGCCACAGCTCTCTGGGCTGGCAAAACGCTTGGCAAGCAGGAAGCAAGATAAAGATAGAACAGAATCGTAGTAAGGTTCGAGACTGTTCGATTAAACCTAAGGGATGAGGTAATAATATGGTTATAAATACTAATCAAAATGCAGTAGAAGCATCTTCTGCATTACAGCGAAGCCAAACAGCGATGAACCGCTCGATGGCTCGGCTCAGTACGGGCAACAAAATCGTTAAGCCGTCGGATGACGCGGCAGGGTTATCGATTTCGGAGAAAATTCAGGCTCAAAATTCACGGATCGAAGCCGCGCAGACGAACATACAGAATGCGGTCTCGCTTTCGCAGACGACCGATGGATTCCTGGAGTCGATGGGCGAGGTGCTCAATCGTATGAACGAACTCGCGGTACTCGCTTCGGATGGAACGAAATCTCCTGAAGATCGCGCGTTGTATGGTTCTGAATACGAGCACATGAAAAACCAATTGCGCGATACAATTGGCGTAGGGGATAATGGGACTGATAGCGATCCGAATTGGAATGCTTCTAGCTCCACGCCTAGTGGATCTTTTAATGGCATTGAGCTTTTTGGAGCACGAGCTGACATGATAGTCGTCATTGGAGCTTCGGGTTCGCAGACGATGAATGTTAGCCAGGTTAATCTCCGTGAAATCGGATCGGGAATATCAGACCTGATTTGGGATACCTCGGTGGACGGTTCGCAAGCCGATGTAAACGTAGACAGCCCTAATGTATTAGAAGTGCTAGACGCCGCAGTGGCGCAGATAGCTCAGGAACGAGCGAATCTTGGCGCGGAGCAATCACGCTTAGGTGTTGTGGGAACGCAACTACAGGTGCAGCAGGAAAATTTGATGGCAGCGAATTCTCGTATTCGTGACGTGGATGTTGCGGTTGAATCGACCAGTTTAGCCAAAAACCAAATTCTAACCGAAGCAAGTGTCTCGATGTTGCATAAGGCCAATGGCCTGCCGCAGATCGTACTTCGCTTACTTGGATAATTTTATAGAGGAGACATCTAATGACAGACGATATTGATCGGTACCTTTCCATGTTACTTTCGTTTACCCCTTGTCATAAACGAAATCATCGCTTTAGCGGCGATTACGTTAGTTTGATTCATGTTCCGGCAAATGGTCCAGAGCAGGTGTATTCAGTAGTTTTCAATGATGATTCGAACGTGCTAACGCTTGCTCGATATTGCGAAACCGTATGGGAGTTTTTGGAGGATTGCGAATTGGTTGGTTCCGAGGATCGGTCGCCGGAAGTAAACGTGCTTCAAGCGAATATCGAAAAAGATCATCCTGTATTCAATTTCTTGGATCTTCCATTGTTGACTAAATGCCTGGACCATAGCGATGGCGAGCAGGGTATGGACTATTACATGCTTATGTGGCAGAAAGATGGTCAAGCTTCTGTGGTCGAATGCTGGGAGCCTTATGGACGAGACGATTTCGATTGGATGTCGTTGATCGGTTCGATGGAGGTTCTAGCTAGTCAGTTCGAGTACATGGCAACCGCGTCTTGAGCGAAGGAGGGGTTCGAAGCATGCGTTCGCAACTTTCTCAAAAAGTGTCTAACAAAGGAAAGCGCTTTCTGGGCGTTCGCTTTGTCAATTGCTCTTGTTACGGTCGATTGTATCAGAACGACGAAGGCACTGCGTATGTCGGAAGCTGCCCTCGTTGCGGTAAGCGCTATCAAGCCCGTATTGGCGAAAAGGGTACTGACAATCGTATGTTCATGGCAGCTTGCTGAAAAGAGGCGACATGATTCATATGGTATGTTTGCGGTTCGACTAGATTCTCCTTGGGAAGCTACAGCCTCGGTTTGGCTGGCGTAATGGGCGATTGGTAGGATAGGGATGCCTTTGCATTGATCGAACGAACGTAGACTTTGTCGTTGCAGGTGGCGTAGAGCTGATCGAAGTTGGGGCCTCCGATGACGACATTGGAAATCCAGGCGTTTTGGGGTCTATTTATGATGCCTTTGACGCGACCTGCTTGATCGCAAAACTGGATACCCATCTCGGTGGTTACGTAGAGCGTTCCTTCGCTATCGACTGTCATGCCATCTGCGTTGGTTTGCGTAGAGCCGTCTTTGATTCGCAAATGATAGTAGCGTTGTTTGTGGGCGAGTGATCCATCGGTTTGTATCTGATAGCTGTATACGAACTGACCTCGGGTGTCGGATACGTAAAGGAGGCTCTGGTCGGGGGAGAACTGAACTCCGTTTGGAAA
>JBNMOQ010000041.1:0-25773 GCA_051275055.1 Candidatus Pelagisphaera sp.
ATACCAGTATTTCGATTGGCGGTCCTTTGAATGAAGCGAAGACGCTTGGTGGACGTATTACCTTGGGCTACGAAAAGGAGCAAGAGGGGACTCAGATGATGACCAAGGATTGGTTTCGCCGGAACGTCGATGGCGAGTCGGAAATCGTTCTTAAGGAGTATCGAGTTTCGGATAATCCGATGACGATGACGGATAAAGATATTGGGGCTTCTTTGGATTTCAAGGTAAGCGATGAGTTGCGTTTTCATTGGAGAGGCAGTTATCGCAATCTCAAGACTCATTCGGAATTACCGCACTACGAGTACCGTTTGAGCAAAGGGAAGTATGTGTCTGTCGATGCTAATGGAGGCAATGTAAGCGGTGCATTGGTCGAACGGGGCAATGATGGATATGATTCTGAACGTGAACAAATCGAGAGTTCGATAGGCGCCGGTTGGGATAGCGAAAATTGGGAAGCAGATCTTAAGTTTACGTATCAAGATGCTAGTTACACGCCGATCGATTACTACAGTATGGATTTCGTGCAGACGGATGTTGATTTGCGATATGATATCCAGGATCACCGATTTCCTCAGGTAGTGGCTACGGATGGGACGGATCTTTTCAATCCGGACGATTTTCATCTCGAGGATTTCATGGAGCGTGATCGGGTCGACGATGAATCGGATACGATTGCCTCTTCGAACGTGAAATGGAAGAATTTGTTCGGAAGCGAGCATTTCTCATTGCGGATGGGAGTGAAAAGCCGAGCTCGCGACAATGTCCTGAGTTACGAATCGGCTTACTATGACGGGCAAACTGGCGAGGACGCGTTTAGGCTTTCCTCGGTTTTTAAGGGCGACGCGGGTCGAGATATACTCGAGGGAAATTACCGTTTGGATATGCAGGTCGATAAAGGCTTAGCGGATTCGTATATCGCCGATAATTTCGATACGTTCACCTACGATGAGCGTCGTTCGCGCGAACGTTCAGATGCTTCTTCCTACGAAGTTGAGGAACAGGTCGATGCCTATTTTGGGATGGTCGATTTCAATCGTGGCAAGTGGCGGTCTTTGTTTGGAATGCGCCAGGAAGACACGTCTATCGCGTTTCAGAGTAACGAGGTATTGTTGGGAAAAGATGCCTTGGATAAGGATGGGGATGGTGATTTCGAGGAATTCGTTTACCTGGCGACTAATCCGACAACAGGTTCGTCGAACTATGGGCATGCGTTTCCAAATGCTCATGTACGTTATCAATTAAATGATCGGGCGACGTTTATCAGTTCGTATACTAATACGATTCAGCGTCCTTTGTATGGCGATGTCGTCCCCTATCGACGGGTTGATTTGGAAGATCGAGAAATCTCGGAAGGTAATCCGGATCTGAGACCTACGCTTTATACGAATGTGGATTTTTCGGTCGATTTGAAAGTAGGAGATGAGGGGATGTTTTCGGCGGAGCTATTCGACAAGGCGGTCGAAGACTACATTTTCTCTGGCGAATCAATTGTTTCCGGCGGCGTGTATGATGGTTATGAACGGACTCGCGACGAGAATAGTTCGAATGCTCAGATTCGCGGATTGTCGCTGACATGGAGTCAACCGATGCATCTACCTCTATTGGGGGATGGCTTGTCGTTTAATTGCAATTACGTGAAGCAGGAGACGGAGCTCGAGTATCCGAATCGGCCAGGGGAGGTTTTGCAACTGGCTCGTCACCCGGATAATGAGGTGAAATTCGCGTTGAGCTATGAGCGAGAGAAATTGTTCGCTCAGGTGAAGGTCAACGTCGAGGACGAGCGAATCTATCGTGTGGGCAGCAGTTCGGAAGAGGATCGTTTTGTCAGCCCACGGAGCCGAGTAGACTTATCTGTAAGCTACAACATTCAGAAGAAGACACGTTTGTACGCGAGTTGGGGCAATGTCACCAACCAGTCCTACATGGAAACCTACGAAGGGGATCCCTCGCATTCGACCGGTTTCCGAGATCGAGGTTGGAGAATTCGGACGGGCGTTAAGCTGGAGCTGTAGGTTTAGGTGAATCGCGACTGTTGGTGCGTTTCTTAGTAAAGGGGTGAATGCCTCGCCGTTTGCTTCGTTGCTGATTTTGGTAGCGGCCGATCTCCGAGCGGCCACTGAACGATGTAATCGTTCAGGCATTGTCCCCGACTTGTCGGTGGCGACTTCAATAATGATGGCCGCTCGGAGATCGGTCACTACCTTTAGGAATCTTGGTGAATCTCACTCCGGTTTCTTGAAAACCATCAAGTG
Source organism: Candidatus Pelagisphaera sp. (assembly GCA_051275055.1). Taxonomy (GTDB): domain Bacteria; phylum Verrucomicrobiota; class Verrucomicrobiia; order Opitutales; family Opitutaceae; genus Pelagisphaera. The sequence goes on from JBNMOQ010000041.1 coordinate 2,253, forward strand.
CTGCCAGGGAAGTTCGTTTTTGGTTTCGACCCATTCGAATCCTACAAGAGCCATTTCCTTTCGTGCCTGAGCTTGGCTCATTTTGTGTAATGGCTTTATGGGCACTTTTTGATCTTCGGCCCGATACTCAAGAAGGTAGACGATTCCGCCAGGCCGGAGGGCATTGAGAATCGAGGTCATCATTTCAAAGGGGTGCGAGAATTCGTGATACGCATCCACGAAGAGAGTAGCGTCAATTGAGTTCGGTGGAAGCTGAATGCTTTCGATGCTGCCCATGTGCGGTTGCACGTTTAGCGTATTCGTTTCCTTGGCTCTTTTTGCCAGAAAATCGAGCATCTCTTGTTGGATGTCGACGGCGATGACTTTTCCTTGGGGCAAAAGTTTGGCCAAGCGAAAACTATAGAAGCCGGAGCCAGCTCCGATATCGGCGATTATCGTATCCGGTTTTAGATCGAGTAGTTCAATTGCCTTACTTGGGGCTTCCTCCGCTTCGCGCGTATCGCGTTCGAGCCATGAGATACCTTGATGCCCCATGACTTGAGCAATCTCGCGACCCAGGTAGTATTTGCCGATTCCGTCGCGCGTTCGCTCTCCGATTGTGTAGTGCGAGTCGTTTTTGTTTTGGGCGAGCAGGAATTGAGAACTTATCAGCGAACTGAAAAGAATTAGGGCGATGGATCGAGCATTCATGGATTTTATAGTTTGCCTGTAAAGGGTTCCAGGGGAGCTTCCCAGGGTACGGCTCCGATGGCGTCGGTTTTTCGTTTGTAGACTTTATCGGAGCTGGTGACGTATAGGGTGTCGCGATTGGGTCCGCCGAATACAACGTTGGAGAGTTTCTTGTCCTGCGGTTTGGATATGATCAGGTGACAGCGTCCATCCGGATCGAATACTTGAAGGCCAAGGGTGGTCGCTACGTAGAGATTGCCTTCATTGTCGACGGTCATGCCATCCGCTCCGCTGACGTTGGTGTCAATCGGAGTATGCATCCAAAAATAGGGCTGAGGGTAGGCGAGCGATCCGTCGGCTTGTACTTGAAAAGAGTATACGTAATTACCTTTCGTATCGGCTGCGTAGATGAGGGATTGATCTGACGAGGCGATGATGCCGTTGGGGTTTTCGATTCCTTCGTGAGCAATCTTTCGGGTTCCATCCGGGGCAATGTGCCAGATTCGGTGACTCTTAGGATCAGTATAATATATGTGGCCGTTGGCTAAAACGACGAGGTCGTTGCATGGAGCGTCTTTGAAGAGGATTTCTTCTTCGCCGGATTTGTTGTATCGAGCGATCTGAGAACTTCCGCCTTGAGTGGAATAAAGGTATCCATCGGGACTATACATGAGTCCGCCAACTTTGAATTCGCTTTGAGCGAACTTTTTGGTCTTACCCTTCGAGTCGATTTTGAAAATACTTTGGCTGGCCCCGTTTGTGAAAAGAACGTCTCCATCTGGACTGAGAGCAGGACCTTCGGTATACCGGTATCCGTCACTCACCAATTCCCATTCTTCACCGGGGATTAGTAAATTGAGGCGGCGATCGGGAGAGGGGCGGGTTTCAATTGGTTTGGGATAGTCTCGCCAGAGCCAGCGCAGTGCATCGGGTGCTAAGGAGGATGAGTGGAGCGACCCGTGACCGCCTTCTCCCCAAACGTGGTTTACGTCGTATCCGCCAAATTTGAGCGATGAAAGCATTTCCCGGTTCGCGTCAAACCAGCTGCCAGCGTAGATGTTCAAGTCGTTCTTGCCGTCTTGCATGAAGATTCGAATCGGCTTAGGTTCGGTTTTGCGCACGAGCGTCGAATAGTAATCGCCGCCTCTAAGCCCAGTGAATGTACCCACTCCAGTGAATACACGACGAAATGCGTCAGGGCGTTCCCAAGCGACCGTAAAAGCGCAGATAGCTCCGGAGCTAGAACCGCCGATTGCTCGATCGTTAGGGTCGTTACTTATGTTGTAAGATTTTTCGACTTCAGGTAGGAGCTCTTCAATGAGGAAGCGAGCATAGCGGTCGCCCAGCGAATCGTATTCGAAACTTCGATTGCGACGTGCCATCGTTTCGGAACTGGTCGCTGGTACGGAACCTGGAGTGACGAAAAGCCCAAGTGTAACGGGCATGGCGTTTTCGTGGATGAGGTTGTCGAATGTCGTCGGAATGTTCCAGCGTTTGGCGAGGCCGTATCCATCTTGGATAACCATGAGGCAAGCGGCCTCGTCTGCTTTGTATTGCGCTGGAACGTAGACCCAGTAATCGCGTTCGGTACCGGGAAAAATATCGCTGTAGAATTTGAAGGGACCTTTGACTGAACCTTCTGGGACGCCCGATTTCTTTAAACTGTCGGGGTGGGGTGGATAGCTTTCCTTCTTTTGAGCGCTTGAGAGAGCGGTTAAGAGGATGAGGAGAAATGGGGCGATTGCTTTCATTGTTTGGCGTATAGGGAAAGTTGATAGGTTCGCGGCTAGAGTTCAAATCATTAGCTTACCTTTACGAAACGAAAAGGCGCGCAGGCTTCCAGGCGGTCTCTTCACAGGCAGGATGCCTATGCTACTATTATTGGCAGCGCCTTAGAAAGAAAAGGGATCTGTTTTGAGCTAAGTAGCCACTGTCTTCATTGACACGGGAACGGCCTCGCAGGTAGAAATGCAGACATGCCCTTACCTCATTATCAAATCTCCGAAAACGGAACTTTGGATCGTCGGTCCTTCGTTCTTGCAACAAGTTCGTTAGCCGCGGCTGCCCTTTGGTCGTCGCGAGCAGTTGGTGCGGTGACGCAGCGGCCGAAGTTTTCTTCCTACCCATTTGCGCTTGGCGTTGCATCAGGCGATCCGAGTCCTGATGGGATGGTCTTGTGGACACGATTGGCGCCAAGTCCGCTTGATGGAGGAGGAATGAACGATGACCAAATCGAGGTTTCGTGGATGGTCGCCGAGGATGAAGCGATGACGAAGGTCGTGAAGAAGGGCAAGATGACCGCTCGTCCAGATTGGGCGCATTCGGTGCACGTCGAGGTTGAGGGGCTTTGGCCGGATCGTTGGTATTGGTATCAGTTTAAAGCAGGCTCGGAAGTGAGTCAGATTGGGCGTACGCGAACGATGCCATTACCTGGAGCAATGCCGGATCGGTTACGTTTTGCATTCGCTTCCTGTCAGCATTACGAGAGCGGTTATTATACGGCATTCGAACACATGGTTCGCGAAGACTTGGATCTGATTGTTCACTTGGGCGATTATATTTACGAGGGAGCGGGTAAGGAAAACCGCATTCGTAAGCATACGGGTCAGGAAATTGAATCAGTTTCGGATTATCGAAACCGCTACGCTCTCTATAAATCGGATCCTGCTTTGCAGGCGGCTCATGCAGCAGCTCCGTGGTTGGTCACGTGGGACGATCACGAAGTGGATAACAACTACGCGGCTGACATTTCCCAAGACGCAGGTGTGGATAGAGAGGGCTTCCTGTTGCGCCGGGCAAATGCGTATAAGGCTTATTACGAGCATATGCCATTGAGGTTATCGTCGTTGCCGCAAGGTCCTGATATGTTGCTTTATCGGAAAGTTTCGTTTGGTGATTTGGCTGATTTCTTTGTTTTGGATACACGTCAATATCGGACTGATCAACCCTGCGGTGATAGGAAATCGGTAATTTGCGAAGAGGCGATGAATCCGAATAATACAATGCTTGGAAAGGAGCAGCGCGAGTGGTTGATGGACGGTATGGAGAAATCGCCAGCTGAATGGAACGTGCTCGCTCAACAAGTGATGGTTGCCCAGCACGATCGCGACTACACGGAAGAGGTCGGGTTTAGTATGGACAAATGGACGAGCTGCGAAGTCGAGCGACTAAAGCTTTTGGAATTTATGGGGCAAAGCGAAATTCGGAACCCCGTCGTATTGACCGGAGATATTCACTCGAATTGGGCAAACGAACTTTGGATGGAAGCTCTGGATCCGAATTCGAAAGCAGTTGGAGTTGAGTTCGTTGGAACGTCAATTAGTTCGGGTGGAAACGGAAAGCGTACGCCTGATCATATTGACGAGATCAAGCGGGACAATCCATTCGTCAAATTTCACAACGTCGAACGTGGATACGTTAGTTGCGATGTGACTCAGAAAGAGTGGAAAACGCACTACCGAACGGTGGAATACGTCGAGCAGAAGGGAGCGTCGCTAAATACACGCGCTTCATTTGTCGTCGAAAACGGTAGACCGCGATTGAACGAGATATAGGAGGAACGCTGGAACTGGTAGCGGCCGATGTGAGAGTATTCAATTATTCGATATTGCGACGAAAACATGCGAGACGAGGCGTGTCGGACTACCCCGACTCTGCGAGGTGACGTTCGGCTTCGATTGCTGCTTGGCAACCCATGCCTGCGGCGGTGATCGCTTGACGGTATACATGGTCGGCGCAGTCGCCGGAGACGTAGACGCCGGGAATGGCGGTTTTTACTTGGCTGCCGGTTTCTGGAACGAAGTAGCCATTGTCGTCGACGGGAATTGCATCGGCAAAAGGGCCTGTGTTTGGAAGGTGCCCGATAGCGATGAATACGCCTTTGCAGTCGATTACGCTGACTTCGTCGGTATTGCGATTTTTGACGCGAATGCCACTAACGTTGCCGGTTTCGTCGGCTTCGATTTCTTCGACCAAAGTATCCCAAGCCATTTCGATCTTTTCGTGGGCGATAGTGCGTTCGGCCATAATTTTGGATGCTCGTAGTTCGTCACGGCGATGGATAAGCGTAATTTTACGGCAAAATCGCGTGAGAAAAAGCGCTTCTTCGCAAGCGGTGTCGCCGCCGCCAATAACCACGACATCCATGTCGCGATAGAATGCGCCGTCGCAAGTCGCGCAGGTGGTGACTCCCTTGCCGCCGAACATTTCCTTTTCGCCGGGAACGCCGAGCAGCCGAGGGGATGCACCGGTCGAAATGATAACGGTGTGCGCTTTGTACTCTTTATTCGCAGATCGGAGCGTGTAGGGAGTTTGCGTAAAATCGACCGACTCGATGAAGCTTTGTTCAAAGCGCGTGCCGAATCTCGTGGCTTGCTTGCGGAGGTTGTCCATGAGCATGAAACCGTCGATTCCTTCGGGGAATCCTGGGAAATTTTCTACTTCACTCGTTTGGGTCAATTGTCCGCCAGGTAGGTTGCCTTCGATTACGAGCGGGTTAAGGCTTGCGCGGGCTGCGTAGATTGCGGCGGTGAGACCGGAGCAGCCGGTACCTACGATGATGACGTTTTCGATTTCGTTGGACATAGTGTTTAAAAAGGGGGGGGTGTGAAAATGAAGGTTCGGAGATGACAAAAAGGGATCGGTTTGGCAATGGGAGAGTGACAAAAAGATTAGCTTTCAATCTTCGGGCTTCTGGCATAATCGATTTTTGTGAGTTCAATAGTCGATACGCATACGCACCTCGAACGATTTCACCGCAATGGTGTTTTAGATGCAACACTGGAAGCTGCGGCTAAGGTTGGCGTCGATCGTATGATCGCGGTGGGTACGGATTTGGATGATTGGGATTTGTACGCCGACATTGCCGAGACACGCCCTGGAAAGGTCGACTATACCGTGGGTATCCATCCGTGTTCGGTGGAACCGGGTTGGGAAGATGCAGCGAACCGGATCGAGGCGTATTGGGAGCGAACGAATCGCCCCGTGACTTTGGGGGAAATTGGGTTGGATCGGTTTCACCTGCCTAAAGAGGCGGATGCAGCGAAAGGGATTTTCGAACAGCAACAGGCGGCTTTTGCTCGTCAGCTGCAATTGGCGAAAGGTTTAGACGTGCCGGTCGTGATTCATTCCCGCGGGGCTTTTGATGAATGTGTGGAGATGATTGACGCTTCGGGCGTGAACTGGAATCGGGTGATTTTCCATTGTTTTTCCGAAGGGCCAGGGGAAATGAAGCAGCTGCTGGATCGCGGAGGATACGGGAGTTTCACTGGCGTGATTACGTTTAAAAACGCCGAGTCGGTCCGCGAAGCTGCGAAATTGCAAGGTCTGGATCGATTGATGATCGAGACGGACGCTCCTTATTTGTCGCCAATGCCTCATCGAGGGAAACCGAACGAACCGTCGTATTTGAGACACACGGCGGATTTCTGCGCGGACTTGTTTGGGGTAGACGGGGATGCCTTTGCGGCGAAGACAACTGAAAACGCGTATGCGTTCTATGGGTTGAAATAGCAATCTGTGGGCAGGCTTTTCTCTATCGCAGATAGGGTTGTGGATGAGGGAAATGCGACGGAGCGGGACGCTCATGCCCTACCAAACTAAGCTTGCGGGGGGGCTTATTTCTCGTCGAACTTGGTAGCGAAAAGCTCTTCCAATTCGTTGAGGGCTTGCTCGGCGTCGTTTCCGGAGGCGATTGCCTTGATGGTAGAGCCTTTACCGGCTGCTAGCATCATCAGACCCATGATGGATTTGCCATTCACTTGCTCGTCGTCTTTTTCGAAAAATATTTCGCTTTCGTACTTGTTAGCAGCACGAACGATCATGGCAGCAGGACGTGCGTGAATTCCCATTTGGTTTTGCACCAGGAGATTCCGTTCGACTGATTGTCCTTCGGAGGGTAGTTTTGCTGAGTCCATTAGGGGCTTCAAATAGTGTTATTGGTCTAAAAACAAGCGATAATTCAGAAATTTGCGAGTTCACAAATGAGGCAGAAGGGCTTTTATGGTTAAATATGCTAGCGATTATTGCTCCGGCGCGTCTCGCGTCCACTCGATTTCCTGAAAAGCTGCTTCATCCGATCCAGGGTAAGCCTTTGGTTTTATGGGTGGCTGAACGCTTGGAGGCGGAGGTTCCGGATATCGACCGTTATTTCGCGGTCGACGATTTGAAAATCGAGCGCGTTTTGCGGGATGCGGGTTTCAATGCGATCATGACGCGATCGGATCACAGCTGCGGGACGGATCGGTTGGCAGAGGCCAATGAGACGATTGGAGCGGGTGCGATCATCAATGTTCAGGCGGATGAGCCTTTGGTCGCTGGGGGACAAATTCGGGCTTTGGAGGCTATGCTCAAGAAAGGTGCTTCGATGGCAACTTTGGCTACTTCGTTTACGACGCGCTCAGATTTTCTTGATCCGAATCAGGTTAAAGTGGTGATTTCGGATCAAGGACAAGCGCTGTATTTTTCGAGAGCTCCGATTCCTTATAATAGAGACGGATTTGAAAATTTCGACGATGCTTGGGTAGACAAGGCCCCGGCGTATCGTCATCTTGGCTTGTACGCTTACAAGGCGGACTTTCTAAATGCTTACTGCGCTTTGCCGGAGGGAAAGCTTGAAGCGATTGAGAAGCTGGAGCAACTGCGCGTGCTGGAAAACGGTTATTCGATTCAGGTTGGCCTGACGAATGAGCCGTCGATCGGGATCGATACGGCTGAAGATGTGGACGCGTTTGAGGCGTATTTGGCCGAGGGGGCAAAATAGAGCTCAACCAACGCAGTGCTGGACCAACCCTACTATTGGGCAGAACTTAGGATCTACGCGTTCGCCGTTTGATTGGCGGCTACGAGATCGTAGAATTTGGCGAAGTTTGGATTGGCGTCGCTTGGGCCAGGTCCGGCTTCTGGATGGTATTGGACCGAGAAGACGGGTTTGTCCTTTAGTCTGATGCCTGCGATCGTCTTGTCGTTGAGATTGATCTCAGTTACAATCGCTCCGGCTTCTTCGAGGCCTTCTTCGGACGTTGCGAATCCGTGATTGTGAGCGGTGATAGCAACCCAGTCAGTTTCTAGATTCTTGATGGGTTGGTTGCCGCCACGATGGCCAAACTTGAGTTTGTAGGTCTTGGCTCCAATGGCGTGCGTGATGATTTGGTGACCGAGGCAGATGCCGAAGGTCGGAAATTCTTCGATGAGTTGGCGAACGGTTTCGTGCGCGTACGTCACTGCTTCCGGGTCGCCTGGTCCATTGGAAAGGAAAATGCCTTCTGGTTGGATCGCTTTGATTTCCTCGACCGATGCGGTCGCTGGAAAGACGTGTACTTCGAAGCCGTGGAAAGCGAGTTCGCGGAAAATCGATTGTTTCGCTCCGAAATCGAGTGCGGCAATGCGGAATTTCGGCTTGTTTTCGGATGGGTGGCGAATTTTGGAGCCGACTGGATTGTAGGGCCAGTTTTCGCTTTCATTCGCTTTGTAGACGTATGGAGCTGAGCAAGTTACCTCTTTGACGTAGTCAGCGCCGACGATGCCTTCCCATTCTTGGGCACGTTTGACTGCTTCTTCGTCGGAAATTTCCTCTGTGCTGAGGCAGGCTTTCATCGAACCGTGAACACGTAGCTTTTTCGTGAGAGCCCGCGTATCTATGCGTTCCAGTCCAGGAATGCCATTTTCTTCAAGATAAGAAGGAAGATCTTGTTTACTACGCCAATTGCTCGCGATCGGGCTGAGTTCGCGAACAACGAATCCCTGCACCATTGGGCGTAGCGCTTCGTTGTCCTCGTCGGTGATTCCGTAGTTTCCGATCATAGGAGCAGTCATCGTAACGATCTGCCCAAAATAGGACGGATCGGTCAGAATTTCCTGATAACCGGTCATGCTGGTATTGAAGACGGCTTCGCCTACTACGGTTTTTGCACTACCGAATGCTATACCGCGAAAAACGGTTCCATCTTCGAGTGCTAATACGCCTGATCGTGAGTCGCTCATTTAGATTTTCAGAAAAGGTAGTTTACTGATATGCGCCAATCCCTTTTTCTTCCTATTTCAAAAAAATGGGAAGTAAATGGTGTACGTGCAGACGAAATGGCTGCTTGTTCGTCTTTTCCCCAAGATAATTAAGCAACGCGCTATGGCATACATCGAAGATAGAACTCAGTGGTATGAAGGTCAGGGTCTGTGGGAAGACGTCCCGGAGGATCAATGGAACGATTGGACCTGGCAGCTTCGCAACCGAATCACTTCGCTCGAACAACTAGAGGCTCGGATGGAGCTAACCGATGATGAGCGAGAAGGGTGCCGCCATGCGAATGAGAAGCTGGCGATGGCGATTACGCCGTATTTCTTTAATTTGATCGATCGCGAGGACCCAAATTGCCCGATTCGCAAGCAGGTTATTCCAAGAGCTGGCGAAATGGAGGTTTCCGCCGAGGAAATGATCGATCCGGTGGGCGAGGATTCTCATTCGCCAGTGCCCGGTTTAGTGCATCGCTATCCGGATCGCGTGCTGTTTCTGGTAACAGATCGTTGCGCGGCGTATTGTCGCTATTGCACGCGAAGCCGTTTGGTGAGCAATGCTCAGGATTACAATTTTCATCCCGAGTTCGAGCAAGGGCTCAAGTATATCGAAACTCACCCGGAAGTGCGTGACGTGCTTTTGAGTGGCGGGGATCCGCTTTTGTTGTCGGACAACAAACTCGACTACTTGCTTGGGCGTCTAAATAAGATTCCGCACGTAGAATTTATTCGAATTGGTTCACGTATTCCTGTGTTCATGCCTCAACGCATAACGGAAGGTCTATGTGAAGTGCTTAAGAAGCATGGTCCGATATGGATGAGTATCCATGTGAATCACCCAAGGGAGTGTACAGCGGAGTTGAAAGCAGCCTGCGAGCGCTTGTCTTTTGCGGGAACGCCGCTCGGCAATCAGTCGGTCTTACTTAAAGACGTGAATGACGACGTCGACGTGATGAAAGCTTTGTTGCACCGTTTGCTTCGGATGCGCGTGCGTCCGTACTACATTTACCAATGCGATTTGATTACCGGTAGCGCTCACTTGCGGGCGAGCGTCTGTAAAGGGTTGGAGATAATGAAACAACTGCGCGGACACACAACTGGCTACGCGGTGCCGCAGTACGTAATCGATGCTCCAGGCGGGGGAGGCAAGGTACCAATGAATCCGCAGTACATTACGAAGATTGACGACGACGCGATTCACTTTCGGAATTTCGAGGGGAAGCTCTTTCGTTATCCACTCAAGAGTTTCAAAGTCGACGATGATTGCCGCTGCGAAGAAGCGGAAATCGAGGTTTTGATCGAATAAAGCACTCTTGGGCAGGGCCCGAGGTATTCAAAAGGTAGCGGCCGTTTTTCTCGCTCAGGGCATAATGTAAAGACTTCGCCACTGAACTAGAAATGATGATTCCAGATATATGCGGTTTATGAAACATTTAGGTTAGGTTGCCGCGTACGCGCTCATCGGGACCTTGTTGAGGGAGCTACCGGACAAGTCGGGGACAACGTCCTAACGATTTCATTGTTTAGTGACTGTCCGGAGATCGGTCGCTACCAAAGTCAGCAACGAAGCAAGCTTTGAGGTATTTACTCGAATACAAAAAAACGCCGCCACTTTCGTGACGGCGTTTAATTAAAAGCGTTTTTGTGGAAACCTATCCAATCGCAGCTTCGTAGTTCGCGTTTGCAGCGTTCCAATCGACGACATTCCAGAATGCGGAAATGTAGTCAGGGCGACGATTTTGGTAGTTGAGGTAGTACGCGTGTTCCCAGACGTCGAGTCCGATTACAGGTGTGCCGCCGGTCATGATCGGTGAGTCTTGATTTGCGGTCGAGCAAACGCAAAGCTTGCCGTCGCGAACGCAAATCCATGCCCAGCCACTGCCGAAACGAGTTGCACCAGCTTTGGCGAAAGCCGCCTTGAGGGCGTCAAATCCGCCGAGTTCGCTGTCGATCGCTGCTGCCAATTTACCTACTGGAGCTCCGCCGCCATTGGGGCTGAGGATCGTCCAAAAAAAGCTGTGGTTAGCATGTCCGCCTGCATTGTTTTGGACAAAACCGCGAATTCCTTCGGGTACTGCGTCCAGGTTTGAAATCAATTCTTCAGCTGATTTAGCAGCGAGATCGGCGTGTGCTTCTAGAGCGCCGTTGGCGTTGTTGATGTAAGTTTGGTGATGCTTGCTGTGATGGATTTCCATCGTGCGAGCGTCGATATGAGGTTCCAACGCATCGTATGCGTAGTTAAGCGCGGGTAATTCGTATGCCATGGTAATATTTTCGGTTATCGGTTAATTGGATTAGGTCGAGAATTAATAAGTAAAGAATATACTTTGTCAAATAGTTCCTAGAAGCAATTGCTTCAGGGCGAAAAACGATTTTGGCAGCTTCCTTTCGAAAGCTGCCAATTTGAAATTCGAGACTACCGTTGCTTACGGTTTCGGGTTGTCGATGAGGTAGTTGACGCCATTGATTACGAGGTTTTGGAATTCAGGCGTCTCCCATTCGTCAGGACCGTCGCCGACTGCTCCGTGACCGAGCGAAAGGCCCATGACCTGCGACTTGCCTTGCGGGCAGGTCCACATGACGATCGCATCTTTTTCGCCTTCTTGAGAACCCATGATAATAGGCACGACTCGCTTCAAAACGTACTCATTATTGTAGAGTTCAGTGTTTGGCGTTTTGTAGCCTTCCTTGAGATCTTTGGTCGCAGGATGGTCGCCGACTTTGTGAAGGGTGATGGGGAGTTTCTTTCCGTGGCGAACGCTAGCTACACCAGTGAAATCGCCATATGCGGGGAAGCGCTTGTCGCCGTTTTCCGCTTTCCATTTCTTGGCAATTTCTGGAGTTGCGAGAGCTTTGCCTTTGTAACCCTCGCCCAAAGCGCCTTTTTCCCCGGTTTTGTAGGTGTCCCACCAGCTGTGCATCGAGCAATGTATCAGCATCGCTGGTACGCCACCGTTGCGTGTTTGCCTCATGACGTTGGCAGCAGCGTCGAGATCGGTGCTCTTCGCAAGGCAGTAGTTGTAGACGATGGCATCGTAGCCTTTGGCAAAATTGCGCTTTTTGAGCTGCTCGATTAAACTGTCGTAATCGCCTGTCATGATCGTGATGTCCCAACCGGCTTTTTTTGCGATTTGTTCTTTGAACACCTTGAGTTGCGGCGTGTACTTGTGCCATTGTCCGGGCTCATGCGTCACATAGAGGACTTTGCCGGCGCCCAGGACGGATACCGATGATACCGCAAGGGCGAGCGATAGAATAGATAGGGTGAGTAAACGATTTAAGGTACGAGTCATAATAGTGTCTTTTGTTTGATTGGAAAATGAACCTCGTTCGAGGTCGCTGGGTAGTGGGATGCTGGATCTCAAACGACCTGACAGGGTCTGTCAATCGTCGGCTATTTTTGAATGGGTTTGAGTGGCTAAGTGTGAATTGCCGCCTATTTTGGCTCGGGCGGGTTCTCAAGAAGATCCTGAATCACATAGTATGCGGGTTTGGCTCTGTATCCTAGGTAGAACAGACAGTTGTCAAATTGTTTCATTTTTACCGATGAATCGCCGTCGCTCAGATTCCATACATTTCGAGTGACAACCCCCATATGCCGTTTTTTCAAGAGGGCTTTTACGATGGCTCCAAAGATTTTGGCCTGTGCCTCGTAGTCTTTTTCGCGTTTCAGCCAAACGTTGCTTTCGGTGATGTGAAACGAAAGTTTGATCACCCCGCGATGGGCAATGTGATATTTGTCGCAAGTTACGTTAGAAGGCGCACTGCTACCGTAGGGCGCCGTTGATGATACGGATATGGTTTTTACTGTGCGCGTCGAACCATTGAATGCCTTCGCTCCATTGTGGCTCGGCGAGTTCCGACTTCCAATTGTTCATGGACTTAGCCATTTCCTCAACCCGTTCGGGCATTAATTTGGAGAGATCTTTACGTTCGCTCAGGTCATCTTCCAGGTTGTATAGAGCGTATCCATAATCTTGAACGTATATAAGCTTCCATGGACCTGATCGCATTGCGGAAAACCAGAGCTTGTGCCAGAAAAGAGTTTCGTGGGGAACCGAGTTTTGGGGGGTATCAAGGAAGGGGAGGAGATTGACTCCATCCAATGGGCGTTCGCTTTTCGGATCTCCGCCGGCAGCTGCTAAGCAGGTGGGCAGGATGTCGAGAGCGCTGACCATGGGATTGAATACGCGTCCTTTGGGAAAGCGATTTTTCCAGTGCATAATGAAGGGAACACGAATCCCTCCTTCGAATTTGATGCCCTTGAAACCGGCTAGAGGTAGGTTGCTTGAGCCATTGCCCGATGCGCCGCCGTTGTCGCTGAGGAACCAGATAAGCGTATTATCGGCTATGCCTTGAGCTTCGAGTTTGTCTATTACTTTTCCGATTGCTCGATCCATTGCCCAGACCATGGAGGCGTAGGTGCGACGTTTAGGATTTTCGATGTGCGCAAAGCGAGCGATGTCTTCCTCTTTGCCATGCATCGGTCCGTGCGGCGCGGTAAAAGAGAGATAGAGGAAGAACGGTTTTTTAGAAGGTTCGTCGATGAAATCGATGGCTTTATCTCCGAGGACATCGGTTAGGTAACCTTCGAAGCTGACTTGTTTTCCATTCTCTTCAATTCCGTGGTGATTGCCCGGTTTGTCGTCCTTTTTGGCGTTGTAGAAATAGCTACGGCTTCCTTCGCGCAGTCCGTAAAAATAGTCGAAACCTCGGGCTGTCGGGTATTGGGAATCTAGATTGCCAAGGTGCCACTTGCCGATGATACCTGTGCGGTAGCCAGCTTGCTGCATTCTCTGTCCAAGTGTGACTTCGTCGAGGTCCATGCCATGAGGAGTAGGCGGGACGTTGGCTTCATGTCCGAATCGTTGTTGGTAACGACCAGTCATCAGTCCGGCTCGCGAAGGGCTGCATACCGAGGCGGTGGTGTGTCCGTCAGCAAATCGGATGCCATTGGTGGCTAGTCGATCGAGATTGGGCGATTGGATTTCCGGCGAGTTTTGAAATCCGAGATCTTCGAACCCTAGATCGTCAGCGAGAATGAGTAGAATGTTGGGGCGGTCCTCTGCGAGCGTAGAGGTAAACATATTTAAAGAGCAAGCGATTGCGAGACATGTTAGGGTGCGGTATAGTTGCATACGCTATCTTTGGATACGGGCTAAAAATGAATTCAAGGCATTCATGAAGCGTTGTTTTTGGTCGCGATGCACGCTATGTCGAGCGCCTTCTATGTGAACCAGCTGACCGTCTTGCAAAATAGCGGCGACTGTTTCGTTCTTTTGTCTAAGGTCTCCTTGGTCGTCGGCTTTCAGAATAAGCGTAGGGCTGGTGATTGTCGTGAACAGCTCGCTCATTTGAGGGCGCTCGGAGGTACTTGTGTAGGCGGCGTAGGGATGGTGGATTTGTTTTGATAGAGCCCAGAAATGAAGTTCGGTAATTCCCCAGTGAGGGTTTTGCTTCATCTGTCCATTAATCAGATCTTCGTAGCTGGCGTTATTTTTTTTGATAATCGAGGCGACTCGTTTTTCGATAGCTGTAGCGCTGTTGCGGGAATTGGATTCGGCTGGTGCTCGACTTACGAGACGTGGGTCGACGAGTATAGTTGCTTGGGGAATGTTTGGGTAACGAGCAGCGAACCAGGCTGCGGAAGAGCTGCCCATCGAATGGCCTAGAATGATCGGTTTCTTTAGATTCAGCGCTTTGATTAATCCTGCGATGTCTTCGACCTGTGCATCGGCTGCTTCAGACTTTGAAGGTGGATCGGAATGGCCGTGTCCTCGAGCATCGGGAAGGATTACGTCGAATCGGTCGGTCAGCTCTTGTGCGATGCTCGTCCAGCACAGACCATGATCAGAAAAGCCATGGGTCATTATGAGCGGCGGTTTATCGCCCCCGGTACGCCAGTAATGAATGCGTATTTCGTTTGTGGTGACGTAACCTTCTTTCCAGGAGGAAGGTTGCTGAGGACGCGACTCGGCAAACAGCGGCAGCGAAAGAAGAACTAGTGTGAACGATAGGATTAAGGGGTGGTTTCGCATTGGTTTGGATGCCTTGTTTATTTCTTGATGTTGGCTTGGACGAATTGTTTGCGGAGGCGTTTGACGACCTCTGGGCGTTGTTTGGCGAGGTTTTTCTGTTCGCCGATATCTGAATTGAGATTGTAAAGTTCGAAGTCGTTGGTTCCGAAATCGGTCAAATACCGGTGAGGCTTTTCTGGCGCTCTTCCGGGCATAAGGAGTTTCCATTTTCCAACGCGAATACCTACCGGGTCTGAAGAAATCTGACTGTAGAAGAAAGTCTTTCGATTGCCTGTTTCGGATTTGCCCAACAGTAGATCGGTTTGATTGATGCCGTCGATAATACGGTCGTTGGGTTTTTCATAACCGCTTAGGTATCCAATTGTTGGAAGCAGGTCTATCGTCGCAAATAGCGCGTCTGAAACACGTCCTGCGGGAACTTGTCCGGGCCAACGAACAATACAGGGCACGCGCGATCCGCCTTCGTAGGCTGATCCTTTTCCGGCGCGCAGGGGGCCGGTTTCTCCCCAGAACACGGCGCCTTCTGGGTGGCGTTTGTTGCTTTCGTAGTATCTGGGTTGATTCCAGGGTCCGTTGTCGGAGGTGTAAATAACGAGGGTGTTTTCGCGCAGTCCGAGTTCGTCCAATGTGTCGATCAGTCGACCGGTTTGGTAGTCGAATTCTTCGACCACGTCGCCGAAGAGGCCGGCTTTGGAATTGCCTCGAAATTTCGGAGATGCGTCGACGACTGCGTGCATCATAGTATGCGCGACATAGAGAACGAAGGGCTTTGAGGGGTCTCGTTGCCGCTTTAGGTAATCGATTGCCTTGCTCGTGTACATGCGAGTGAGGCTGGACATGTCGAGCGTCTCACCGGCGGCATCGTTGTTTTCGTGGAATTTAACGCG
The DNA here is from genome assembly GCA_051275055.1 of Candidatus Pelagisphaera sp. Taxonomy (GTDB): domain Bacteria; phylum Verrucomicrobiota; class Verrucomicrobiia; order Opitutales; family Opitutaceae; genus Pelagisphaera. The sequence goes on from JBNMOQ010000041.1 coordinate 17,854, forward strand.
GCCGCCGTCATTGGCTCCAAGCGGTCCGAAATAGTAGTCGAAGCCTTGGGCGTTGGGCATCCGATCAATGATGGGCTTTCTGTTCGATACGTCCCACTTTCCGATGCAAGCGGTTTGATAACCGACTGTTTTGATTAGTTCCGCAAATGTGATTTCGTCGGCGGGCATGCCCCAGCCGAGACTTCGTGCGGGGTACCGTCCTGTTAGAAGGGCGGAGCGGGATGGTCCGCAAACCGGTTGAGCATAGAAACTCGTAAACCGAGTGCCTTCCATGGCGAGCTGGTCGAGACGTGGGGTTTTGAGCTTTTCATTTCCGTAGCACCCGACATCACCATAACCTTGATCGTCGGTGAAGATGATCAGGATGTTTGGGCGGAGCTGAGCCGAAGCGATTAGCGAAACAAGGAGCGTGAGTGAAAGGGCAAGTAAGGTTTTCATGGGGTATGTAAATGAACACCCAGAAGGGGGGGCTGTGTCAAATGCTGAAGGCGGGGTGAAGTTCGAAGGACTGAGGAATCTTCCAGTTTTCAAATCTTCCAATTTTCCAATCCTTCGCTTCCTTGCGGCTAATAATCATTTCCTTAGTCTCTCTTTCGCAAATTTGGCCCCGACACGCCGAGACCCTCTGCTCTCAACCCAAGAAACTTAATGGCGTGCCGGCGACCCTGTGTTGCCAAAGGTAACCTTGACCCATAGGCTCATTGCAAAGGGTCTTCGTAAAGCGAGCGTCATGATGGTTCTTAACCGCAAAGATCGCGAAGTACGCAAAGGAACCTGTATGAGGGATTGGCGATGAGTGATCAACGATTCTTTTTGGTCAGGGTTCGCTTTGCGAACATAGGTTGGCTGTCGCCAATTAGGTTTTGGGTTTGTCCGCTAAACACGCGAAAGTACGCGAAAAAGGAGATCGTCGGAGGGTGGAGGACGGAGGAATCTTCCAATTTTCCAATCTTTTAATTTTCGAATCTTCCTTATCGGGTGGCGGAGAGGGCCCCATCAACAGTTCCGGTAGGCTTCGGCCAAAATGCTGATTGGGTGGCGGACTTTGTAGTCGAAGCCTAGACCATTTTGAATCTGCAAGTGACAACCAGGATTGGATGTGGCGATGATTTTGCAGCCGGTTGCCTTGATGTTTTCCACTTTGCGGTTTTGCAGAAGTTTAGCTTGCTCAGGTTGAGTGATGTTGTACACGCCGGCGCTACCGCAGCACCAGTCAGCTTCTTTTAAGACCTTGAGCGTTACGTTGGGGATTTTTGAGAGTAGTTGAGTGGGCTGCTTTACTACTTTTTGGCCGTGATAGAGGTGGCATGATGGGTGGTAGGTTATCTCGGCGGCTTCGATCAGTGGACCCGGATCACGGACGTCAATGCTCATTAGCCATTCGTGAATGTCTTTGAGTTTCGCATCCCATTGGAGGGCTTGTTTTGCGTATTGAGGATCGTCGGACAGTAAACGTCCATAGTGACGAAGATGGCTACCGCAGCCGCCTGCGTTTGAGATGATCGCATCGAGGGTATCGAGATCGAAGCTGTCGATTGCTTTCCTCGCGAGTTCCTTGGCGAGTTCGATTTCGCCGTTGTGCGAGTGGAGTGAACCACAACAACTTTGGTTGCGTGGAGTTATGACTTCGCAGTTATTGGCGAGCAGGACGTCGACAGTGTCGCGATTGATGTCGCTGAAGGCGATATCCTGAACGCAGCCGCTTAGCATGCCGACACGATAGGAGGTTTTTTTAGAAGGGGGTGATTCGGTCTCGGCGACGATTTCGTCTGTGAACGCGTCCTTGATCGTAGGTGTCATGGGCTCGAGTTCCTGTAGGTTTTGGGGCAGGAGCTTCATGAAGCCGGTTTTGCGTAATAGATTTTGGAGCCCCGATTGTTGATAAAATCGCATCGAGTGGCCTACGAACCGTAGCAACCGCGGGTGGACAAAAATGAATTTGACGCTTAGCCACCGCCAAAACTTTCGCTCCGATGTATCGAGTAATTGGTGATCTTCAATATCAGCTCGCGCGGCTTCGAACATATGGGCGTAGTCGACTCCGGCGGGACAGGCCGTCGTGCAGGCTAAGCAGCCGAGGCAGTAGTACATTTCGTCCGAAAACGTTTTGGTTAGCTCGAGTTCACCGTCGGCAATTGTCCGCATCAAAGCAATACGGCCGCGAGGGCTATTGGTTTCAATACCAGTCGTGTCGTAGGTCGGGCAGGTCGGCAAACACATGCCGCAATGCATGCATTGCTGCAGGACTGAGTAGTCGAGGGACTGGAGGCGGAGGCTTGGACCGGTTTCAGACATCGAAAATTTTGCCTGGATTGAGTAGATTGTTAGGATCGAATGAGCGTTTTACGAGTTTGAGAAGTTCGTAGCTGTAATCTTGGAATTGCTGTTTGAGGTATTCTTTTTTGGCGAGTCCAATTCCGTGTTCGCCGGTAATTGTGCCTTTCAGTTCGATCGTTTTGGTTATTAGGTCGTCCATGGCTTTGTGAACGCGCTTCATTTCCTCCTCGTCGCGTTCGTCAGCAAGAATCGTAGGATGGAGATTTCCGTCACCAAAATGGCCGTAGTTGGCGATCCTTACATTGTGTCGTTCGGCGGTTTCTCGAACGAATTGGGTCATCTCGACTAATTTGTCACGTGGTACTGTAACGTCTTCAAGTATAGTGGTTGGGCGGATACGAGCGACAGCGGCAAAGGCAGATCGCCTCGCGGTGGCCAATGCAACGCCTTCTTCTTCACTGGCGGCGATGCGAACTTCTCGAGCCCTCATCTCTAGGGCGATCGCTTTCATTCGCTCGGTTTCGCTTTCGACTTGAGCAGGAAAGCCGTCGGTTTCCATTAGGAGAACCGCGCCGCAATCCGTTGGAAGACCGATTTTGGCGAAGTCTTCAACACATTGAAGAGTGAATTGATCGATAAATTCTAGCGTGCAAGGAATGATCTTCGAAGAAATTATTTTGGACACCGTTGCAGCAGCATCGTCCATTGAGTCGTACAGGGCTAGCAGGGTTCGACGTGATTCTGGTTTGGGTATCAGCTTCAAGAGAACTTTTGTGATGATTCCCAGGGTACCTTCGCTGCCGATGAAAAGATCCTTCAATGAGTAGCCGGCTACGTCCTTAACGCATTTACTACCTAGCCAAGCGATTTCGCCGTTGGCCATGACGACTTCCATTCCCATAACGTAATCACGCGTTACGCCGTATTTCAATCCACGCAACCCCCCGGAGTTATTAGCTACGTTACCGCCGATCGTAGAGATTTTCATCGAACTCGGGTCGGGTGGATAAAAGAGACCGTCGGCTTCGACTGTTTCGCTAATGCGACTGGTCACGAGTCCTGGCTCGACTAGCAATGTGAGGTTCTCTTTGTCGTATTCGAGAATTCGATTCATTCTGCCAGTCGCAAGAACGATACTATCTTCGCTAGGAACGGATCCACCGCTCAGGCCAGTGCCGGATCCTCGAGTGGATATGCAGACCCCGTTTTTAGATGAGAGCCGAATGATAGTAGAGACTTCTTGAGTGTTTGTAGGGAAAACGACTGCAATGGGCATGCTTTTTAGCGAGGCAGTGCCATCGAAGGAATAGCAAATGAGATCTTCCTTATTCGTGAGAACGCTATCTTGGCCAAGGAGCGCGACTAGTTCCTGAACGATTGATTGAGTATCCATTGGTGGAAGACAGATAAATCGAATCTTAGCCACGAGATCAAGGAATTGTTGAAGACTTGCTTGGATAAAATTTTCGCTGCATGCTTAACGGGTCTTGGATCGTTCGGGATTGTCGATCGAGAAATCGAAGGATGGAGAATTAATTGCGATCGTGAAGAATGGAAAGATTGAGGCAACGTATTCCAATTTTAGTGACACGCAAACGTTACAGATAGCTATCTTGGGGATCAACCTTACGACACGCGTATCGAAAGGTGAAAATAAAAACCGCGATTTAAGGCAATCGTTCGTGATTTTATCGCAGAAGGCTTACATGCCTGAAAGCGGGAAATGGGCAGGGCCTCTTCCTTTGTTTGAATACAAAAAAGAAAATCGCTATGCGATTGCCATGTGGTTGGCCGAAAATGACGCACTTGAGCCAATCCAGGCAACGGGTGGATGGCTGAACACTGACTAGCGACGCTGGTTCGTTTTGGTGAGTCTCTTCTTTATGTAGCCAGGAATATTCGTCGTAATGGATTTCGCTCCCCACGTTTTGAAACGCTTGGCCGTTTTGAATTTGTCCACTGTCCAGACATGATACTCGTATCCGCCATCCGAGATGGCGTTGATGAACGGTTCGTTGATGAGCGCTTTGTTTGAGCTGAAACCATCGGCTTTGATCCGTTTTAGCGTTTTCAGGACTGTTTCGATTGATGGGCTAATCTTTCCGGATTCGTCTTTTTTGAAACTAGATAACCAGAAGGCTTGGTATTGCGGTGCAGCAGATTTGAACGCGTGAATTGCCTCTTCGCTAAATGAAATGATAGTCACTTGATTGATCTCGAGTTCTGATGCTTCAATTTCGTCTATAAGAAGTGGGACTATCGATTCATCGCTCTTGATTTCGATATAGATCTTTTTTCGATTTGGAACTGTAGCGAATACTTCTGAGATCGTAGGGATGCTAGTTCCGGTGAATTTCTTGCCTTTGTGTCTCCCTACGTCCAGCTTTTGTAGATCCGCTAATAGTGAATCTTTAATAATCAGATTTCTGTTGGAGACTTTATTTGTGTTTTTATCGTGAATACATACGATGTGTCCGTCTTTGGTTAAATGGAAATCTCCTTCGATCGCGTCTGCTCCTCGCTCCCATGCCAGATTGAATGCAGGTAGTGTGTTTTCGGGAGCCTTTTTGGATGCTCCACGATGGGCAACGATCAATGGTTCGCTGGCGTAGGTGGAGGAGGTTACCAAGAGGGAGAGGATGATGTAGAGTTTTTTCGATTTCATTCTATGGATTCTTTGGCCTTTAGCTTATCGATAAAGTTTAGCTCTGCTTTTGTTTTCGATCGTTTTTCATGGCTGCCGAGATGCTAAAAGCGACTGAGTTTCGAATACTGGGAAAAACTTGTCTTGGAAAGGACCGACATGCAAGGTACGAGATTTGAGCGATTGCATTGTTCAAAAGGAGTTGGGCGTAAGCCCATCCGAATGTGGTGGGGGAAAGAAAGCGTCGTAGTAGGATGCTTCGCCTGATGGAGCTTTTGCTGGATTCAAAATTAGAATTGGCCAAAAAAAAGACCGCACAAAGCGGTCTGTTTTTTAATGGTGCTCAGGAAGGGACTCGAACCCTTACACCTTTCGGCACACGCCCCTCAAGCGTGCGTGTCTACCAATTCCACCACCTGAGCGATTGAGGAAGGCGGATAAAAAGAGCAGAATTAGTGCGATGTAAAGCGTCAAAATAAACAAATTGCATAATTGTGTCTATTGGGTTGATTCTCGCCCGTGTCCCCAATAAAAATTGGGGCAAAACCTATCATACCATTTTTTAACTTATTTCAAACTATCGACCATCGGGGAGCCTAATGGCTTCCTTTTTCAAAAATCCCAATGAGCGAACCTAGTTCAAAGGAACCGCAGGATCAGCCGGAAAACAATCCGCTTAATCTCTCCGATCTTCAAGATTTCAGCTTTGGCACCCAATGGACGGATGCCGGCAAAAAGCCGAGGGGCGGTTTCCGAGAAGGCTCGGGCCGTGACTCCAGGCGTCCCCGTACGGATCGTCGTCCATCGTCAGCTGGCGTTGGAGGAGGACCTTCAAAGGACCGTCGTCCTCAGCGAAAGGCGTATTCCGATCGCGAGCCAAGAGGCGAAGGCGGAGCTCAAAATTCGCGTGGTCCTCGGGAAGGCGGCCAACAGCGTGGCAATTGGCGCCGCGATGGGGTTCCTGAAGCTCCGTACGAAAGCACGATCTTCGAAGTCGGATTTTATCCGGATGATGTGGGATTCTCGACGATTATTAAGGCGCTGCGGACTAATCACATCACTTACGAGCTCTTTCAAGTGTCTAAGATCTTCTTAGAAAAGTCGGATCGCTACGTCGCTAGCGTGACGCGAAAAGCGGCTAAAGGAGAAAAGCCGGAGCCTGTATTCGTGTCACTGCCTGACGGGATGCCTTTCGCAACTGAAGAAGAAGCGATAACGCACGCGTTGAGCAACAATGTGGATGATTTATTCGACGTCGAAGAAGTCGAAGTCGAGGCGCCGTCGGGAAATTACCAATTCGTCAACCGTTGCGGCATAACTAAAGAGCTGCTTGGGCCTCCGAACTATCACCGGTACGAGGAGTTCATGAATCGGCATCATCAGTCGAAGCTTTCTGACGTTTCTTTCGAGCGGTTCCAGTCGTCTATCGTTCAGGATCGCGAAGAAGAAGCGGTTAACGAGTGGTTGGAGTCGATGAAAAAGGTGAAGCGCTACACGAGTAAGCCAGTTGAAGGGGAAGAGGTTCAATCGTTTGATTCTCTGAATGATGCGATCGGTTTTCTTCGCACTTCGAATCGCGACAAGATCGTCAAGGCGGTCAGTTATGCTCGCGTTGGAGGCGTTACGCTCGACAAGTTTTTGAATACGGAAGCGAGTCGTGCAGTGTCTGGAGAATTGGCGCGTCAGCGACGTTTTCCGCTTGAGACTGCCAACGCTATTCGCGGTCGTTTGCGTCGCGAAAAATTCAGCATCTATAAAAAGGGGTCCAAAGGAGTAACGCTCATTTGTTCAACAAAGAGGCGTTTCCGCACTCAGGGTCAGGTAATGTCAGAATCCTTGGATCGACTTATTCGGTTTCTCGAAGCGAATCAGAACATTAAGACGAAAGAATTGCCTCCTGCATATGAAGCATGGCTGAAGGAGCAGGACTCAGAAATAGCGTTCGATGAGAAGAAACTTTTTCAGGATTTGCATTGGCTGATTGCCGATGGATACGTGAGTCACTTTAGCGATGACACTTTGTTTGCTAACCCGGTGTTGGAGAATACTCCGAAACCTAAAGCGGTAGCGAAGCCGAAAGTAAAAGCAGTAAAGGCTGCCAAAGAAGCTGCTCTTGTAGTTGAAGAAGCTCCTGCTGATGCGGCGTCGACTCCTGAAGTTGAAGAAGCAGTTGCAGACACTTCGAATTCGTCTCCGAGTGAGAGTGCTGAAGTAGCTGAGGCTGCTCCTGCAACTGAGGTAGCTCCAGAGTCTGAGACTGTGGCTGAAGAAGTTGTGGCTGTGGCTCCCGAAGCTGAAGCGGCTCCCGAAGTCGTGGAATCTAAAGAAGCCCCTAAGGAAGCAATCGAAGAATCAGAGGCTGCTCCTGCAACTGAGGTAGCTCCAGAGTCTAAGACTGTGGCTGAAGAAGTTGCGGCTCCCGAAGTTGAAGCGGTTCCCGAAGTCGTGGAATCTAAAGAAGCTCCTAAGGAAGCAATCGAAGAATCAGAGGCTGTTGTGGCCAAAGAGGCAGCGGTGGAAACTCCCGAAGACGTTACGTCTAGCGACGAAACTGATCCTGAGCCAGAAAAGGCAAAAACGGAGGCTTAGACAGGTTTTTGTAGCTACCCGGAGATGCATCGGATGCGATGCTTTCCGGCAGCCGAAATCGTGAACTCGAGTTGGGTCGTAGTGACCCAAGGGAGTTCGCCTAGATTACTTGGCCATTCTATGGCGAGGCAGTAGGGTGGCGTCATGAAGTCTTCGAGCATTAGCTCGTCGATGACGTTTGATTGTGGATTCAGACGATAGGCGTCCATGTGGATGAGCGTCGTGGATCCACTGTCGTATGTATTGAAAATATTGAAAGTGGGACTTGTAATGAGTTCTTGGATGCCCATCGCCTTGGCGAGTCCTTTGACGAAGGTCGTTTTGCCCGCTCCAAGATCTCCTTCGAGAGTTAGAATGGCCTCGCTTGGAAGCGCTTTGGCGAGAAGGCTTGCAACGGCGATAGTCTCGTC
>JBNMOQ010000042.1:0-25635 GCA_051275055.1 Candidatus Pelagisphaera sp.
CGCGGTTCCATTTCAGATTGCCGTCAAGGTCGTAGCAGTAGAGTCCTTCCGAGCCGAAAAAGGCCACGAGATTCTCGCCGTCGACAGCGAGGCTGGTATTGGCTTGGGTGGCTTTGATATGACGCGTGGCGCGGGGCATGCCTTGATGAGCGGTTTTGCCCCAGAGCTTTTTGCCGGTTTTTTTGTCGAAACACAAAATGACCCATTGGTGATTGCGGGCGTCGTCCGCGGCGGTGGGCTGACCTCCTGAGCCCAGCATTAGAGCAGCGGCTTCTCCTTCGGGAACGGCCGTGCAAACGAAAATACGGTCGCCCCAAACGACGGGACTCGAGTGTCCGAGTCCTGGAATTGCAGCCCGCCAAAGAACGCCTTCTTGTTTCTCTGCCGCCGGATCGGCATTCCAAGTAGTGGGAAGCGAATGTCCCTCCTGAATGCCGGTCGCTCCAGGGCCTCTAAATCTTGGCCAGTTTTGCGATTCATCTGCAATGAGAGTGGAGATGAGTAGACTTAGGCAGGTAGAGAAGAAAATGAAAAGACGGGGAAGATTCATGGATAGAAACTAAAGGTTGGTCTCGTTGAGGTTTAACTTGAACGAGCAGGGTAGGGGATTTCTTACATGCTTTGTTGGATTCGGCAAACAGATTTAATATCGGGGCTAGGTTCGAGTGTTGCCCTGTTTTTCCTTTGGGTAGAATTCCTCTAAATTTGCCTGGTTGCTATATCTGATAGGGGCCGATCTCACCGCCTAGCGCGTACGCGTCAACTTAAGCCCATGCACTCAATTGTCATTGCGGGTAGCCACCCCGACACGTCGGGGTGGTTTTGCTTCGCCATCTACGCTCCGCTCCGTCAGAGGGTATTCACTTAATCCAAACGTTTCATAGATCGACTGAATATCTTATTGTCAGGATCCGCTTCCAGGCTTCGTTTTCAACTACGCCGGACTCACGTCGCGGATACAGGTCGGCTGATGCCGATAATGTTTTTGAAGCGCCGAACAGCCAGCCTTGAGATAGAGAAACCTACTGTCGCAAAAGCGACATTTATGTCGCCATTGGCGACCCTGACTATTCTATTTGATGGCAAGCTTGTCCGAGACTGTCGTGAGTTCACGTTAAGTGATGTTAATCATTCGTTTTTTCATCGCCGATAGGATGTTTGTTATCCATTGGTTAAACCTATGAAATTCGCTATTGGACTGCTCCTCATTCTTAGCCCGTATTTCGCTTTCGGTGCCAGTAAGCCAAATATCGTTTTCTTTATTGCCGATGATGTGTCGCAGGAAGATTTCGGTTGTTATGGTCACCCGTCGATCAAGACGCCACACACCGATGCTTTAGCGGCTGAAGGAATGCGTTTTGATAACGCGTATTTGACGACGAGCAGTTGCAGTCCCAGCCGTTGTAGCATCATTACGGGTCGCTATCCTCACAATACAGGCGCTCCCGAGTTGCATGTGACTTTGCCGGAAACTCAAATACGTTTTCCAGAGCTACTGAGAGAAGCAGGCTACTATACCGTGCTATCGGGCAAGAACCATATGTTCGGAAATAAGGATAGGGCTTTCGATAAGATAACGGAGGGAGGAGGTCCCGGCAATGAAGCAGATTGGCTGGAGCACGTGCAAAACCGTCCGAAGGACAAACCCTTCTTCTTTTGGTTCGCATCGTCCGATGCTCATCGCGGTTGGGCGGAAAGCGATGATGCTCCTCTTTACGAAACCGATTCGGTGGTAGTGCCTCCTTATATGGTGGATACGAAAATTACGCGCGAGGATCTCGCTAGTTACTACCACGAAGTGAGTCGCTACGATCATTTTATTGGTGTCGTAACGGCTGAGTTGAAGCGGCAGGGGGTATTGGAAAATACGATGATTGTGGTAGCGGCAGACAACGGTCGACCGTTTCCAAGGGCTAAATCGCGTTTGTATGATAGTGGGATTAAAACCCCTTGGGTGGTGCATTATCCCGATGTGGTAAAGACGCCATCAGTGACTAAGAGTTTGGTAAGCGTGATCGACCTGAGCGCGACTTGTCTGGAGTTGGCGGGTTTGGCTAAGCCAAGTTATGTTCAAGGGCAAAGCTTTGTTCCTATTCTTAAGGATCCGAAGGTCGAAGTACGACAGTTAATATTTTCCGAACACAATTGGCATGTGTATAAGAATCACGAGCGCATGGTGCGCTTTGGCGACTTTGTGTATGTTAAGAATAATTACCCGAATCAACCGAATCTCGCTTACGAGTCCGATGATCGCTTTCCGGCTGGAGCGGAATTGTGGAAAGCTCATGCAGCAGGGAAAACGACCGCTGCTCAGCAGCAGGTGTTTGCCAACCCTTGTCCCGAAGAAGAGTTGTTCCTATTGAGCAAGGATCCGGATCAGCTAACGAACCTGGCAGGGAATCCCGAATACGAAAAGGTGATCGCTCAGGCACGTGGCTTAATCACGGAATGGACGGAGCAAACCGGAGATACCATTCCGAAAAACCCGACTCCTGATCGCCATACGCCTCCAAGAATCGAGGCCGGAAATATTCTTCCTGCTGGGAGTTTTAAAATTAGCACGCCGCATGCTGAGATGCCAGGCGCCGCGAGGGATGCCATGGGAATAAATCATCCAGGGCCACTGACGCTGAGATAGCATTATGCCGCAAAATCAATGTAGGTCGCCTCGCTGAGGCGACAGCCTTATTTCAATGACCGAAGGTAGGGAGGCCCGGCCCTCCCAAAGTTAGAATTTACTTCGGTGAATTAAACTCAAGGAAACCCATATATGAAACTACAGACTTATATTATCCTTGGTTGTCTCTCCTTCGCTGCATTGGGAGCGGAGGAATCGAATACTGTATTCATTCTCTCTGACGTTATCGGATGAACTTATTACAGGCCTACAGCCTTTGATCTCATGATGAAGTGCTGCTTCGCCTCCTCTGGTTTGTTCTGCCTAACCAACGTTATTCCTAGGTATTTATTTATGCGACGGTCTAGATCCCTATTTTGCCCACCGTTCTTGTCGAAACCTGCCTTAAAAGAATCCAGAGCGATATTCATTCCCCCGCTTGCTCCGTAGGTGTGGTCAGCCATATAATACATAGCCGGGACAGTCCTAACGCCCGTCCTGGTTTCACGCTCGCAGAAACACCCCACTTTCGTCGACGACCGTACCTCCCCAGCTCTTGAGTCTTCGAATCTCAGAAAACAATCTGAAATTTGTTGGTTGTGATCTCCGACGAAAGTCTATGGAGCTGATGCAGCTATGACTATCGATCTGCCCATTATCATTACCTTTGGATCCTATTTCGTTGCGATGCTCGCGATCGGTTTTTTTGCCTATCGGATGACGAACTCGTTGGACGACTACGTTCTGGGCGGTCGTTCGCTTGGGCCATCCGTGACTGCCTTAAGCGTAGGAGCCTCCGATATGAGCGGGTGGCTTTTACTAGGCTTGCCGGGGGCGATTTACGCCGCGGGGATCGGGCAGGTTTGGATCGGAGTCGGCTTGGTCGCCGGGGCGTATCTGAATTGGCTGCTGGTAGCTGCACGCCTTCGCAAGGCAACGGAACTGGCGGGGGACGCGATCACGATTCCCGAATATTTAGAATATCGATTCAAAGATAAGTCGGGGCTCATTCGACTCATCGCCGCAATCCTGACCTTGGTCTTTTTCACATTTTACGTGGGCTCTGGGCTCGTGGGAGGGGCTATTCTTTTCGAAAAGGTCTTTGGCCTGGAATACCGAGCGGCACTTTTCATCGGTGCGGGCGTGATTGTCTCCTATACGTTTATCGGCGGTTTTCTCGCAGTCTGCTGGACAGACTTCGTACAGGGATGCCTCATGCTGGTTGCACTGGTATTACTGCCTGTGGTCGCTCTAAGCGAACTTGGAGGCATGTCGGAGACGAAGGCCGTGCTACTCGATCTTGACCCCGAATTGCTGTCGCCCTTGTCGGGTATGACTTTTTTCGGCCTAGTCTCTTTGCTAGCTTGGGGCTTGGGCTATTTCGGGCAACCGCATATCCTCGTCCGTTTTATGGCGATTTCATCGCCATCTGCGGTGCCAACAGCACGGCGAATCGCGATGGGTTGGATGCTGGTCGCTTTAGCAGGCGCGGCCGCTGTCGGGCTTGCTGGACGAGCGTTTTATGCGGATACGCCATTGGATAATCCAGAAACGGTTTTCATATTGCTCAACAAGTCCTTGTTGAATCCTTGGGTGGCAGGCGTATTGATCGCAGCGATCATGTCCGCGATCATGAGCACCATCGATTCCCAGCTACTCGTTTGTTCGAGCGCCATCACGGAGGACTTGGCCAAGCGTGGATTGAAGCTGAAACTCAGCGAGAAAGCCTACGTATGGCTAGGCCGCGCATCGGTGGGCGTCGTTGCCGTCGTGGGCTTGCTTTTGGCTTTGGATCGAGATTCGCAGGTATTGCAACTGGTCAGTTACGCGTGGGCTGGCTTTGGCTGCGCCTTTGGACCCGTCATAACTCTTTCCCTTTACTGGAAGGGCATTAGTCGGGTCGGAGCCATCGTGTCGATGCTCACCGGAGCGCTTGTCGTTATCATTTGGCCGTTACTATCAGATTGGGTCGCTCCCAGCGATGGCGGGCTCCTTAGTGGCGTACTTGGCTTGTACGAAATGATCCCAGGCTTCATCCTAGCCTTCGCTGCTGCTGTTCTCGTATCGAAAACTTCACCCGATCCAGACAGCGGCTCTCGCTACGAAGAAATCACCCGCTAAGCGGCAGGAGATAGGTAGAAACCTACAATAAGAAACAACCGAGGGATTAGACCTTCTAAAGTAAAATAACGGTACCAATTGTGTAAGCAAACTACTAATACAAACCTGATTGGTAGAAGTAGCGCTCTCCGAGTCGATTAAAGAAGCGGGGCTTGCCTCGGGGATGCTTCATTTACCAATTACTGTTTTCCGAACGGACTGTTCGGTTCAACTTAAGTGATCCAGAGAATGCAACGGCTGTAGATCCGGGAAATGATCATCGGATAAAGGTGGGAATCTATCGAATTCCGCAAAAATATTGAATTGAAATATACCGAAGCGTGGATTGAATTGGAAGCATGCAAATCACCAATCGTATTCAGGTCGCCTTGGCAATCGTCACAATTACTTCGTTAACAATCCTATCTACAGCCTCGGGCAATGATCATGCCGCGAAAATGGAAGCTGGCTTCAAAAGCCTGTTTAATGGCAAGGATCTGACTAATTGGACAGGTAATCCGAAATTGTGGTCGGTCGAAGATGGAGCCATTACCGGAAAGACGGGTGATAAACCGCATAACAAACTTACTCATAACACCTTTCTTGTTTACGCGGGTGACTCTGTTGATGATTTCGAACTGCGTTTGAAGTACCGAATCGAAAACGGTAATTCAGGTATTCAGTATCGAAGCAAAGTTTTGAGTGAAGGCGAATTTGGTCCCATCGTGGGAGGTTATCAGGCCGACTTCGAAGCGGGCACAACGTATTCAGGCATTCTATATGAGGAGAAAGGTCGAGCCATTCTCGCCCTCAGAGGACAAGCCACAAAGATTGTCACCAATCCCGAGAATCCTAAAAAGCCCATTGTCCAAGAAATTGGTTCAGTCGGCGACACGGACGACATTCAAAACGTCATCAAATCCGAAGATTGGAATGATTACACCATCATCGCTAATGGAAATCAGCTCACTCATATTATCAACGGTCGGGTGACGGTGTCAGTCATCGATGAAGACGCGACCGGTAGCTCTAAGTCAGGCGTCCTCGCCCTGCAAATTCACGTCGGTCCGGTCATGACGGTTCAGTTCAAGGACATTCGGATTCGGGAGATAAAGTAGTGGTTGTTTGGTGGAGCGACTCAAGCGCTGACCCATTTGGCTGTTCTATGGCGCCTGGACGCAAAAAGGGCCCCGCTAAGCGAGACCCTTTTAACAAACTACAAACTAGATACGAAAATGAACAAACCCACTTGTCCTGCTTAAGCTAGACGGGTTAGGGAGCGAAGCGTTCAAAATTAGGTAAGTTTTTGTTGATAAAAAATTCAATTGTCCCGATTTGCTTCAGAGGGGAGGCTAAAACATCTCCCTGTTCACGAAATCTATCTTTGAGAAACGGTGGTGTTCATTTTTTCATTTTCACAAACTGAGTATCTGAGTACCGAATACTTTCGCCGCCTCATCCGATCATCACGCCCAGCTCAAAGCGTTGCTCAACTTAGTTGCCCAACGCATGAAGCAGGTCTGCGGCGACGAATCACTCAGTGGTAATCCTCGCTTTCTGAAGGAATTTGAATTGCCATAATGCGAAACATGAAAACGGAAAATTGCATCTGAATGAGCGTATTCATCGCCCTCGCCCTCGCGTTATTCTTCGGCATTACCACCAGTTTCGCCGCCGAGCAGGCCGAGGTGTCCCAAGCGCGACACGGCGTGATCGCTGCCGACAAGAAGTCCGGGATCCTCAAATACGATCCGGACGGGAATGTGATCTGGTCCTTCAACGCCGCACCTGTCCATCGGATCCAACAGCTGGCGAATGGCAATTACCTGATCTGTCACGAAGTCGAATGTCGTGTCTCCGAATACAACTCCTCCGGCAAGATTGTCTGGGAATACCGCGTGCCCATGTTCGGTAAGAAGCCGGCTCGTGGGCATGGGCCGGAGGCGTGGGGCAATCAGGTCTTCAACGCCATCCGCCTTCCGAACGACAACACGCTGATCGCCACCGGCAATGGCCACTCGGTTCTTGAGGTGACGCCCGCAAAGAAGATCGTCTGGCATTTGAAACAGAATGATCTCCCCGGGATCACCCTGGCATGGGTCACTTCACTCGAACTGTTGCCCAGTGGAAATATCATCATCGGCAACTGCCACGCCGGAGCTGACAATCCGCAGTTGATCGATGTTTCGCGGAACAAACAAGTCGTCTGGACCTTCAAAGACTTCAAGAACCTCGGCAATGACACCGCCGCCTCAGCCACCGTCGGAGTCCGCGGGAAGGTCATCCGCTAGTTTCCCCATCCTGCGATCAGGAAGCATACCACGAGAATCAAACTGTTTGCCGCAGTCATTGCACTGGTTGATGGGAAATTCAATACATATGGCGTTGCCATAGGTTAAGACGACAATGGGGCTTCACCCCGTTTTCTTTGGACCTAGCCAGCTTTGAGCTCATTTGGGAACACGCCTTAAAGTTCCTCAGCAAATATTTTTTCAGTAATCTTCCAAAATTTCCCCTGTTTGCGAGCGATCACAAATGAAGGCATTCTGAGCTGTGATTGAATTTTTGTGATTTCTCCAACCGACCTGATGCTGAGGTTTAATTCAGGCTTTCTCATATGAGATCTCAGGAAATTGATATTAAATCTCTTAAGACTATTTTGATTATTCAGGTAGTGATTTTCAGCTAGATAGCGTGCGTCATAATCGTAATACTTTACCTGCAGGTATGGATTCCCATTTTTATCAAAGCGCTCAAGCATTTCAATGGAATCTGGCGTGAGCACATGCGCGTTTTTAGAAAGCTTAGCCTGCTTAAGCTTCGCATCGGGATCAATAAGTACATAGCCACAGCTGTTACATTCACGGGCGGCGATATCATTTTGAGCCGAGCACTGATCGCAGACCTTAAAGCGAAAACGATATCCGCAGGGCTTAAACTCATATGTATTCGGATCCTGATCTCCACCGCGACACTTCCGACCGAAGTGCTCAATAACGTATCCATCACCGTCGACTATACCCCAAAAGTTATTTACGAAACCACATTCAGGGCAGGGTACCTGTACTGCGACAGATTCAGAGACCGTTTTCTTATCATCTATCTCTGGGCTATAAATACTATGTCCCATGCCGGTATAGTCTAAGACGAGACAGTCCTTTTTTCCGGTATCCAAACGTAGACCACGGCCGACAATTTGCTGGTACAAGCTAATCGATTCTGTCGGGCGCAGGATAGCAATGACATCGACATGCGCGGCATCAAAACCGGTAGTTAGGACAGATACATTAACCAGGTATTTGAACTCTCTATTTTTAAACCCATCAATGATCCGGTCACGCTCAGTAACCTCGGTTTCTCCTAGGACGAGGCGCGCCTGTCCATCGGGTAGACTCTCCATCACCTCTTGTGCGTGCTTCACTGTGGAGCTAAAAATCATGACGCCCTGCCTCTTATAACTATCAGTGATATCAATAATGTTTTTGATGATCAGGGGAGTCAGTCGTCTTTGTTGCCTCAAAACCTCCTCAAGTTGAGCCATCGTATACGACTTACCACCCTCAGTAAGGTCAGAGAAATTATAGGACGTCACAGGGATATCTACCTTTACCGGAGGCGTAAGGTATTTATTCCTTATCATATACTCAAGAGGCAGCTCGTAGATACAATGCTTAAAGAAGCGAAGTTCTTGAGTTTTCATCTCTCCGCGGTGAGCGATATTATAAATCCAACCGAGTCCCAAGCGATACGGGGTCGCGGTAAGGCCCAAAATACAAATACGTTTATTATTCAGCTTCAGGCGCTTGATTACTTTAGCGTACTGACTGTCAGGCTCAAGGCCGACACGGTGACATTCATCGATCACTAAAAGCGTGAAATCATTAAAGAAACTATCGCTAGCGTTTGCAACCGACTGGATGCTGCCGAATATAACCTTCCGTTTACTGTTCTTTTGATTCAAGCCCGCTGAATAGATCCCCGCTTGCAGGCCATAACTTTCATACTTCAAATGGTTTTGCTCTACCAACTCTTTGACATGGGCTAAAACCAAGACCCGCCCTTTGGCTATTTTTGCCAACTCAGCGATAACCAAACTCTTACCCGCACCCGTAGGCAAAACGATTACCGCAGGGCTTCGCTTCTTCCTGAAGTAATTGAGAGTGCTATCAACAGCTTCCTGCTGGTAAGGTCTGAGTTTGTACATAAGGCGATCAAGCTATTTGAAGCTCCACTCAAAGTATAGTAAATTTGTCTAACGTCTTCTCAAGCCGCAGAAGGCGTAGACCCCGCCTATTTGTCGCTGAACGTTTCGATAGAGCCCTTCCATTCGCTTCACAATCCTCGGGTGATCCTTTGCGACATCCTTTTGCTTTCATCGTTAAAAAACACGCAGGGCATCACCTACTTTATAACGCAAAGGGTGGTTGTTTGTTGATAGGAAATTGCTCCGCCATCTTCGCTCCGCTCCGTCAATTGTTCCGATTTGATTCGAGGGATGCTACTTTGATACGGCCGGGTAGAAGGTTTGTTCGAGTTCGTCGTAAGGATCTGTGGATACGTGCTGATCGCGCCAGAGCCAGCGCATCATGCTAGGGAAGATTGCGCCGCCGTGCTTTTGGCCGTGGTTGCTGATTCCCCAGGAGTAATTGATCTCGTAGCCTTTGGTTTCGAGAGCATCCTTTAGACGAACGTTTTGGTAGAAAAAATCCATCTTAGGATTGTAGGGTCCTTCTTTTGCGAGGCGGTAATCGTTTCGTCCGTCTTGCATGAAGATGCGGATGGGCTTTTTTTCGCTGGCCATGACGAGTTCCGGATAAATGTGTTCGCCGCGAAGGTCGACAAGTGCGGCGGAGAAGGTAATGGCTTTTCTGAAGTGATCGGGGCGAAACCAAGCGACGCCGAAGGCCGCGCAGCCTCCCGAGCTGGATCCCATGATTCCGTGATGGTCCGGATTGTCTGAAATATTGTATTCCGCTTTCATTGCAGCCCCATCGTTAAAAACCATGAGGGCAGTTGGCTTCGTTGGGTCGTATTGAGCGGGGACATACACCCAGTAGGTGTGCTGGTGACCTGGGAAGACGTTGCTCTGGATAACTTTAGCCTCGGAGAATTGTCCCTGCGGAACGCCTTCCATAACCAGGGAGTCGGGGCCAAGCTTGTAGTACTCGTCGTGTGAAACGCCGGTGCGTTTGTCGATGCGGTGGGAGGGGTCGCGTTGCGCGTTGGCGGTGTCGCTGAAGAGCGTTAGGAGGAGGAAGGGTAGAGAGAGACGGAGAGACATAGGAGGGGCGTTTGTTGATAGGAAATGAATGTGTCTCTTCGTTCGGTAGAATTGTTCCGATTTGATACGGGGAGAGGTTGATAGCTTGATTTAGCGTGATCAAGTTCGAAATTCCGTGGATTGGTTGCCTCCTCCTTTCGCGCTGCTCAATACGGCGTACCATGGGAATCAATCATCCAGGGCCACAGACGTTGAGACAATGTAATGCCGCAAAATCAATGTAGGCCGCCTCGTTGAGGCGGTAGCCTTCTTCCATTGGATGAAGGTAGGGAGGACCGGCCCGGTCCTCTTCACAACCAAAGCGGTAGACCGAGCCGGTCCTCCCTACCAAAGCTGGAATTTGGTTCGGGGCTCTTGACTAGGCGTAGTTCGAAGAACGAAGACGATTGCCCGGGGATGCTTTATTAGGGTTAGGTCGAAATGTCTGTTTGCCTTCTGTTAGGAAATCGGCTCATTTTGCATCGTTAAGAATGCCCTGCTTCTCGTTTTTGCAGCGCAAATATTCCAGACCTCATGTTCCGATACTCTCAATCGACTGCCACGCTTTTACTACTGATCACTAGTTCGGTTGCTCTTGCTGAGGAGAAAATCGATTTCAATC
Source organism: Candidatus Pelagisphaera sp. (assembly GCA_051275055.1). Lineage (GTDB taxonomy): Bacteria > Verrucomicrobiota > Verrucomicrobiia > Opitutales > Opitutaceae > Pelagisphaera. The sequence continues at coordinate 10,600 of JBNMOQ010000042.1, forward strand.
GCGATATTCGTCCGATTCTTTCGGAAAATTGTATCCTTTGTCATGGTCCTGATCCGAGCGAACGCAAAGGGGGGCGCCGAAATTCGGGAGGTCTGCGACTTGATACGGAAACGGGATCGCAAAAGGATATCGATGGTTATGCGGCTCTCGTGCCTGGCGACCCTGAAGATAGCGAACTGTTCTTTCTCGTCACCTCGGACGATGAAGATGAGCGAATGCCTCCGCCGAAGCATGGCGATCGGTTGAACGAACGCGAGATTGCCTTGCTCGAGCAATGGATTGTCGAAGGGGGAAAATACGATCGCCATTGGTCTTATAAAAAGCCAGAGCGTCCTGGAATTCCGGATATAGATGATTCGAAGTTCGACCTTCGCAATCCGATCGATCATTTCGCCGCTCGCCGCCTTGTATCCGAAAACCTGACTCAAAGTCCCCAAGCAGATCGATACGCATTGGCAAGGCGAGTGTCACTTGATTTGACCGGACTCCCGGCCTCGTGGGAGGAAGTAAGTGCTTTTGTCTCCGACCAGCGTTCCGATGCCTACGAGCATTTTGTCAAGCAACAGTTGAGTAAGCCGAGCTACGGGGAGCATTGGGCGCGCATGTGGCTGGACCTGGCTCGATATGCGGATTCCGCTGGATACGCAGACGATCCTCCGCGCGAGATTTGGGGATTTCGGGATTACGTCATCCATTCGTTTAATGAAAACAAACCCTTCGACGAATTTACCATCGAGCAGATCGCAGGCGACCTGTTAGAGAACGCATCTACGGATCAACGCGTAGCCACGGCTTTCCATCGCAATACGATGACCAACAGCGAAGGCGGCACGGACGACGAGGAGTTTCGCAACGAAGCGATTGTAGATCGCGTCAATACCACCATGAGTGTCTGGATGGGTACCACAATGGCTTGCGCTCAATGCCACACTCACAAGTACGATCCAATCACCCAAGAGGAGTACTTCAAAGTGTTTGCGATCTTCAATAGTAGCTTGGATGAAGATCGAAAGGATGAGGCTCCATTGGTATCCATATTTACCGAGGAACAGGAGGCAGAACGAGGCAAGGTAAACGCAGAGGTCGTTGCCCTAACGAAGGCTCTTGAAGCGGACCTATCATCGAAATCTCATCGAAAGCGTCGCTCCGAATGGGAAGAGCGTTTGAAGTCAGGAGAAGGTTGGCGGGTCATGAAGCCTTTGACAAAGGATTTGAAAGTGAATTCCGAGGCGCCCGTAGTCGTTCAAGCGGACGGAACCATTGAGATCAGCAAAAACACGGCGCCGAGGGACAATTATACGATTACGACTGCAGCTCCCGATGGAGTGAGCTTGATCACGGGGATTAAACTAGAAGTGTTTCCTAGCGATCGCGATAACTTGGCCTGGGTGCTCAATGAGCTGGAGGTGAGAGTAAAACTGCCAAAAGCGACCACGGAGAATTCGGTAGCCGTATCGGATGAAAAGACCGAGAACGCGGAAAAGAAAAAGGCAGACAAGGCGCTCGGCTTGAAGAATGCCAGCGTCACTTTTGAGGAAGCTGCTTATTCGGTAGGCGGAGCATTCGATAAGGATCGGAACGATCGCTTTTCAGGCTGGGCGGTCGACGGAAATCTCAGTCAGACGAACGAAGCTGTTTTTGAGTTCACGGAAGCAATTGAATTGCCTGAAGGAGCTGAGCTTGAAGTAAAACTTTACCATAACTTCCCGAATCGGAAATTCCATAAGTTTAGGCTTTCCGTGAGCGACGAAGTTAAACCGATGCCTGCTGTTTCTCTGAAGCTCGCGACTGCTCTTGTCAAAAGGGTTAGGGCTCGAAGCAAATCGGAGAAAAATGATATGTTAGAGTTTTTCGCCCGATACGATCCGGAGTCAGTCGATGCCCATTTGGAGATTGAGAAGGCTGAGATGGCACACGACGCGATCAAACCATTTACGACCGTTCCAGTCATGGGTGAAGTACCTGAAAATCGACTACGGAAATCCCATATCCAAATTCGCGGTAGCTTTATGGACAAGGACAAGGAGGTCACTCCTGGAGTACCGTCAACTTTCCAGCCATTGCCCAAAGGAACTGAGCCGAACCGACTCGGACTTGCGCAGTGGCTGGTCGATAGCGAAAATCCTTTGACCGCTCGAGTAGTAGCTAATCGTTATTGGGAAGCGCTCTTTGGTGTTGGGATTGTGCTGACGAGCGAAGATTTCGGTTCGCAAGGCGATCTCCCGACGCATCCCGATCTTCTGGATTGGCTTGCGGTCGAGCTGATCGAAAGCGGATGGGACGTTAAGCATCTTCTGAATTTGATCGTTACGTCCGCAACCTATCGGCAATCGTCGAAAGTGACCCAAGAGTCGTTCGATCGCGACCCGGTAAATCGTCTCTTCGCCCGTGGACCTCGTTTTCGTATATCCGCAGAAATGATACGCGACCAGGCGCTTGCCGTAAGTGGGCTCCTAAGCGACAAGATGTACGGACCTTCGGTAAACCCGCCTCAACCGGAATTTGGACTGAAAGCGGCGTTTGGTGGAGAAACTGACTGGACGACGAGCGAAGGTAACGATCGGTATCGACGTGGCATCTATACGTCTTGGCGTCGTTCGAATCCGTATCCTTCGATGGCGACCTTCGACGCGCCTAACCGAGAAGTCTGTATAATTCGTCGCGAACGAACGAATACGCCGCTTCAGGCTTTGGTCACTTTAAATGATCCCGTTTATATTGAAACTGCCCAAGCTCTCGGTCGACGCATGCTCGCTTTCGAGGGGGATATTACCGAAAAGGCGACCTATGGTTTTCAGCTGTGCTTGACGCGAACGCCATCTAGCAAGGAGGTTGCCGCTTTGAGCGCTTTGTTCGAATCGGTCGAGGCTCGTTATGCAAGCGACCCGGACGGAGCGTTCGAAATGGCTACCAATCCTTTAGGTCCGCTACCTGACGAGGGCGATGCATCTGTATATGCCGCCTGGACTGTTGTTGCCAACGCCATGCTCAACCTCGACGAAATGTTTTTAAAGCGATGAACCCGATACTCGAAAACATCCAGGCAGCCACGCGTCGCCATTTCCTCAAGCAGACCTTTGCCGGCATCGGAGGATTGGCCCTAGGCTCATTGGTCAATCCCGCGGGCGCGGCACCAAGCGTGGACCCCACGGCTCCCAAGAAGCCGCACTTTCCTGCTAAAGCGAAACGCGTTATTTATCTGCACTTAACGGGGTCGCCTCCCAATCTCGATTTGTATGACTACAAGCCGGAATTGGTTAAGCGCGATGGACAGGAATGCCCAGCGGAATTCCTCGAAGGCAAGCGCTTCGCATTCACTTCCGGAACGCCGAAATTGCTCGGTACGCGTCGCAGCTTTAAGCAGTGTGGGAAGGGCGGTATTTGGATGTCCGATGCGATACCGCATCTTCAAGAGGTCGCAGATGAATTGTGCATGGTCCATTCTTTGAATACGGATCAGTTTAATCATGCGCCGGCGGAGCTATTAGCTCTTACCGGTTCGCCTCGACCCGGAAGGCCGTCGGTAGGGTCGTGGGCTACTTACGGGCTTGGTACTTCGAATTCAGACTTGCCGGGCTTTATCGTCCTGATTTCTAGTGGGGTACAGCCCAATGGCGGTAAAGCGTCGTTCGGCAGCGGTTTTCTTCCTTCCGTATACCAAGGCGTTCAATGCCGCTCGGGAGGCGATCCCGTGTTATATGTTTCCGACCCGAAGGGAATGGATCGCGATACGCGTAGGTTAAGTTTGGATGCGATTCAGGAGATTAACGAATTGCACGCCGACGAGTATGGTCACCCTGAAACGCGTACTCGAATATCTCAGTACGAATTAGCCTATCGCATGCAGGTATCGGTGCCCGAGGTGATGGATATCTCGGGTGAATCTGAAAAGATGCTAGAATCCTATGGCGCTGAACCTGGAGCATCTAGCTTTGCCAATAACTGTCTGCTCGCTCGAAGGCTGGTGGAGAAGGGAACGCGCTTTGTTCAACTCTTCGATTGGGGATGGGATTTTCATGGTACGAGCGAAAAGAATGGTATCCAAGGAGGCCTTACGGATAAATGCGCTTCGGTCGATAAGCCTATCGCAGCCTTGATCAAGGATTTGCGCGAACGCGGATTGCTCGATGACACGCTCATCGTTTGCGGTGGCGAGTTTGGTCGGACTCCCTTCCGTGAAGGTCGTACGTCCGCATCGAAGATCTTGGGCCGGGATCACTATCCAGACTGCTTCACCATGTGGATGGCAGGAGCAGGCGTTAAAGGAGGTTTCAGCTATGGCCAAACGGACGAGCTAGGATTCTCGGTTACCGAGAACAAAGTGCACATTCACGACTTCCAGGCGACCTTGATGCACCTGATGGGCTTCGATCACGAACGCCTAACCTACCGTTTCCAAGGCCGCGATTTCCGCCTGACTGATGTCCACGGAAAAGTGGTGAAGGACTTGTTGGCCTAGATTATTTCGCTTTTGACGATCAACTGTAGGATGGGTCGCTGACCCGTCAAAAACAAGAATGTCGCCTGAGCGAGACGACCTACAAAAGAAAACTCTGCAACTTAGAGACTGGTGGATGAGTCCGTTTCTTTCTGTCGCCTCTGGATTGGGAATTGCAAAATGGTAGGGATCGTTGTCCCAAAGAACCGCTTGGTTTGCGATTGGTCGTGTGCGGTTGCTTGGGACAAGCAACCCTACCTGACCACTGCTTAGGTTGTAGCGGCACGTCGGGGCGGCGTTGCTCTACCTTGAATCTAGCGAAGTAGGGTAAGGGCAAATCTTTTTCAAAATACCTCTGGACGTATAAATAGGGACAGGCTAATTATAATATTGACGTTATTGTGTGTATTCCATGGTTTCAATTCGGGATATGAGGCAGACGAGGATCAAGATAGAGGGGGAGAGTTCGGTTTATCACTGCATGACGAAGATCGTTGGCGGGGACTTCTTCCTGGAGGGCGAACGCGAGAAGGAGGTGCTTCGCAAGCAGATCTGGAAGGTTTCGGCGTTCTGCGGGGTGGAGGTGCTGACCTACTGCATTATGAGCAACCACTTCCACATTCTCGTCCGGACCCCTCATCGGAGCGAGGTGGAGGAGCTTTCGGATAAAGAGATCCTCAGACGCGTGAGCTGTATCTATTCCGTGGACAAGGTGGATTTCTTCCGGTCTCGACTGGAACTTGGTGGCGATACGAGGCGAAATTTTCGAGCGAATCTGCTGGGTCGAATGGGTGATATTTCTTTGTTCATGAAGGAGCTGAAGCAGCGTTTCTCGATTTGGTACAACCGGTCGCATCGTCGATCGGGGACGCTCTGGGGGGAGCGCTTCAAGAGCGTGCTGGTGCAGGACGATCCGTTCGCTTTGATGACGATCGCTGCCTATATCGACTTGAATCCAGTGCGAGCGGGCATCGTCTCGGATCCGGTGGAGTATCGGTATAGCGGGTACGGTGAAGCGATGGGCGGGTCGAAGATCGCGAGGCGAGGAATCGCCCGTTTGATGGGCTCTCGCAGTTCCTGGGGACGATCGGTCGAACGGTATCGCGTGATCGTATTTGGCAAACAGTCTTCGCTGAAGCTTCGCCCGTCAGGAGGCTATGCCCGAGACGCGGCTAAAGGAAATAGGAGCGTGGATGCCGAGAAGACTCGTGAGATTTTGAATACGGGCGGGCGTGTTTCGCGTAACGAGGCGCTGCGCTGCCGCGTGCGTTATTTCTCGGATGGTGCGGTGCTTGGTTCAAAGGAGTTCGTTCAGGGGTACTTCGAGAGCCATAGGGATCGCTTTGGAGCCAAACGTCGAGACGGTCCGCGCAAGATGCGGGGTTCGGATTGGGAGGGGCTCATGTGCATCCGAGATTTGAGGCGAGACGTGTTTGGGTAGGCTGTTTCGAAAATGAAATGCGTGTCCTCGGATCATGCCGTGCAATAGGCACGCTTTTGAAGTCTTGACAAAAGTAAGAATTAAAAGTAGGAATTTTTAATGATTAAATCAATTTCGGTTAAAGGGCAACTGGTCCTGCCTAGTAAATTGCGTCGAAAGTATGGTATTGCTGCCGGTAGTCCGGTCAGTATTTGCGATACGGGTAGCGGAATTCTCATAGAACCGGTACAGGGATCTGCATCCAAAGGAAAATTAATTAAAAAGAGTGAGATTGATGGAGGGCCTGTTCTTACCTTAAGACGTAAGCAAATTCTTACTACGGAAAAGGTCTCCAAAATATTGGAGGAGACCGAGTGAGCTTTTTGCTCGATGTAAACGCTCTGATTGCTGGAGTGTACGAGGACCACGAACACCATGTGGTGATGCGTTCTTGGCTGAAAGACAATAAAGGCCAGAAGCTGAGAATCGCTCCGTTGGTTTCTACGGGATGTTTGCGGGTTTTGATGACTATTTCAGGCGAGAGAAAGCCAGCAGGTCTGATTTCTGCAATTCGAGCCTTTAGGGATTTTTATAGTGTCGAAATGATTGATGACGATATTGAGCTAGAGCAACTGGGAAAGTGGATTGTTGGAGCGAAACAAGTGACCGATGCCCATTTGCTTGCGATCGCAACTAAAAATGGGCTCAAGTTGGTTACCTTTGATCGTAAGATTCCGCGTAAAGGTGTGCTGTATCTAGAGTAGGAGAAACGAATAGAGTCGGTCATTAAAAATTGATCTGCTCTTTGTTGAAAGTCTTAGTTTCAAGTTCCTGTATTTGCAATTAATAAGTCTCAGGCTTAAGCTCTGAGCTACTGAAAAGTGGGTTATACGAGATCGGTCGATACCAATTTCATGACTCTGGGCTCTCCCCGAGGTCGTTTCGAATCGCTGGTATTGCGTCTCTGGATTGCTCGATTATTATGGTCGGTTTGTCTATGGAAAACAGGCACCTGTTCCAGGTCCGCTTCGCGGTCCTCTTGTATGTGTCGAGGAAAGTCCATCGCGCCATGGAGGATCCTCACAGTCTGGAGGACTGAGTTTTCTATCCGGAAGAGGATGACATGCTTGCCGTGCGCTGCGATTTGGCAATCGGGAAATAGATCATCGCGCCGGCGCCAAACCCTAAGCGATCGTGCTTCGTAGATTTTGTATTCTGGTTTTTACGATAATCTGTATCGATTTTTGAATCTGGCCGTCTGGCGAGTGGCACTGTGACTCCATTTTTTCAATGAACTGTAGGGTCTGTTTGAGCGCTTGTTTCTGGGAAAACCCGATGACTGACCAATAGCTTTCCCAGTCGCTTCGCCTGGTTTCTTCAGGGAGGGAGTTGCGCCCGATTTTCATCGCCATTTTTGAAGAGAGTTGAGGATAGTAGGTTGTGCTGACGAGATCGTAGAGTGGCGCTAGCTGAACGATTGGCGACTGATTGCTTGTGGTATACAGGAGAGAGAAGTTTTTCCCATGGGCGTCATTATTTCCGATCAGATAATTGAAGGTCACGGCGTTGAAGAGATGTATGAGATCTCGTGCCGGCCGTGATGCCGCTGAGCGAACCAGCTGAAAGCAATGTTCGAGGCTAGGTCCGCCTTCGGCCTGATATTTTATGCGGGCGGGGATTCCAAGCGCCTGGCAAAAATCTTCTTGGTGCAGCCTTTGCAGTTCGCCGACTTCGCTTGAAGTTCGGTCGTAGCGCTTGATCACTAGGCAGCGATGTGGGCCGTATTTTTTAACCTTGGATTGCGCGGTTGGGAGTCCGACGTCGTTTGCGAGATTGAGGCAGTAGGCTTCATTCGTCGTTAAGTCAGGGAAACGCTCCAGCTCTGGTTTGAGAATATGTGTGCTGGGTGATTCATTGAGTGGCAGGGAAAACCGATCACCTTTTTTGAAGAGAGCGATTTTGTTTTGGGCGCCGGCCAACGATAGACGGACTTCAGTTCGTCCTGCCAGTAGTGGCTTTTGCGGCAGTTGATCGAGGATCTTAATCAGTTCTTCGTCGGTAATCGGCTCGTATGCTTGTGTTGATTTTTCTATCGATTGGTTTGGGTCGAGCAGAGCAACGGCTCCCGCGCATTCACCTCCGATAGCGCGTAACATAGCGAAGTCGTTTCCGGCAGTAATACCAAGGTTTTTGGCAATAATTTCCCGGTTATATTCCTCGGGTAAAAGACCGCCGAAGAAACCAATGCACGCTCGTTCGTTGAAGGTTTCCCTTCTCAGTGGAAGTGACTGCGAGAGAGGGCGGGCCTGCTTCGCTTCCAGCCAACTTGAATTGTAAGTGAACTCGATTCGCCCTTCGGGTGTTTGTAAGAGTTCGCCAATGGTGTGTCCGTAGAATTGAACCAGAAGCGTTTTCATGATCGAATCTGCGTGGCTGTTTCGGGCGAAAAGAATTCAAGACGTATGCCGAGGCTGTTAACGACATCCAGCATTTTTCCTATCTGGCAAGTTGGTTTGCCGTTTTCCAAATCGGAGATGAAGCGTGGAGCGGTGTTGGCCGTTAGGGCGAGCTCCGCTTGCGTTAAGCCTTGAGCTTTACGGATGGATCGAATTCGGGTACCTATTTCTTTGCTGTTCATTCGTATTACTGATCGGTAATAAAGTGGACAATTTCTTTGAATGCAAGATGAAAAATCCCGTACGGTAATATTTATTAAGGAAGGTGAGCTTGATTGTAGTTATTATACTGATCGGTAATAACTGTTGCAGTGTCTAGTTGGTGAAGTAGATCGCTGGCCCGTTTGTTTATGGAGCCTGATGGCGCTCGGTATAATAAAAAAGGGGGGTGTTTTATTATTTAATTTATAAAAAAGAGGGGTATTACGAATTTGTGGAAAGAGAATACGAAGTCGAATTGGATACTTGGCTGGGGGCTGCTCGTCGGAAACCGCTTGTGATTCGTGGGGCCCGGCAAGTGGGAAAATCGACTTTGGTGAGGCAGTTTGCTGCGCGGCGGAATCTGGTCCTGTTCGAAGTGAACTTGGAGCGGCAGGCTCACCTTCGTGGGCCTTTGGAGAAGCTGGATCCGCAGGATGTCGTTCGAGAAATCGAATTTCTCTGCGGGAAGGGAAGGATGAAGGACCAGAAATCGCTATTGTTCTTGGATGAAATCCAGGGGATTCCGAGAGCGTTGGAATGCTTGCGCTACTTTTTTGAAGATATGCCGGAGTTGCCTGTTATTGCGGCGGGATCTCTCCTTGAATTCACGCTTGCGAACCACAGCTTTCCGATGCCCGTCGGGAGAATCGAATACATGCACATGGGCCCGGCTTCATTCGAAGAGTACCTTCGGGAGAAGGGGGAAGCCCAGCTTTTCGAATTGCTGCGAAACTACGAATTGGACGAGGGGTTTCCCCTATCCGCTCATTTGCGTTTGCTTGGGTTATTGAGAGAGTACCTCCTGGTCGGCGGGATGCCAGAACCGGCACAGCTGTTTATTGAATCGGGCGACTTCAGTCGGGCTTTCGAGATTCAAGAAGCCATTTGGCAGACATATAGAGACGATTTTTCGAAATACGCTGCGGGTGGAGATCTGGCTCGTTTACAAAGGGTGGTCGATTACTTGCCTCAGGGAGTGGGCTCGAAAGTCAAATACGTGAATATCGATCGAGAGTCGTATGCTAAGGATGTTCGACAGGCGGTGGATCTTTTGGCGAAGGCCGGAGTGATTCTCAAAGTCGCGCATAGCCACGGCGATGGTTTGCCGCTCATTGCTCAGCGAAATGAAAAGGTATTCAAATTGTATGGAGTCGATATTGGACTCTTGATGCGCGCGAGCGGTATTGAGCATCTAAGCGAGCAGCAGATGATGGATGTGCGGTTTACGAACGAAGGAAAGCTCGCGGAGCAGTTCGTCGCCCAACAATTGTTCTTTTCGGGGAATCCGAGGCAAAAGCCGGAGCTGCATTACTGGTTGCGTGAAGGGCGAGCTGGCAATGCGGAAATCGATTTTCAACTTGCAGTGAACGGTCGCGTCGTGCCGATTGAGGTTAAGTCTGGGAAAAGCGGCTCGCTCAAGTCGATGCTGCAATACTGTTCGGATAAGAAGCGCGACTTGAGCTGTCGATTTGATCTCAACCTTCCCTCAGTTCAGGACGTTTCCAGCAAGATCGGGGATAGAGAAGCGGCGTTTGAGTTGGTGTCGCTGCCTCTTTATCTATGTGGACAATCTCGCCGTCTGCTCGGGAGTCGATAACGCGGGCCCGGCGATGCGTCATTGCTTCAGTCGGGGACTAAAAAGGGCCAGTTTTTAAAAATGAATCTGCTCTTTGCTGAAAGACTTAATTTTAAGCTCCAGGGCTGTAGTGGTCATTTCATTACTATAAGAGACTGTTAAATAAGTCCGTTTCGTTCGTCTGCTCGTTGTGTTTGAGTTCAAAAACCGTTTCCTCACGTCGAAATACCCTCCGTGTATTACTCGGATCGAAAGCCAGTTTTTGATTATCAAACATAACTTCGCAGCCTCCAAAGTGACTTATTTAACAGTCTCTAAGGGAAAATCTGAAAACAGTCTCTGGGATCATTTCTACTTCGGCGCTGTTGTCGCTCAAAACGATTTTCTATCAATCGTTCGCATTACCGAAAGCGGAGCCTGATAAATTGATTGATCGACGGGGCCGAATTTGAAGGACAAGGTGATCGATTGAATGGAAATTCCTTATCAAAAATTTGAACCTGAAATACTTCGAGCAGTGATTGCGGAGTACGTGAGTCGTGAGGGAACGGATTACGGCGATAGGGTGTATTCTCTCGATGAGAAGATCGCAATGGTCCAGTCTCAGCTAGAGGACGGGAGCGCTCGAATAGTATTCGATACTGAAAGCGAGACGTGTAATGTGGTCCCTGTATCGATGGGATCCTGACAGGACGAGGGGGACAGTACAGGGGTACTTCGAGAGCCATCGGGATCGTTTTGGAGCCAAACGTCGAGATGGTCCGCGCAAGATGCGGGGTTCGGATTGGGAGGGGCTCATGTGCATCCGAAATTTGAGGCGGGACGTGTTTGGGTAAGTTTCGAAAGTGAAATGCGTGTCCGGGCACAATCTCAAGACTTGCGAGCCTAGTGACGATTGCGGGATGAAGCTCGAGTGCTGGTTTCAACCGTATTGGTCGATGAAGCGGTCTGTTTCACCAATCATGTAGAGGGGAAGCGATAGGAGGGTGAATTGGGCTTTGTTTTCGGTTTTAATTGAGGGATGGAGCCTTGTCTTGGAGGGCAGGTCCGAATTGAATCTTACTGCAATATCGGAGCCTTTTTCGGCGACGAAGACGTGTAGCGACTTCAGAGATCCGGTTTTACCGGCCTTGATCTCTACGGGAATGATTCTTGGGCCTCGGGCGATAAGATAGTCGACCTCTGCGGCGGCGCCCCGTTTTTCCCTTTGCCAATAATGGAGTTCGGGCGTGCTGTAGGGATCTCCTCGATACAAAAGCTGCTGACCGGCGAACTGTTCGGCGATCGCCCCGTTGAAGAGCGGGAGTAAATCGTCCGCTAGATTGATTTCTACTGGGTTAAGTCCGAGGGCGGCGGACATAAGTCCAACATCAAGGAAAAGCGGTTTGAACGATTTGCGATCGGTCTCCGCTTCGAGAGGGATTCCGTTTCCGGACGCGTGTTTCACGCAATAGACAACTCGAGCCAGTTGCAGCATATCAATGCAGTCGGCCAGGTCTTTCGCTCTTTCGTTTCGATCGATGTTAACGTATTTCAGCTTTTCTCCTACAAGATTTGGAATGCGCCCAAAGACCATCTGCAGTCTGCGAATGTGCAGTTTCGCTCGATATTTCGCGAAATCGTCTTGATAGGTACTGAGGATCGACTGTTGCTCCATATGGGCGAGCTTGTAGTCGTTGCCTTCTCTGAATTCGCGTACGGCTGAAGGCATTCCGCCGACGATGAAATAGCGTTTGAGGAGGCTGAGAATCGATTGGTGTATCGATATAGGAACGTGTTCGTCTAGTTCGTATGATTTCAGGAAAGAAAGGAAGCGATTCTCTCCGAGAGCTTCCAGGAATTCGCCGAAATCGAGAGGGCCTAAAAAGAGATATTCGACTCTTCCCACAGGCATGGAAAAGTCGTGATCGTTTAAGGTGAATTCCAGCAACGAACCCGCTGCTATAATATGAAGCTCTGGCTTGTTCTCGAAAAAATACCGGAGAAAGGCGATCAGTTCAGGCGCCCGTTGGATTTCATCGATAAAGAGGAGCGTTCTTCCCGGCTTGATCTCTGCGTCAAGATCGAGCGAAAGCATTTTGAGAATCTCATCGACATCTTTTGACGCGAAGAGATCCGCTTTCTCGGGATTCAGCTCCAGGTTTAGTTCAATTAGATTGTCGAAATGACTCGTGGCGAAATCTCTCACCAGATAGGTTTTACCTACCTGCCTGGCTCCACGAATGATGAGGGGCTTCCGGTTTCTTCGATCCTTCCATTCGGATAGATACTGTAGCTGTTTTCGTTTCACGAACAAGTGAGACATCTACAGTGTGTGATAAAAGTCAATGTATAAAAATCACAAAAATGATAAAAAAGCATGTTCTTTAATTATGGATTGAGAGCTCTCGCGACCTATTGATCGCTCAAGCCGGGGGAGTTTAGAGTGGCTACGCCTTCGTTGAAAGTACCCGAGGTTTTGCTCTTTTATTCCCTCCGGGTGAATACTCCGAAGATCTTGACGGGGATGTCTTTAAGCTGAATCACCACGCGATAAAGATGCGCGGCGTGAACCGCCATGACATTCATCCTGAGGTTGGACGGGCCAATCGCGAGGAGCACTACCTTGAAGATATCGAACTAATGAAGAAGGGGAATATCAACGCGGTACGGACGTCTCATTATCCCCCGCATCCGATGTTCTTGGATTTGTGCGACGAGTACGGGATATATGTCGTGTGCGAAGTGCCCTTCGGGTTTGGGGATGACAATCTAAAGCACCCTTGTCGATGGAGGTCGACGTGGAGGGATTCGCGTTTAGCGATTCCGAATGGGATATCTCTCCCCATAGCTATGGAATAAAGGGAGTAAGATCGGAGGATCGCTTGTCCTTCGTCATTGATCGGGCGGGTTATTTGGTCCTTCGTTTTAAGAAGGGTCAGGACTTTACGAAGCGTCTGGTCATTTTCGCCGAAGAACCGGAAGTTCTTCCGAGGGGTGTTTTGGTCAACGTCGTAGATCGCTATGGAGTTGATCTATCTGGGGAGCGTAATGAAACTGAAAGACTCCAACGGGCTTTGGATGAGATTTCGGGAAGTGGGGAAATGCTCTATTTCCCTGCGGGATTGTACAAGAGCTTTATGCTTCAACTTAGGAGTGATAGTCGGATCCATCTTGCCAAAGGAGCTCGGATCATCGCTGATGCCTCGAGCTTCGAGCCGTATTCCGATAAGGACGGGTTCGGAGTGAATCGTTTCATCTATATAAAGGATGCTCGGAATATTCAGGTAACGGGATTGGGTGGGTTTGATGGAAATGGGTCGGCGATTATGAGATCTACTGATTCGGAAGATCGGATTTATCAACAGGGCATGCGGCTCTTGTTTATGGTGAATTCTAAAGATGTCTCATTTGATGGAATCCTTCTGAAGGACTCTGCGCGTTGGAATACGCATATTTTGAATTGCGAGGATATCGTTTTCAGAAATTGCAAAATGATGAACAACCCGACTCCGCATGAACGGCTTGGGAATCTTGATGGCTGGGATCCGGATTCATCGAAACGCGTTTTGATTGAAAACTGTTTCAGTTGGGCGGGCGATGATAACGTGGCGATTAAGACGACAGGTATCGGCAGTTCAGGGATTCCTGGGAATGTGGAAGATATCACGGTGCGAGGATGCGTCTTTCTTACTAAAAAGTCTTCTTTAAAAATTGGAACCGAAACCAATTCCGTTCATATGAAGCGAATCGTTTTTGAGGATAATGATGTGATTGAATCCAATCGCGTGATGGGGATCAATGTACGGGATGGGGCGATCGTTGAGGACGTTCTTTTCCGAAACAATCGTTCGGAATACTTTTTCCCTGATCGAAGGCAGATGGGGATGAATATCTATATTACGAAACGGGACGAACGGTCCCGAGTCGGAAAAATTAGAGATGTAAGGATCGAAGACTGTTCCTTTGAGGAGTCGTTTCCCAACAAGATTCAAGTTTCCAGGATTGTATCGGAGACCCAAGCAGAGGATCTGCAGGTGGTCTTTAGGAATCTGAGCATTGGAGGAAAACTCATTCGATCCCTAGACCCCGAATACTTCGAATTGTCGAAGTGCAATGGTTCGATTCGGTTCAAATAGAGCGATTCATTTTAAATCGAATAGTATGAAAATTAAACACGCAAAATTTTGGTCGGTACATTCGTGAATTCGGACCTCGTAGATCGGCGATAAATGACCAACTATAGAAAACACTAGAAATATGAATCGGAAACAGACACAGAAATCTTTCTTCAGATATTCGTTCTTTGCGGCTGTCTTTGCATTGGCGCTGTCGGTCGCGAATGCGGCCTCGGACAAACGCCCTAATATTCTTTGGATCGTCATCGAGGATGCGTCGTGTCATATCGGTCCTTATGGCGAGACGGCTATCGACACGCCGAATATCGATGCTTTGGCGGCTCAAGGGGTGACCTTCGATTCTGCGTTTGTGACGGCGCCCGTTTGCTCGGCGAGTCGCTCGGCAATGATCACTGGCATGTATCAATCGAGTCTGGGGGTTCATAATCACCGGAGCCAAATGGATTCGGGAAAAGGCGAGGCGAGCGCGCCGTATCACGATAGCTATCGCTTGCCGATCAAGATGCTTCCGGAGCTTTTCAAAGAAGCGGGATATCATACGTCATTGAATTCTGGGGTCAGCCCCGATGGTGGCGCGGGTAAGACGGACTATAATTTTCTCTGGCATCGTTTTGAATACGACAGCGCTCATTGGATGGACTGCCCGGAAGATAAGCCCTTCTTCGCGCAATTTCAATTGAAGGGCGGAAAGAATCGCGGCGACGATAGCGGGAGCGTGGATCCAGAAAAAATGACGCTTCCACCGTATTATCCGAATCACCCGCAATTGAAGGAGGACTGGGCTCAGTATTTGAATTCCTGGCTCAAGGTCGATCGGGAACTGGGTG
>JBNMOQ010000043.1:0-25499 GCA_051275055.1 Candidatus Pelagisphaera sp.
CAGTGTGTCCTCTGCGGTCAACGTATCATCGTTAACTCCGAGAACAATAGTCTTAACGCCATCTCCCTTACCAGGAGCGGAGATAATGACCTTCTTTGCGCCAGCGTCGATGTGCCCTTGAGCCATCGTGTCCTGAACGAATAGTCCAGTCGACTCGATCACGATGTCGATGCCGTTCTCAGCCCAAGGCAAATTCGCAGGCACGTCGCGGATAGCGAGGCACTTGATCCTTTGACCATTGACCACGAGCGTGTCATCGCCGTCAGCCTCAACCGTGCCGTTGAAACGGCCTTGGGTCGTGTCGTACTTTAGGAGGTACGCGAGGTTTCCAGCGGGAACCAAATCGTTCACTGCGACAACCTCAACTTGGTCGCCCAGGAGACCCTGGTCGACAATTGCGCGGAAGACTAGACGGCCGATACGGCCAAATCCATTAATAGCTACTTTTACAGCCATTTTCGTATTTTTTATTGTGATTGACGTGCCTATATTGAGAGGAACCGCCCCCTCAAAATCACCCAGAAATCGAGCGAACGGGGAGTAGAGGGCACACTTTCGAGAAAATCAAGGTTTTAGAACGCTTCGATTTCTAAACAGACAAAACTAATCCATCGATAGGTCAAACGAAGGACCAAACTCAATCATTCGCCAGCCAAAGCCCGCAACCGAGCGGTGAAATCGTAATCTCTTCAGAAACGTCGTTTCGCAAAGGCTCCGGATCAAGGCCCCAGAACCGATCGCGATCCGCAAGCTGAGTCCAACAGCCCTTCCATCGTTCTATAGAGAGGGTTCTCGATGACAAATCTGGATTGACCGCAAACAGAAGCCGCTGCTGGCCCTGACTTCGGTCAGCATTATAAAGACAAACCATAGCATTGCCTTCGTCTGCTCGTTCAAATTCGAAAAATCCATCCGTCGCCCGAGAAAAATGCCTCACCAAGGATCCGAGCTCTGACTTTCGAAATTCGATCCAAGCCCTGAAATACTCGCTGGTTGACGCAAACTCGAATCGACGCCCGTAGTCCAAGGCATTCAAATCGCCCTGCTGATACGTGTTTCTCACGCCCTTTTTTGAAAACAGAAAATCTTGTCCCGCATGCAACAAAGGCATACCGATGGACATCATCATAATCGCCCCCATCATATGGGTACGCCGCAAATCATTAATCGTTGGAACCGAACCGTTTTGATCCCCTTGCTCCGTGATCTCGTCGATCCAAACGCGATCGTCGTGCGATTCCGTGTAATTCACCGTTTGCGACGGCCAAGACGCATAATCTCCCGCCGACCCTTGCAAATAGTAGGCCAAAGTATCCGCGCTGGCCTCGCCATTCACGTATTCTTTAAGCGATTCCCGATAGCCATCATTCCACGAAGCAAAACCGGTATCCCGCAAATCCCTGCCGATGTGACCGCGAAAACTCCATGGCTCGGCGATCAAAATAATGTCCGGCTTCACCGCTTTCAATTCACGCTCAATCTCCTGAAGAACCGGCTTCCCGACCAAATCAGCCAAATCGAAACGAAAACCATCCACCCCATAGAACAACGCGAAATGCTTAAGGCTCTCTATTATTATACGCCGTGCCATGGGAGCGTCGCACCGCAAATCATTGCCGCAACCACTCCAATTCACCGGATTGCCATCCTGCTCTAAGTGAAAATAATAGAGCTTGTCGATGAACATCAAATGAGCCGGTTCGCCTACATGATTATAGACCACGTCTAGAATCACCGCCATTCCCTGCTCGTGCAATCGAGTCACCAACGATCGAAACTCCTCTACCTGAGATCCCTTTAGAGGATCGGTCGCATAAGATGACGCGGGCGAAAAGAAATTGGCCGTCATGTATCCCCAGTGATACTCGCCGTAGGATTGACTATCATTTTCCTGGACAGGCTGCAGTTCGAGAGCGTTCGCCCCTAGAGACTTCGGGTAAAACGCGTCGCTCTCCACATAACGCTCCAAATCGGCAAACCCAAGCGGACGCGAAACATCGCTAAACTCCGGCAGTCCGGCCACCAAATCCCGCGTATGCGCCTCCATCGTCACCAGGTCCTGCCACGCAACTGGATGAAAAGCCGGCATTGCAGCATACTTTCGATCATCGACAACGATCCCAGGACCTTCCCGGCTCACCGTCGCCTTCGCATAAGGATCGAGAATCTTGAATTCCGGATCGAACAAGCTGCAAGAGCCTTCAGGACCATCCAGTCGAAACCAATAATAAGCCCCGACCAACTTCCGAGGAAACGTCGTCTCCCAAACGAAATCCTCCGACCGCTCCATCAATACCCAGCTAATCGACTCCTCGGATTCACCTGGCATAAAAAAGCCAACCTTAACCCACTTGGCCCGAGGAGCGAACAAACGAAAAACCGTTTCACCGTCTCCGACAATCGCTCCAAGCATTTTATCCGACTTCAATTCATAAAAAAACGGCCCTGGTTCGAGAAACGCACGCTGAGAATGAACCCTTCCGTGATAAATCAGATAATGAACCTCCGAAAGATCCACCGGTCGCTGCAAAGCAAAACGAAACCGATGACGCCCGCTCCGCTTATCGGAAAACACATAATTGCTATTGCCCTGACCGTCATGCGCCACATTCGGAGCTTCGGGATCCACCGGAAGCCAAGCGTGTTCCTCCGTCACGAACTTAAATAAAATCTCGCCAGAGCCTAACGCTGCCATCGGACATCGAACGACAAACGCCGGTTTCCCATCGATTTCCTCAAGCTTCAATTGCCAAGCTTCTTGCCCGACGGCCTCTTGCCATCCGTTAAATGGACCAGCGACGTACACGCCAACGCTATCGTAATCGACGTACGGATACAATTTCGGATCGAAAGTAAAAACTGCTCGCCCTTGCCCATCGACGAAATAACGGCTCTCCCCCGCGAAATCGCTCGGCGGCAAACGTACGAGATCCAAATGCCCAACCAATTCTCCTTCTATACTCAAATGCGGAAGACGCAGCGCCCTCCAATCCGAAGTCAACTCCACGACACCTTCCGTGAGCGAAGCTAAAAATGCTTTTGATATGCGATGCGTTTCAGACGACATAAAATTCGATCACCAGATCGAATTCAATTCACCCCATATGACAAGCCAGGACGATGCAAACCCGAAGAAAGATCACAGTCGCGAACACGCTTGCCAGGCAATAGGGTTCACATCAACAGTTTCGATCTTCCGAGCCGAATGAACGAATCGCCCAAAATTTCAATTGTAACGCCCTCCTACAACCAAGGCGCTTACCTCGGCGAAACCCTTCAAAGCCTCGTTGATCAGAATTACCCGAACCTGGAAGTCATCATTCAAGAAGGCGACTCGAGCGATGATTCCTTCGAAATCGCCCAACGCTTCGTAGACCAATACCCTTCGATTTTCCAACTCCACGTCGAAAACGACTCCGGGCAAGCAGACGCCTTAAATCGCGGCTTTCGCAAAGCGACCGGAATTATCCTAGGATTTCTAAATTCCGATGACCGCCTTCGGCCCGGATGCCTGCTCCGCGTAGCCGAAGAGATCGACCCTAGTCGCAACCGACACATCGTTTCTGGCCGCAGCCGGTTTTTTGGAAACGATCCCTTAAAAGAAGGCATGGAGCACGCATGCGAATACACTTCCCACTTCGAGCAACTCGCCATCTGGAAGCGTCACTTCAATCAAATCCCCCAACCTTCCACATTCTGGACACGCCAAGTCTGGGAACAGTACGGCGAGATGGACAGCAACGTTCACCACGCCCTCGACTACGATCTATTCTGTCGATTCAGCCAACGCTATCGATTCCACAAAGTACCCGAGATCTGGAGCGACTACCGTCTGCACGACAACTCCAAGACCGCCAACAAAACCCATGAAGACCTCATGGACGATTGCGATGCGATTAGCCGTCGCTATTGGGGCTCATGGTTCCGTCCCTTACGCTGGCGCTGCGAAATCTCCTACGCTCTCCACAGACGATCCCGACGTCCTGCTGCTATTCACTCCGTCCGAAAAGCCGAAACCGCCCTACTTGAGCGACGTCCCTTTGATGCGCTCCTTCTCGGAATCATCGCTACCTGGAACGCTCCGCTCGCCCTAGGCCCTCGGATTCTAGTACCGATCGCAACAAACCGAAATTGGCACCGACTCGCTCGATTCTTCTATCGAGACGAAGGACACGACCTCTGCCCCAACCAATGGATCGGCCCCTACCACGAATTCATTTGGGAACGCCCGAAAAAAGCTCAAACACTTCGAATCGTTCTAGAACTCCCCGAACATCATAAAAACCAGCCGACACAAGTGACTCTATCAATCGATGGCTCCGTCGCAACTTCCCTATCCACTACCGAAGCAGGAGAACTCATTTTAGAGGCTCCCATCAAACCGGCCACGATCGATTCGGTTTCCATCGCCATACTCTGCAACCGCTACTTCATCCCCGCCCTTCAAGGCGAAAACGAAGACGACCGCCTCCTCTCAACACGACTCGTATCGCTCGAATTCCATCCATCGAGCCACTAAAAAGATGCACAGGCTTCCAGCCTGTTTTCTCAAAGACATCACGCAGCCTCCAAAACCTTAAGCGACACTTCGCTCACAAGATCCTTCACTCGCCCCCTAAACACAAGCATGTGCGGAGCCTCAAGATGCGCTTTCAAATCCTCTAGACTGTTCCATTTTTCAATTACAGTCACGACTCCCCCATCCGCACTCTGAGCGGGAATCCCCGAATCGCAATCGATCGTCGGGACATATTCGATACATCCCACCTCCTCAAGAACAGCAGGGACGTTAGCTTTGAAAACTTCAACGAATTCCGCCAAGCGCCCTTCATTGATCTTTATTGATGCTATAACATTTATCATAAATCTATTTCGTTAAGTATATTGATCGGAACGTAGGGTCGGCACTTGCGCCGTACCGCGATAGATTATGAATATCCAACTACACGGCGCGTCGCGAGCGACAGCCCACAAAACAAACACTCGCCCTACTCCAATTTCCGCTGATCCAATCGATCCCCTGCGGGCTTCCTGAACGGAACGTCCAGAGCGCCCGACGCCTCGAGTTCCTCAAACATCTGATCACGTAACTCGCCGATCATTTTCTGATAGCCAGGCACCTCAATCAAGTTGTGTCGCTCGATAGGATCTTCCTCCAAGTCATAAAACGCATCGATATCCCACGTCCCGTGATGATACACGTATTTGTATCGATCCGTCCGAATCGAAAACAACGTTGGCGTCGCAGGAAAATTCCATTCCCAATGATATTCGTATAGGATGTGATCCCGCCATGAAATCTCTCGACCTTCGAGCAACGGCAAAAAGCTCTTTCCGTCCATCTGCCTTGCCTGTCCCAAATTATCCGGCATCGATACGCCCATCGCATCCATCACCGTCGAAGCGATGTCAATGTTCTGTACCATTGGCGACACTACACTTCCTCCCTCGAACAACCCCGGCGCTCGAGCCAACATAGGCACGCGAATAGAAGGTTCATACGCATCGCGCTTGTCGTAGAATCCATGCTCGCCGAGATGAAACCCATTATCGCCCATGTAAATCACGAGCGTGTTTTCTGCCAATCCAGCCTCGTCGAGATAGTCCAGCACTCTGCCAACATTTTCATCCACGCTGTGTACCGCTTCGCAGTAGTCCCAATAAAGGTCATCGAAATCCGGCACAGGGTCATTGTCGAACGCACCTGTCTCCATATGGTCAATACCATGAATCGAAAAGCGGCGGTCGCGAACCCAACGCGGAGCAGTACGATAATTTCGTTCCGTATTGGCCATCGTCTCCGGATACGGAATAGGTTTACCATGATAGCGACCCTCGTGACGCGTAGCTGGCTGAAATGGATAATGAACCGCCTTGTACGACAAATACAAAAAGAACGGCTTCTTTTCATCACGCTCTTCGCTCAACCATTCGACGGCCTGTCCGGTTAGAATATCCGCATTGTAACCTTCGAAATCCCGCCGTTCGCCATTGATGTTTAGTGTCGGATCAAAGTATTTGCCCTGCCCCAGAAAGCTAACCCAGTGGTCAAAGCCCTCCCGCGGCGAATCGTCGTCGTGACCCATATGCCACTTCCCGACAAACGCCGTCTGCACTCCAGCCGCTTGCAAATAACTCGGGAAAAACACCGTCCCATCAGGCACCTCTCTCTGATTGTCGACCACGCGATGGTGATGCATGTACTGCCCGGTCAAAATCGAGGCGCGACTCGGCGAACAAAGCGAAGTCGACACAAACGCGTTCTTAAGATGCGCTCCTTCCGCCGCCAATCGGTCCAAACTAGGCGTCTCTAGCCAATTAGGAGCCTCCTCCATAAAGCCCATCAAATCATAGCGATGATCATCGCTTAAAATGAATACAACGTTCTGAACCGCCGATCTCTGAGTTTGCGCCCGGGCGACATTCAAAATCAGAACGCTCAGCAAAGTAAGGGAAATTGGGGTAAGTCGAAGCATAGCAATTAATGGTTCCAAATTGAGACTCCTCAATGTAATGGCAAGGCGTATACGTCAAAACGCAAAATTCCTACATCATTCACTCACGCAAAGCCGCTAAGGCGCGAAGCGAAAACCAACGTTGAAGCTACCAACAGCATTCAACATTTCATACTCAAATGTCGACAATCATAAAACCGCTCGTCGGAATCGACGAGCTCCAGCGGTATAAACTGACGTAGGAGCGGCCTTACACCGTGATCATTATTCTCAAATCGCGGGATAAACCCGCTCCGAAATTGGATTGAAGATTTCAGTTTCAGAAGAGCTACAATCGAAAGCGCGTGATAGGTCGGGACGCGCGCCCATCCTGGAAACGTGCTTTACCCTGCCGGCCTGATTACTTTTTGCTGATCAGAACCAACCAGTCTTCGTTTTTACTCCCGGGGGCTTGACCGAGATTCGAAATCTTTCCTCCTCGGATACTCTTGACGGAACCTTGCTTTAGCTTACCGCCATGGCGTGTATCGTACCATTGGATATCATACGGACCTTTGGCTCCACTGAGATCTATTTCCGCTGTACCTCCATTGGGCAAATAAACGAGATAGGCCTCTCCTTCCTTGGCCAAACAAAAGCGACTATTCTCGTTCTTCGGATTTCCGATGAGAGTATCGGCGTTACTCATATCCCAGAAAGGTACTTTCTCGTTTTTGAAGAAATCCAAGGCAATCCGGCAGTAATCCCAAGACTGATCGCGACTACGGAAATCCTCACACACCAAATCGTTCTCCAACATCTTGTATCCGAAATAATACTCCACGCCAGCACCGCCTGCCATGATATTTCCCCAAAGCGTGAGCTTACGAATACCATGCAAATCGTAACCGCTTCCATCTTCTTCAGTGTTTCCACTAAATCCCTTATATCCAGGATCTGGAGGTACCCCTAAACTGGCAGGGTTCTGCTCATCATTGGGCACAATCCAAGGCACTCCCGTCGCGGCAGAAGCTTGTATCCATTCTAGGCTGCGCTGATGGGTCTGATGCCATGGATTTTGCGTCGAAGCTCCACGAATAACCGATTGATTACCGAGAAGCGGGCGATACACACGCTCTTGCTGCGATGGAAAACTATGGATAACAATCAAATGATCGTAAGGATCCGTGTCCTTTATATATTGAGTCATCGCCTTCTGTTGCTGAACGGACTGCGTATTCTCTTCCCCGACATTCCAATTTAGGGCCAAGTGATGACCGAAACGGGCAATCAGCTCCCGCAAATAGAGCTTCCGCTCCGGACCAGTATTGCCGCCATCGAGAGCTTCAGGAATGTATTTCGATTCTAGACCGGATCCAAATCGATTGTCGTCCATTTCATTCTCCTGCAGCTTGAAATGGAGATAAAGTCCGTTCGCCTGAGCGTGATCGAATACAATCCCCCACTGATCAAGCTTGGAAACATCCATACGAGTCCTGTCATCACGTTCTACATACGGCCAAATATTATCACCGTCGCCCGCAGCATTGTAGGTAAGAAACGAGAACATATTCACACCTTTGCCAGCAAGGTAGTTCATAGCGCCAATCAGATTTTTGCCTTTCCCGTTTTTCCAGGTCGGGTCACCCGCTCGCCAATCTTGAGCGTGTGGCGACCACGTTTTCAAGGGGCCCTTTTTCGGCAAACGCGTTTCCGTATTATCGAAATCAGTATATGCAAGCATCGTCTCCGGCGCGTCCGGTCCAGCCTTAAGAAAATAGTTGCCGGAACCCGCGAACTGCAAGTGATGCTTGCCGACATATGACAAGCGACCTTCTCCACGGAAATCACGCCCCGTCTTATCGCTCGATCCAACATGAAAGGTTCCGCTCAAACCATCGAAAGGAGCGACGGGCATACCTGCGTTATCGCCAACCGCAGCGCCAGGGCCTTGGTGGAAGGCGATCTTGAAAGTCCACTGCCCAGTCTTATCCGGCGACAGATGCGCGCGCCAGACCGAACCGGACGTAGCGGACGTTTGCCCAGCATTTCCATCGGCCGCGAAGTATCCAGGAACCGTGTAGCTTGGCGTACCGGAAGAATGCGTAAATTGTACTTCGTACCGATAGTCCACAAATGGATTCGGTGACAAATCTTGCTCGTCGGCCTGTGGCCCCGTCAAGTCGAGCGTTACCTTATGCCACTGCTTGAGCTCACCATTGATCGCAACATGTGCGGCAGTACTAGAATCGTCTGCTTTCACCGATTCACCAGCAATTGAGCGACGAGCGGCCGCAATAGTCTGAGCATCAGCATTCGCCGGCAGGAACGTTATGCCAGCCCAGCGACCTCGGCTGTATTCCTTGCCATCATCGGAAGCGATTGTCGAAGTCACTTCGATAATCGACCCTTCGCTTATATCTACATCCTTGAAGAGCGCTGTGTACATAGAGCCTTCTTCAAACATGTCGCGACTCATCGGACAACGGAAGGTTCCGATTTCACGTCCACCTATCTTTACAGCAAATCGACTTTCACCGTCATTCTCGCCAACAGCGTGGAATATGAGATGAAACTGAGAATTCCCAACAGGCACGGTTGCACGAGCAGTAGCGGACTTGTTCTTGTCAGGATTGATCGACAACCACTTATCCTTATCGACATAAAAACCAGAGCTCGGTCCATCGATCTTAAAGTCGACAGCTCGCAATACCGCTCCCCCTTTAGGCATTTTAAACGGAGCCTGAGCATTCGAAACGAACTGCGGCTCAGCTTCCTCGAAATAGTCACCATGAACAGGCAACGGAGCGGGAGCAGTTCCCGATTTAACCGAAAACGCAGGTCCCTCTCCTTCTGGATTGTATCCACGATCCGATGCCAACACGAATTTATCGAACTCGAAACCATCTTCTCGCATGGAGAACTGAATCAGATGTTCGCCCTTGGTCGGAATATCCAAGTACAATTTGAACGGTTCGCCAACATGTACTTGTTCAGTCCGCTGACGACTTTCCCATGACCATTGACGCTTCTTAACCGTTTGCCAACGCTGACCGGATTCAGGCCACTTTCCATTCAGGCCGACGTGCATTCCATTGTCTTCGGGGCCGGTCGAAAAATGGCGAACCCACACGTAATAGCGACCTGGATTATTGAAATAGATCTTATAGCTAAGAACGCCCGCCTTTCCAGGCTCAGGGAAAAAGTTTTCTCCACGGATCAGCTTCTCGTCATGCGTCCATCGAGAATCCGGCAAAGCTTCCAAATAGGAACCTCCACTAGATCCTATAACATGCGGGCCATCCGTATCCGGCTTAAGCGTAGGTAGAGCAGCATAGGAAATTCGCTGCCAGGACCGAACCTTCGCGAGGTCTTGAGCGATAAAATGCTCGGCTTCAACGGCAACCACGCCGCCAATTTCCTCGAATACGAGACTAGATTTAGCAGCGGGCTTCGAAGAAGACTCCGCTTGCAGGAAACTCCCACTGAAAAATAGAGCGGCTAGGGCAAGGACTAGGTTTTTATATTTCATAAGGGTACTGGATTGGAAATTCATTTAGTGACAGACTGAAGATTGGAAACCAATTGGCCGAGCGCTTGGGCATCGCCAACGTTTCCAGGGAAAACAACGTAATTCATACCAGCGAATCGTGACTCGCCTCCAAGCTTCCAGACCGGAACTCCTGGCAAGGCTTGGCCCACGATCAAAGCCCGACGCACATCGAGGCCTAAAGTGGCGACATCGCTGGAAGTGATCCCTCCTTTGGCGATCAAATAGGATGGAGCGGATTGCAGCTGACGGGTAATTGAGACCAGAGCATCCGAAACCTGTCTACCAATAGCGAGACTGCTTTCCGCATCGCTCCCGACTACAAGTATCCGACTGGTGGATACAACCACATCTCGACCCGAAGCTAAAGCTGCGTTCATTCTTCCGCTTGCCAATTGAATTACTTCATCGTTCTTTGAAGCATCGAGCAAATCATCTACCGAAAGCTCAATCTGGGTTATCTCAACCGAACCTAAAAGACTCTCCAATTGAGACGTAGTCTTTGGAACGTAAGATCCGACAATAATCAAACCTCCTCTTGTCGAATCTGCGGATTTCAACTCACTTGGACTCAAAGGCTCCCGAGGACGTTGACCCAAACGGGCTGCCACAATCGCGGCTGCTGAACGAAAAGCGATCTTCAACCCAGCGCGTTCCGCTTGAAGCGTCGCAAGGGCCATCACTTCCATGTCGCTCGGGCAAGCTGAATTGACGATACAAACGCTTCCTTTGGGAAGCTCGAGCAACTGCTCGCTCACTTTCGCCGGTCCGTCTTTTCGAAGTTGATCGATAGAAATTGAGCGGACATCAGCCACAGAAATACTGCCTCCGGTTTTTTCTTCGACCCAATTATTTAGATTCGAATTCTTGTATCCAAAAGCCTTATCTTGAGCAAACGGTGTTTCGGCAGCGGGAATCAATTCATCCCCCTCGGCAACATAGTGAACGTCATCGATCGTATACCGTCCCCCTGCTTCAAAATATGGCGCGATCAAAAGTAAATCGAAAGGACCAAGATCCTCGTTAAGAATGTCCGTCTCCAGCGGATAGTAGCCACGCAGTGTAGAATCGCTTCGACTAATTAAAGTAAATGTTACCCCAGCCTGGATTGCAGCTTCCCGTATATTCGCCGCGACTTCCCTATGCAGCACTGTAGTACCTTCCGGAGGCAAACTTCTGGAATTCGTCAGTATGAAAAAGCCCGCCGCATCTCCGCTCAGCTCACGGCTTAGCGTTTCGACAGCCCAATCGGTAACAACCGGAATATTCTTCACTGTCTGCGTCCCAGTCGGATCATCATCCAAAACAATCAGTTTATGATTCGGTCTTTCCCTCAATGCCTCTTGAATTTCTGGCAATAGGTCCTCAGCCCATGGATTCCCAAGAGAAGCGAAAACATCGGAACGAGACAAAATTTGAGAATTAGCAGAAGACATCTAGCGTAATAAAATTTCAATTACGGTCCAGTGACCTCTACTTGCACATTCTGGCTCCCTGACTTGTCGAGAAACAATGCTCGCTTCCCCACCGTACCTTGATGCGGAGCTGGAGCCGTTTGAATTCCAGCTTCAGGAAGCGTCTCGAAGCTATGCTGCACATCGTCAACACGCATGCAGAAGTGATGAAGGCCTG
Source organism: Candidatus Pelagisphaera sp. (assembly GCA_051275055.1). Classification (GTDB taxonomy): domain Bacteria; phylum Verrucomicrobiota; class Verrucomicrobiia; order Opitutales; family Opitutaceae; genus Pelagisphaera. Next base: position 11,617 of record JBNMOQ010000043.1, read on the forward strand.
GACCATTCTTCTTGAGCCAATCCTGCAGAGGGTGATCAGGCGTAAGGGGCTCGACCAATTGCAAGTGCGCATTGCCCATATCGAGGTGCGTTAATAAAACCGTCCCATCATTCACGGCCTCGCTGCAGACCACTGGAAAACCGTAGACGTCACGCCAGGTTTTCAGCGCCTCCTCTGTACTAGGAACGGCAATCGCCAGATGATCGAACCCACTGAAATGCGGACTGGGCGATTTCATGATTCAACCCTTTCTTCGATGGTCACCACTTGACCCTTATTCTGCGAAACGTAACACGCTTCTACGACATCGATCGTTTTCAGATAGTCCTCGCCGCTACTCTCGAACGGCTGACCATCAAGCATGCGATCGGTAAAGTGTCGCTGAAGACTATAGACGCAGTCTCCCGCGAAATCAGTTCGATTATGAACATAATCAAGCTGGACCGGAGCTTCTCCAAGTTTCTTCAATGTGATGCTGCCATCCGTATCAAGCTCAAGGTGCCCTTCGCTTCCGTCGATTCTCGTCGTGCCGAAAGTATAGCGTGCATCTACGGCTTCGGACTCGTTATATCGGCTAGCATCAAGGATAGCGGTTCCACCGGATTTAAAACCAATCACGACTTGACCCGCATCTTCTCCTTTGATCAAAGCGTTTCGCTGCTGAAGACGAGCATAGACCGACTCAACCTCACCACCGAGATAACGAAACGTATCAAGAAAATGGACTCCAGTTTCATAAACCAGTAATCGCGGGTAATCTCTAAAAAACGGTTGTCGATCGAGATAAGCATCTTCCGGCCAGCCATCGCCCATTCGCATACGAGTCGAGATCGAAAACAATTCGCCGATAGCTCCAGCGTCAAGCTGTCGCTTCATTTCGCGATACCAAGGCTGCCAACGCCAATTTTCATGGACGAGAAACCGCGCCCCCGCATCGCGAGCGACCTTCACCAACTCTTCGCTTTCTTCCGCAGTTGGAGCCAACGGTTTTTGACATATAATCGCGATTCCACGCTGGGCGGCCTTCCGAACGATTTCGATATGCGTTTCGGGAGGAGTGATGATATCGATGAAATCCGGCTTTTCCGTATCCAACATTTCATCTATCCGGTCTATCCCGTATACCGTCGGGATTCCATGTTGAGTTGCTACAGCACGTACCTTATCGACATTTCGATTGCACGCCGCTACGATTTCGACCTCTTCGATACGACTCCATGCCGAATATTGAAACTGACTAAAGTAGCCGGCCCCTACGCAAACGCCGCGCAATTTCCTGTTTGAAGATGAGCTCATGAGAACGGATCGATTTCTAAAAGATTAAATCTAAGCAGCCGCTTCCTGAATGCGGCCTTCGGGGTTTGAAAGAAACCAAAATACGATGGCGAAGAGATTCATGCCAGCCCCGATATAGAAGAATGTTGTTGGTCCGCCAGTCCAGGCGATAAGGTAAGGAAATGCAATGGCCACAATCGCCGAACCGAGATTGCCTGCCATGTTCATCGTCCCTGAGACTTTGCCTGCATGGCGACCTCCTATATCGATACAAAAGGACCAAGAAGGGCTGAGCGTCATATCCGCCCCGAAAATTGCGATCGCCAGCCAGAAAACCGCTCCTGAAACCTCCGCTTGGCCGACACTCATAACGAGCCCCAACGCCGCAAGGCTAAACCCAATGACTGCGGGCAAACGACGCGAAATGGCCTGCTTTCCGCTCCTGTACAACTTGTCCACAAGAGAACCGGAAACCAGATTGTCCAACGCACCCCCGAGCAACGGTATCATCGTATAGAAACCCGCTTCGGTGTAGTTGAGATTAAACGCGAATGGCCGCGGCGACCAAGTCTCCCATACCTGAAGTTGAAACGCTTCCACCTAAGTCGGCCGTACGGTTTGCTGGATCCGAAAGGACCTGGGCAACTGCACGGCGAATCGCGAGGGCTCCTCGACGAGTCTCTTTATGATCAAGCCATTCGAGCATGAGAACGGCTGATAGAATGGTCGCGATTGGATTAGCAATGCCCTTACCAGCAATATCCGGAGCCGAGCCATGGGACGGCTGGAAAATCGCGCAATCGTCTCCAATGTCGCCCGATGGAGCCATACCCATTCCACCGATCAATCCCGCGGCCAAATCCGATAGGATATCGCCGAACATGTTTTCCGTTACGAGCACATCGAAGGCATCGGGACGCTGAACTAGAAAAAGAGCCGCTGCATCCACATAGATCCGCTTAGTCTCGACGTCCGGATATTCAAGAGCAATCTCATCGAAGATCTTCCTCATAAAAACCATGGAAGGCAAAACGTTCGCTTTATCGACCAATGCGCACTTCTTACGACGAGTGCGAGCGATCTCGAATGCCGCACGACAAACGCGTTCTGTACCCGTACGCGTGATACGCATCACATCGCAAACTTCTCCCTTTTCGGGATCCGCTTGCGAAAGCCGAGCCGAAAAAAGCCCTTCGGTACTCTCACGAACAATCACGAAATCAATGTCGCCCGCGTCGTACCCCTTGAGCGGAGTATCTTCCGTATGGTGGAGATAGATCGGTCGGAGCCCATTATAGAGACCAAAAATTTCACGCAAATCGATTTGCGGTGTCATCTCTTTCCCGTCTGGCCAACGGACTGAAGGCAACCCCATCGCCCCAAGCAAAACCGCATCCGCTTGACGGCATGCATCAACCACCACGTCCGGAAGCGGATTTCCGTTCGCCAAGTACTCAGCCGCGCCAACCGCGTGCTCAGTCATTTCAAATCGAACATCATTCAACAACGGCTCCACTGCACGGAGCGCCTTAACTGCTTCACTCGTCACATCAGGACCAATTCCGTCGCCAGGAAGAAGCGTTATTTTAAAAATCGTACACATGCTAAAAATGAAAATCCAACAAGGGGTGAGTTCGCACTATAACGCATTCGCACTATTAATGCATTGTGAAATTTCACATAATAACTGAGAAATTGCGTATTTAGTTATGGGGCGTTGGTCGTGACGGGCGCAGAAGCAGCTAAAACTCTTGCTACGCGGCCTTCGCAAGCAAAGCCCCTACAAAGAATGCATACAAAATGTGGATTTCCTCAAAAGCCCCTACGACATCGAAGCCGAATTCGCCTTACGAAAATCACTTGGAGTTTGCCCGCTCTCCCGCTTGAAAGCGACGCAGAGGTATTCCATGTAATCGAAACCGCAACGATCCGCTATTTCGCTAATTGAGAGTTTCGTCGTAGTCAGCAAAGTTTTCACCTTACTCAATCGAATATGCAATATCTGTCGATGAGGCGTCGTCCCAAGACTATCCTTAAACCGTCGCTCAAGCAAAGTCCGGGACATGGGAACCGCCTTCAAAACATCAGCGACCGTAATCCCCTCGTCTGCGTGATCGCGTATAAACCGAAGCGCCTCCGAAATCTTAGGATCATCAATTGCCACCAGATCAGTGGACTGCCGGCATGAAACCCCAAGGGGCTCAATCAAGTAGTTGGTTTTTAGCGACGCCGATTTACTCTTTCGCACCATAAGCTGACTCAAAATCTCCGCTGCTCGATAGCCAGCCTGGCGAGCATTAGGAATCACGCTACTAAGAGGCGGATCGCACAAGTCGCAAAGAAGTTCGTCGTTGTGAACGCCCATAACCGCCGCTTCGTCAGGTACGCGTATACCCATTTGCCCGCAAGCCTCTAGCACTTGCTGGCCCCTGATATCGTAACAAGCAAGAATCCCAACAGGCTTCGGCAAAGTCATAAGCCATTGAGCAATCGCATCCACCTCCTGGTCGACTCGACGAGGCGACTTCCGATCGATCTTCGGGCTTGAAAACTTCGCGCAAGCATAACCTCTCGCCTTCAACCCATCCGCAAAATAGCGGTACCGCTGCTTCGACCATTGGAATTGATCATCGCCGCAATACGCGAATTGCGTAAGACCACGTTCCCTAAGGTGATCGATCGCAAGCTCGGTCGCCGCAGCGCTATCAGTCGCCACGCGAATAAACGGCGTATCAGGCAAAGCCGCGCTCACATCGACAACCGGGAACCCTGTAGATTGAAGCGCCTTAGCTATTCCACGATTCTCGACCCGGGCGATAATGCCATCGCCTTCCCAGCTTTTAAGCCACGCCGGAACTTTCGCGCCACGGCCATGCTCTGTGAGTCGAATCGTCCACGCATCATGATCGCGCTGCCAAGACCGGATCCCGTGCAAAAGCTCACGAGCATACGTATTGGATGACTCGATCAGCAACGCTACTTTAGGACGACCACTCATTTAGTTCTGAAAGATTGAGACGGAACCCAAGAGATTGCACAACATGGATATTCCTTTTTTTGTGGTAAGGTTGCTTGTCCCAAGCAATCGCGAGCGGCACATCAATCAACAACGGTTGCCTAGGGACAGGCAACCCCCTACCACACAACAGAAAAGCACATCTCCCCAGCCCCTTTTAGTTTGCAGACCCTACTCTTCCATAGAAACCTCAAGGACATGAAAACCCCGCTTCACCCCTCGCTAAGGATTTCGCTAATCGCCCTCTTCGCTCTAAGCGTAAGCTCTGGAATTGCTTCAGCTAAAGATGCCCGTGGTATCGTCTTTGAAGATACAAACCAAAACGGCGTTCGCGATCAAGGCGAACCGGGACTCGCCGGAATACCCGTATCGAACCAACGAGAAGTTCGCCTAACCGACGCCGATGGTTCCTGGACTCTCCCTTACGACAAGGACACAACCTTCTTCGTAATAAAACCCTCCGGCTGGGCACCTCCTCTAGATGCTAACAATTTGCCGCAATTCCACTACATCCATAAACCTGGCGGCTCTCCCAAACATCACAAATACCCAGGAATCGACCCAACTGGGTCCCTTCCGAAATCCATTAATTTCCCACTGTATCGCCAAATCGAACCGGAGCGGTTCCAAACAATTTTCTTCGGCGATCCCCAGCCCAAAACCCAAGAACAGGTCGACTTCATTGCCCACGACGTCATCGCAGAACTTATCGGCACAGACGCGCAATTCGGAGTGACCCTAGGCGACATCATGTTCGACAAACTCGAACTACTCGACTCTTCCAATGCCAACGTAGCCCTAATCGGCATTCCTTGGTATAATGTCATCGGTAACCACGATCTAAATACAGAAGCCAAAATCGATTCCGACTCCGACGAGACATTCGCCCGCTATTTCGGCCCGGCCTACTACTCCTTCGACTACGGTCCAGTTCATTTCATCGTACTCGACGACGTGGAATGGGGTCACCGCGAAGGCAGTAACAAAAAGTATCACGGCGGGCTAGACGCCGACCAAATCGAATTCGTAAAGAACGACCTCTCATGGGTACCCGAAGAAAAGCTCGTCGTATTGATGATGCACATACCAATGCTCGATATCGGAAATCGATCGGAACTTTTTCGCCTAATCGAGGATCGCCCGCACACGCTCTCACTCTCTGGGCACACCCATTGGCAAGCGCACCAGTATATCGGCGAAGCCGACGGCTGGCGCGGCGACGAACCGCATCACCACATAGTAACCGTAACGGTCTCCGGCAGTTGGTGGAAAGGAGCCAAAGACGAACAAGGCATACCACACGCCACCATGCGCGACGGCGCTCCCAACGGCTACGCCATCGCCACTTTCGAAGGAACCGAACACACCTTCGAGTTCAAAGCCGCCCGACAGCCCAAGTCCTACCAACTCAGTGTCTACGCTCCCGATGAAGTCTCTCAAACAGACCTATCCCAAACGCAGGTTTACGTAAACGTATTCAATGGATCCGAAAAGTCATTCGTCAAAATGCGTATCGGCACAAACGACAACTGGATCTCGCTTCAAAAGACAGAAGAATTCGACCCGCAATTCGTGGCTATCCGCGAGCGCGAAATAGCACTCAACCCCGAAGGTAAAGGTCACCTCAACGCCCCCGTACAGTCCGCCCATCTCTGGAAAGCATCTCTCCCTGCCGATCTAGGCGACGGCTCCCATCTTATCGAGATTGAAGCCACTGATGACTATGGAAAAGTCCACAATGGCAAGCGATTGATCAGAGTGGTTGAATAGAGCATTCGAACCTAGAAGAAGTCCTTAACAGGATACGCCCTCGTTCTTTTTTTCTCAGAAAAGAATGCTCAACTAAAAACCACGCCGCGCTGCGACGTAGCTACTCCGGCACGGCGGGGTGGAATCTGCAATGCCATTTGCCCACATGGCATACGTACACACTTCCTTCAAATATCGTGAGCCAATCCCTCAGATTTGGCGTGTACCCATTCTGTGCGGACAATTTTTCCGTTCTTTACACGTACGATTCCGAAACGGCTTTCCCAAGGAATATCAACGTTTCCATCCACGAAGTGTTTTCCAAGAGGAGCGATATCGATATAAGACGTAAGAATGTAGTCCGTGGCGCCTTCGAGCTCTACTTTCAGCACAAGCGCCCAATCGGCTTCCGAAGATTCTTCCATTCGCTCAATGCTCTTTATAATCGTTCCATTTCTACTAGGATCATAGGCCGCAGCAAATGCGCTCCTTATGTTCTCGCCTTCGCGACGGACGAAAAGCGAGTGGATCTTCCGATCATGCTGTTCGCGCAGTCTTTGTCCCGGAGATTGCGTGACGAATACTTGGCTATCCGCCTGTTCTGCCATGTGAACATTCAGAAGCGCTCCATCATCCCACCCCCATGATGCCTGCCAAGAATCCGAAGTTTTTCCAGTTCGAACGTCCGAGACTTCCTCATACGCGTAGTCCTTGCCTTCAAAGTGTTCTACGGCGTTAAGCTCAACCTCGTCGATATCGAACGCGGATCCTTCTCCATGCAGCGCCCAGTCGTGAATGTTCCCTCCACCTCCTCGAAAAACATCAACTGCATAAGGCTGCCCATCATCCGTATCCACTAACGCAATTTGTCGCATAAACGGCTCGCAAATAAACCGATAGGAATCCCACGACTCCGCTTCGCTGGCAGTGAAAAGATCCCCATCGTGCAGGAAATTGGCAACGCCATTAGGAGCGCGTTGATTCATGGTATCCACGGTAAGTGTGTTGTGTGAGAGCGACGCCGTATGCCACGTAGTACGCTGACGCACTCCGAAAAGCGGATAACCGATGTCGCATAACATTTCCCTTCCATCCGCAAACAGGATGACGCTCAACGCATCGTAGTGGGAATGCGTATTAGCGTACTTGTGGTGATGCAGCGTAAAAACCGATCGCTTGTCGCCCACCCCACGCCGAAGCATAAACAGCCCCATCCCTGTAAAGTCTTCGCTATTTTCGGGTACTGACACATCGACATTCAAAATCCCTAGCCTCTCTCGAATATCCGATGGCCGATTAAACAAAGCGAAGCGAGATCCGTTCGATTCCAATTCACCCGCATAGGTCTCATTCAAATAGGCTAACCATTTATCGGCTCCAGAAAGCGCATACATCCCCTCAATCGCCGATGAGCGGGGTTTCTCTCCCCACCGAGAATCATTAACCGGAGGAAGTGTCCCATCGGGAAACCGCATCCGAAAGGGAAGACTATAAATATCCTGAAGCTTTGGAATATCGCGCAAACGAATCCCCTTGTAACCATCAAGATAGTAAGGCGCGAGATAAAGGCTTTCGCAAAGCATGTCGTGATAACTAAGAGAACGCTCGTGCCAAGCGCCATCCTCATAAAAGAGCTTATCAATATAGACAGCGTATCCATCCTTATCGTTAAGAACCCATGACAATATGTCATCATCCTGAAGAAGCCTTCCAATTATCGCGACTCCTCCATAACGATAAGCCCCGTCATTCGAGATCCCTTGCAGAGGACGCACTGCCGTTAACATTTTCCCGCCTAAGCGAAATAGGTTCTCTTCGATATGGCTCCGCTGCTTTTCATTCAGCGAAGGGCTTCGCCTGATAGCATCATAAGTCTTGGCGCACTGCGTCAGGATTTTGGCATCATTCATATGCCAACCGGACAGCTTCCCCGCCCAACCCCATGGGTTTTGCTCGAAGCGAAAATTGTCATGCCATGCATAGCTGCTATAGGTCGTTGCCAACCGATTGAGCAATCGACTTGCCGTTATCGCATACGATTCATTGGCAGACAATGCGTACGCCTCGCCAAGCGATTCTATCCAATCGTAGGCATGAAGCGATTTGTAATACGCAATTAATTGCCGAATTGGAAAAATATTTCCGTCCTCATCCTTGTAAACTGGATGAGGAATCGCATTCCCTTCGGGGTCGCTTCGATTGACGACCGCATTCTCCGGATACGTATCAACGTCAATCTTAGTGTCACATCGATTACAAACAATCTCGTCCGGATTCTTAGGCGACCAATCCCAAATGTAGTTCAACCAATAAGCATCGCAATGGGGACAACTGCATTGGTTTGTCGGCGTAGTCTTTCCAAACCAAGCGTCCAAATTCGAAGGCGATTGCCGAACCGCTTCATCGGCACGTTTCATGAGTCCATCGACTTCCAGCTTCGCCCAGTCGAAAAGCTCGGCATTTCGCTTCGCCAATTCAATTCGCTCGGGCGTAAAAACAAATGGTTCTGAGATATCAGGCGATCTCTCTTGCCCGAAAACGCTAGAAGAGAATAGCAGGACAGCGTAGCAAACTGATCGATAAATCCTCTGTCTATTCATCACTCACCAGAAAAATTTAAGACTATAGCCATCGCCATAGAATACCCAACAACTGATTCGCTTTACCGAAAACGCGGCAGACGCGAGGGCCGGCTTTACGAATCGAAATCGCGCTGCAGATCCGCCAAGGCAGACACATTTCTCCGGTATCCCAAATAAGACCAGAATGCTGCGTTCGCTATAATCGCTACGACTAGTATCGCCAAATTCATAAGCGGCGCCGCTACACCTAGATGCCTCATCGAGGGAATAATGGACACCACTGCCGCTACAAGCCCAATGCCCATACCCCAACTGACAAGAGAACGGAGTTCGGAAAAAACAATCATACCACGGACATTCGACGAAACGCCGATCGCGTCGAGCAACGCGAATTCATGACGACGCTCCGATAAGTTACGCGCGACTACCACGCCCAAACCAGCGCTTCCGAGAATCACTCCCAATCCTCCAAGCACATGGAATATCGCGATGTACGTGTTTTCTACTTCATGGAACGCCTGGAGTCGGTCTTCCGAAAGCTCAACCTGACCGCCCCACTGATTAAGTCCAAATTCGATGTCTGCTCGTTTCGCTTTCAAGTCCTCATTCCAATCATCCAACAGAAACAGTCGGTAACCTTCGTGCTGCGGATACTTTTCCAGAAACGCCTTCTCATCGACCAAAAGGTTTCCTTGGAAAACCGTATCGCTCAAAGCCGCAACCAACTCCACTTCAAACGGATTTCCCCACGCATCCAAATATTTAAGACGGTCGCCCAATTTCTTCTTCAAGGCCCACTGCATTGTCGCGCTGTCGATAAAAGCTCGCAAAACATTCGGGTCCTCCGACTCGCCGAGCAATCGCCAGCTCTTATCCGCATCCAAACCATCTCGGATCGAATGAAACGTAAACGCTTCACGTTGGGCCAATTCTTCCCCATTCAAAGCCAACAAGCGCGGGTTTTCCGTATAATTCAGATTAAAGCAACTCGCGTCATCCCCTTGTCCAATACGAATTGGCAAAACTGAGGCATCTCCCTCCACTCCGAATACATTATCCGTCCCGCCTAGATCATTCGGGTCGCTCAAAGGCATTGATGTTTCCGCCCAGTAAGTATAACCTCCGTATCCATTTTTTGGATCGTTTTCACTTGTATCGCGCTCTTTCCGAAATGCCGCCACCGAAACTACAAGAAATACTCCACAAGCAAGCGTACCAACAACAACAAGGCTACGTGTCGGACGGCGCCCATTATTCAAACGCCCCACGAAAGTCGGATCCATAATACGGCTATTCGCTACACGAGCATGAATCAGTCGAAACGAACAAATGCCTAAACCGCCGACCAACCAACAGAATCCCACCAAAAAATAACCAATCTGTATTGGTAGCTTTCCAAAAAGCGAAAGCCCTAGCAATGCGATCCCTGCAGCGAGTCCCGCACTCCCGATAATTCTCGACCAACGCCCCTTCTCTGCTTTTCCAGCGGAAACTTCCTCAGAACCTTGCTGTAGCCGAAAACTCGCTTGAGTCTTACCTTGCTTCCGAAGCACTAACCAAATAGTTGCCAGAACCAAAATGATATTCCCCACAACTCCACCTACAATCGTCGTTCCGCTCCAGTGAAATCCAAATAGCGTATCAACGGAATCCTTACTCCAAATCGTTTCCAGAAAACGCAGGATCCCCCAGGTATAACCTGCCGCGAGCGGCAAGGCGATCAGACTGCCCAAACTAACGAGAAGCAACGAACTGATCAATCGCCAGCGTAAGATGAGTTTCTCTCCAATCCCCAACGAGGATAAAAGCGCATTCTCACGATTAACCTGCTGCATCGAAAAACTAAACAACATGCCGATCAAACTCAATGAAGCGACGATGAGAAAGAAACTCATTCCAATAAAAAGTCCGCCTATATCCACCGGCGAATTCGCCGACCTCAATGCGCTGTCCCGAAACGACAACGCTTGAATCCCAACGATAGCTGGATCTAATATCGATTTCAAGTTCGTCTCCAAATCTCTAGGACTCGACTCACCCAGCGGCACTCGAAACGCCGTGTGGCTACCCCATCGATTAGTCCACTGCGCAACGCCAGATTCGAGAGCGATAAATGCTTTGGGCGCGCCACGATAATCGTCCCAATAGTCTTCGTCTTGATCGCGAATACGATCTAGATCCAAAGGCATCCCTGGCTCCCAATCAGCAGAATCATCTACACCCGAAACACCTGGAAAATCCGGCATCCAAAGGGGATCGACTGCCAGTCCTTTCATTGGAGCAATCGAGCGGATCGTAAATGACCGCGATTCTTCGATCAGCTCATTTGATTCATCGACCATGTAGTAATCGATCTGCAACTCGTCGCCAACCTGAGCTCCGATGTCATCGGCCAACCATTGATTAATTACCGTTTCATCGCTCTTCAAATCGCCGCCGGAAAACGGCACGCCCTGCCCCTTAACTCCAGCAACCATTGAATAAGGAGTCTCCCGGTCGCCGCTCCTGAGTGTATTCGCCAAATAGGTTACGATTGGTTCCGCTTGAGGAAATTGCTTCTGAATTAATCGAGAAACAAAGTCGTCGATAAACACCCGTTCGCTTCGAATTTCAGTAGTCTGAGCCAAAGGAATATCTACCAGAGACAAACCGTAATCCTCCAATTCCATCAACGGACCCAAAGCCTTAGTCAATTCTACCGAACTAATCGGAGTCGCCCGACTCGATTTCGCTTTCAGCAATACCAAGTTCGCGCGATCCGGATATTCGATTTGTTCTTGTATCCATTCGATCGGCGCAAAAATAGTGAACGGCGCTATTTGGTTAGCTTGTAAGCTAAAGCGACCGAACTGATCGTCGCCTACCACGGACGCAACTTTAGCCCGAATACCCACGACATTATCCTTGCTTCCCGACATCGGAGCGTCCCGCGACAACAAGCCCGGTTTTTCAATTCGAAACACGAACGAATCCCCGATTTTCAATTCCAATCGTTCAGCCAAACGTCGATTGACCGCTACCGAACCACGGTCCATCTGTAAAGCAGCCAAATCCGAATCCGGAGCAAACTCCCAAAACGCTTCGTCCACACCCAAAGCCTGTACCTGTGAAGCCAGCAGTTTAAGCTCAGAACGAGCCGCGCTTCCTCGGAGCATCAAAATCGGCGCCGCATCCAATTCCAAATCCGATTCGATTCTCTCCGCCAGCCCCTGCGTAACGAAGCGATCACCTGCTGTTAAAACATACTCCGCCTGTCCCACTCTAAGACTGGCTAGACGTTTCAAGGCATTACTCACGGAATCGCCCGCAAACAAGGCTCCGAGCAAAACTGTAGCGCCTACAATAGTACCCGCTACGACGCCCAAGTGAGAGCGCCGATAATGCCATAAACTGCGGAGAAGGAATTTAAACTGCATTACAAACTTCCCTCACCGATCAAGGTAGCGGCCGATCTCCGAGCGGCCATAGTGCCAAAATCTAATCGCTCAGTTACTCGCTCCGATTGGTTGATTGAGATAGCTGCTCGGAGATCGGCCCTACCACTAAAATCGAATTCTGGAATCAAGCGGTTCATCCTACTTCCGTGCCAATTTCCCGTTTTCCAAAACATAGATCGAACCCATTCGTTCAGCTAAAGCAGCATTATGAGTCACCGTCACGAGAGTTACCTCATGCTGGTCGTTTAACTCAGCAAAAAGATCGGCTACTTGCTCACCCATCGCAGGGTCCAAACTTCCGGTCGGCTCATCGGCAAGGATTAGCGCTGGTTCATTCGCCAAGGCTCGAGCAACGGCTACACGCAAACGTTCGCCTCCAGATAACTGATACGGCATATGATCGATTCGCTCTCCCAATCCTAATCCCTCGAGCAAGCTCGAAGCTCGCTCACGAGTGGTTTGCTCCGATTCTTCCCAGTCGCCTGCTAAGCGCGGCATCAAAACGTTTTCCAGAACCGTACACTGAGGAAGAAGAAAATGCTGCTGAAATACAAAACCAAGCGAACGATTACGAAAACGCGTTCGCTCCTCAGTCGACATCGTCTCCACCGCTTGACCATCGATCGAAACCGAACCGCTCGTCGGGGTGTCTAGAGTCCCGAGAATGTTCAACAAAGTAGTTTTGCCACACCCAGACGGACCTACGATCGCGACCGACTCGCCTTTTGCCACTTCCAAATCCAGGCCATCCAAAACTGAAATTGCACCAGCTGGACCCGAGTATTCTTTCGTTAATTTTTCAACCTTGAGCATATTTCTAGTGTGTTCGATTCGAGTCTATCCAATCACATTCCATCGCCGAGCTTTCATTTCAAATCGGGGTAAACTACCTGCTTCGGAAACCGTAACAGGGATGCGCAACGCAAACGCATCCCTAAGCCGCTTCTCGAATTCCTCGACTAGCGCTTCATCGCTTTCTCCAAATTCGTTTTCCACTACAATTGAAACTTGAACCATAGGTTTCGTCCGGTCGACCGTTACTTGATATTCGCCTATTCCAGCAAACGAACGCACCACTGTATCGATCGCACTAGGATAGAGATTCACTCCGCGCACGACAACCATGTCGTCCGCTCTTCCAAGGATCCCTCCCTGCAACGCGAAAGCTGCAGGATCTTCGTCGCCTACCGCAACGGGGCGAACCAAATCGCCTGTGCGATAGCGGAGCAATGGGCAACCAGCCCGACCCAGAGTCGTCAGAATCAATTCTCCTACGTCTCCATAGGCAACCGGATCGCCAGTCTCCTGATCTACTACTTCGGCAAGATAAGTGTCATGAACGATTCTCAATAAATTGGGGTCATCGATATCCGAATACGTAACCGGCCCAACTTCAGTCATGCCATGGTGATCGAAAACGCGCGCTCCACCCCAGCCTGCTTCAATTCTTTTCCGCACCTCCGGAATGCTACCGCCTGGCTCGCCGCCAACGATAATGCCGCTAACCGAACTTGTCGACAGGTCCAAACCTTCCTGAGAAGCCACATTGCTCAAATGCAAAGCATAGGTAGGCGTGCAACACATCCACTTAGGCTTATATCGAGAAATCATCTGCAAACGTTGTAGACTCGTTTGCCCTCCCGCAGGTAGGCAGCGAATTCCCAGTTGAGCGGCCGCTTCGAAGGCCACCCAAAAGCCGAGAAACGGTCCAAACGAAAACGGAAAAACAGCGGTATCCCCTGCCTTAGCTCCACATTCCAGCCACACCGTTTTCCAATTATCCAATACCCATTGCCAATCCTCCGGCGTATCCAACCAAGCCAT
>JBNMOQ010000044.1:0-24141 GCA_051275055.1 Candidatus Pelagisphaera sp.
AACCGGATCAACGGAGCGATGAACTCGTCTCTTTGACTGATTGGTTGGCGACCATTGCCGAGATTACCGGTCAAGAAATCCCCGCGGATGCGGGTGAAGATAGCGTGAGCTTTTTGCCGCTCTTGCAAAATGGAAGCCTGGAGAAACCGTATCGCGAGAGTATCATCCACCACACTCCTAAAGGGGAATTCGCTATCCGTCACCAGGATTGGGTATTTATTGACGGTGGAGCAGCTCCTGCGAGCGAGCCCGAATGGTATCGAACATTGCGTAATGTAGAGTCGAATACGTATCCCGGACAATTGTACCATTTAGAAGACGATCCCATGCAAGCGATCAACCTTTATGGTCGGCACCCTGAGAAAGTTCAGGAGTTGAAAGCTCTGATGGAAAACGCCAAACAGGCGGGTCGGACGCGGGATTAATTTTCCTGCATGTAGCTACTTGGATTACATTCTCTTCGCCTTTGAGAAATCGAACTTATTGTCTCGAAGAGACACCTATTTGCTGCGTCGCAGCAACAAGCGAAGCGTTGTTTGAAAAAGAGATTTTAACAACGTTCCTCTCCCTCTCCGCGGGATCGTCACTTGTGTCCTCGCTGCGCGAGGCCAAAAGGTATCCGCGGTGCGGATAATAGGTTCGAGTTTGACTGGAGGATTGATCCTGTGTTGGGAAATTTTGCGAGTATGGAGTTGTTTGCGCTCCTGTTTTGCGTAACCGTGTCTAAATACGCTCAGGTACCAGTACTCGAATTACAACCCCGTAGAAGCATATGAAGAAGATATCTTTGTTTAAAATGGCCTCCATTCTGATGTTGTTGGCAGGATTTGCCAACGCGGCTCAGGACCGACCGAATATCGTCTGGATCTTTTCGGACGATCACACGCGTCAGACAATCGGTGCTTATGGCGGACGCCTGCAGGCTTTGAATCCTTCTCCGAATCTGGACAGGCTAGCGGCGGAAGGCATGCGTTTCGATCGCTGCTACGTTGGCAATTCGATTTGCGCTCCGGCTCGAGCGACGCTTTTGACCGGCAAGCACAGTCACTTGAATGGGAAGTACGACAACCGTGGCCCATTCAACCACGACCAGCAGCAGTTCCAAAAAATCCTTCAGAAAAACGGCTATCAGACTGTGATGGTCGGGAAGATTCACTTGGCCGGACAAATGCAAGGTTTCGATTATTGGGAAGCGTTGCCGGGCCAGGGCAAGTACTACGATCCCGATTTCGTGACTGAAGAAGGCACGAAATCCTATAAGGGCTACACCACTGACATCATCACGGACAAGGCGCTCGATTGGCTTGAAAACAAGCGTGACGATAGCAAGCCGTTCATGTTGATGATTCATCATAAAGCGCCTCACCGCAACTGGCAGCCGGCAGAGCGTCACATGTCGAAATACGAGGACATCGAAATTCCTGAGCCGGATAGCTTGTTCGACGATTATGCAACTCGAACCACTGCAGCCCGCGAGCAGGATATGAGCATCGTGAAAACCATGCGCATGGATACGGACTTGAAAGTGTCCGATGGAAGCGGTCGGATCAATTTCAACCTCGATCAATACGCGGCCCGCAACGCGTATATGGCCGAGAACAAGCTCGAAGGCAAAGCGTTGGTCAAATGGAAATATCAGACATACTTAAAAGACTACCTTCGCTGCACTTGGGCGGTGGATGAGAACATCGGGCGCGTTCTCGATACCTTGGAAGAAATGGATCTCGATGATAACACAATCGTGATGTATTCCTCGGATCAAGGATTCTACATGGGCGAACATGGTTGGTTCGATAAACGCTTCATGTACGAAGAGTCTTTCAGTACGCCGTTCATCGCTCGCTGGCCAGGAAAGATTAAGCCGGGATCCGTTAATGGCGATCTCGTGCAGAACATCGATTTTGCGGAAACCTTTCTCGATCTAGCCGGCGCCCCGATTCCGGATGATATGCAGGGCGAGAGCGTAGTGCCGTTGCTTAAAGGCAAGACGCCGAAGAACTGGCGTAAGTCATTGTATTATCACTACTACGAGTATCCTGCAGTGCATAGCGTACGTCGCCACGAAGGCGTGACCGACGAGCGCTACAAGCTCATTCGCTTCTACGGCCTGGATGTGCCCGGCGGTGAAGAGTGGGAATTCTTTGACCTCGAAAAGGATCCGACGGAAATGAATAATTCTTACAATAATCCTGAAAACGCGAAGAAGGTTTCCGAACTGAAGAAGGAACTCGATCGCCTCAAAGATTATTACAAAGTCGACGAGCCACCACCGCAGAAGAAGCGGGGGTGAGCGGTAGGGCTGTCGGTCCCCCGACAGCCGCATTGAGGAGTCTTCTGAGACAATAAAAAGCGCGAGTGTTTTAACAGGATACGCTTCCTTCTTCGCCTTTCAGGCTACGAAGGACAGGTCGCTACACGATGCCTCCTTCGTCGGAAATATGATGGAGCTTTAGGCAGGACAAGAAACCTATTGGCCCGTAGGGACACCTATTTGTTTCGTAGAAACAACAAGCGACCTGTCTCGGCGTAGCAGAGCGAAGACGGAAGCGTTGTTAAAATCGATTTGAATGAGTTATTTTAACAACGTTCTCGCGTTGCGAGAAATAGGTTTTCAAGAGCCATGCGAGTCCCTCGCGTAGCTACCTCGAAGTTACGAGGTAGTTGGTTCTTTTTCTCCCTTACTTCGCGCGTTGTTTTTTGAGCTTTTTGAGCTCTTCGCCGGCGGTGTCGCGTAGGGTGACGGTGTAGGTGGCTTTTTTGTCGAAGACTTTTAGGGAGAGGGTGTCGCCTCCGCTTGCGGGGAGCGTGTATTCGATTTTTCCTGTCTTTTCGTTGAGCACTTGAGCGTTGGCCTTTTGGTTGGATTTGCCTGGCACTTTAATGCTTGGAAGGTGGGCAGTTGCCTCGCGGCCGTATTGAGCTTCGGCCGAAATTGTGTGAGGCCAGCCGAGGTATTGGCCACGGTTTTTGTTGGGCGTCCAGTTTTTGTCGGGGCCCCAGTTTTCGAGAGTCGTCTCTAAGGTGTCTGTATTAAACTTAATGATACCGTAGCCGCTGCCGGTGCCTTGGAGGCGCGTTATCATGCTGTCGTCGGTGAGCTCGAAGTTCGGGTTGATGGTGTCGGGGCGATTGTTGACGGCCCATACGTTGACCTTGTTTTTGAAGCCGTCGAGGAATTCGCCGGTGTATTCAGGAAATCCTGGTTGACGGTTTTTGCCTGGCTCGAGGGGATCCCAAAGACGTTTGTAACCGTTGGCGATTCCTGGAGGGGCAAAGGACCAACCGGAGTCGTTCCAGTCGTCGACTCCTTGATGGGTGAGCGTGCCAACGTGTTGGTCGCCGTGAATCATGAGAGCGTGGGCGCGTCGGATGGATTCGAGGGCGCGATTGCGTCCGCTTTGCGGCCAGCCGTTGGAATCGAGGTCGGCGGCGAGGCGGCCATTGATGTTGCCGTGAGTAGTGGCTACTGAGCCGAATGGCGTTTGGGAGAGAACGGCTTTGAGCTTGTCGCCTTTCCAGTCGGTGGCCCATTTATCTAGGAAATTGAGTTGGCGATCGCCAAGTAGCGTGAGTCCGGGTTTATCGATTTTACGGGTGTCGAAATCGGGATCGTTGACGTGGTCTATGCGACCTTCTCCGCCGACAGGTTCGTCTAGGGCGTCGCCAGGTGCGGATTTGAACATGCGATCAGCGAGAATGGCGAAGCTGACTCCGCCGACGTTGAGCTCGGTATGGTAGACGGTGATGCCTTGCTTGATTGGCGTCGGGTCGTAGGCGTCGGGAAGGTGGGAGACTTGAGTACGGTGGACCATGTTGACCCATTTCGGATGCATATTGTAGCCGCCGAAGCTGCTGGTCGTCTTGGCTATCTTGGGCATGGCCATGCCGCCATTGCCCCAAATGTTGCCGTGGTAGACATCATGGTCGTCCGGGATGATGACGGAGGGACGATCTTTAAGTACGTCGCGGAAACTCCAGCCGAAGAGCCAGTACTTCTGCAAATAATTGAGGGCGGCCCTCGGGACTTCGTTTACTGTAGGTGTCCGGACAACATTGTATCCAGCGACGCTTTCATAAATTTGATCGCCGGCGAAGAACACGAGGTCCGGGTTCTGGGCGCGTACGCTTTCGGAGATGTATTGATTAGGGAAGGCGTAATCGACCATGCAGGAAAGGGCAGCGAGTTTGATTTCCTTTTGATCTACTGGGTCTTTGCGAATGACGCCGTCCCAGTGGTCGGTTACATTGCCGCGAGCGGTCGCGTAGTCGAAGCTCAAGCGATAGTCGGCGTTTTTGGCGCTATCCCAGGCTTCGATGCGGAAGTGGGCGGTGCGCGAAAGCGGGTCGATCGCGGCGCGGCGGACGGCTTTCCAGTCAGAGCCTTCTTTGATGGAGAGAATGACGACTTTGTTTTCGCCTCGGCCAACTGGGGCGACGTGGGCGGTCATTTTCATGATGTTGTCGTGTACGGTGTACTGCGACCAAAGGAGGGGGCCGAAACGTTGTTCGGGTTTGGCTGCGATCTTGTCGCCGGAGACGGACCAGTCCTTGAACCAGAAACGGTAGTCGCCATTGCTGCCAGCACGGCGGCTGGCATTGGATTGGCCCTGGTTGTCAATGGGACCGGCGAAAAGACCGATGTTGCCGATGAGCGGATCGCTTTTAACTTTGGCGGAAAATTCGCCGAGGACTGCGCTTGAACCATTTCCGGCTTTGGCCGTAATAGTGGCAGATGCGTTGGATCCCTTGCAGTCGATCTTTATGTCGAGCCGGACGTCATCGAGTAGATTTAGGTTGAGAGTCTCGGGGGAGAACTTGCCGCCGATGAAGAGTTTTCCTTCGGTTGTGAGGCCTGCATTGACTCCGTTGCTTCCGAAGAGTCCGGAACGGTATTCGTCCGGCATGGCTCCAGTAACTGCGAAGCGGAAGCCGACTGCTCCGATTGATTTTTCCTTGGAGTGGTCGAGAAGCGCTCCAGCGCGAACGGACATTTGGAAGCTGCCGTTGCCTGCTTTCATTTGGTGGGTGAGGAGCTGGAGATCATGGCCTCGACCGCCTTGGGTGATCTCGATGCGTCCTTCGTTGAGTTGCCAGTCCATCATAGGAGTGGTCCAGATTTCTGGGGCGATCCAAGGACGGGTTACTTGAGACGGAGACTTGAGAGAGTAGTCGTCTGCGTTGAGAATGGTCGCCGATAGAGCGAGCGCGAGAGTCAGGATAAGGGAGCGCATGGATTTTTGGGAAAGTATGAAGTAAGAGGGATGAAGTATGAATTTGAAAAAATGGATGGTGAGAGGCAAGGGAAAGCAAATTTGCTGCTGGAGCTTAGGATGACTGTTTGATGGCGGGAATTGGACAGGTACTTGAAAAGGGCGATGGTTTTTGTCAGCTATTAACTCCAGCTCGATAGAAAAGGGCTACCGCAATCTTTTGAAATCAATACATTCCATAAGTTCACTTTTAGTGATCTTACGAATCCTCGATTTATTGGGAGTAACGCACTAACAATAATAACCTTAAGTTGATAGTAGGTACTCCTTTATGAAACTGGAGAGCAAGCCCTAGAGGATCCTCTGCGATCTGAGCGTCCTCTGCGGTTTAGGAAACGTATGAGTTAATTTTAATCGGCATCGACCGCTACCGTTTCGGTAAATTCTTAGCGTTACGTTGATCTGCGGCGGCTTCGGTTTCCTGGCCTAGATCGCCTACTTTTTTCATGTGGTCGAGGAGGGCGTTTCGAAGGTTCTTTTTGATGGCTGCGTATTCCGGGGTGTCTGCGAGGTTGTTCCATTCGTCGGTGTCTTCGTTGATGGCGTAAAGCTCTTCGCCGGGGCGGTGATGGTAGCGACGAACTTTCTCGGCGGCATCGGGGTCGGTCTTCGCTGCGCGTTTCCAGGAATTGAATACTTGGGCTTCGCCCCATTTCGTGTCTTCGGGGATAGTGACGACGTTTTCGAATTTCACATCCGGCGTGAAATTCCATATGTATTTGTACTTCAATGACCGAACGGATCGAATTCCGTAGTGTTCAGGGGCGTTGATAATTCCCTTGGTGGTCATTTCGGAGAATACGTATTGCTTGTGGGCTTTCTTCTTTCCCTTGAGCAGAGGGATGAGACTTTTGCCATCGATGATCGCTGCTGGCTTGCCGCCCGCGGCTTCGACGAACGTGGGTACGACATCGGCGTATTCAATAAGTGAATCGCATGTTGTGCCGGGCTTTACTTGGCCGGGCCAGCGAACGATGAATCCGGTGTGTAGGCCGGCGTCGTAGAGCGTCCATTTTGCGAAGGGTAGACTGGATCCTTGTTCGGTTGTTGCGATGAAGAGCGTGTTGTCGGCGAGTTGGTGGCGATCGATGAGATCGAGAGCTTGTCCGACTTGTCCGTCGAAGTAGGTGATTTCGGCTAAATAGCGCGCCATGGCATCGCGCGTTTCGGGCGTGTCGACGAATGTAGCGGGCAGTTTTATTTTATCCTGAGGATATTGGCTGGCGTCGCCTTTGTCCCAGGGAGCGTGGGGTTCGTTGGAGGTGAGGAAAATACAGAACGGCGTGTCGGATTTTACGCAGTCGGCGATGAAGGGCTCGACGGCATTGAAGTCGGGATTGTTTCCTTTGCCGAGGTATTCGAACGGAAAAACTTCTGTTGGAAGGATGTGGCGTTTGCCGCTGAGGGCGACGCGGTAGCCGATTGCTTTGAGGTAGTGGACGATGCTTTTGGTATCGTCGAAAGCGAAGGTGTGATTCGGGTAGGCTCCGGTTTTGAAGGGCGATTGCCCCGTGTAGATATTGTGCCGAGTGGGGGAGCAGGTGGGGGCGGCTTGGAAGCAATTGGTGAATCGCATGCCTTCGCCGGCGAGAGAGTCGAGGTTTGGCGTCTCGGCTTGGCCTCCGTAACAGCCGACGTCGAAATGGCTGAGGTCGTCGGCTAGAATGAAGACGAAATTAGGCTTGTCCGCTGCGGAGAGGGAGGGGAGGAGGGATAGAGCGAGGGAGAGAATGAGGGATGGGGCGAATTTCATGGGTCGGTTCGGATTTAGAAATGGGGGATGGGTAATTGCGAATGATTTTTTCAGGCGAAGTTGCGAAGACGCGAAGGTTTTTGGGGATGTAGAGAGCGATCGATAATTTAGTGTAGGAGCGGGTTTATCCCGCGATTCCAATTATTCTATCCCATGCAGATCGATTTTATCGCGGGATAAACCCGCTCCTACAGATTAGAGACGAAAGGATTCTAGGAGTATTCGGATCCTGATTTCTTCCTTTGCGACTTAGCGGCTTTGCGTGAGTTATCTTTGGATAGGTGAATGTTGTTAAGAACGTGATTCCCTTTTGCTGCTAAAAAGTGTGTCCTGAGTAGTCGTTGAACCCGTACCTCCAGTTATGAAGCCTTTCGTTTTCGTTCTCGCCCTTTTAATTGCATCTTCGAGCTTTGGCCAAAATAGGCAAAAGGTCGAACTTCCTGAAAAGACGCATGCTAATGTGCCTTATGGCGATCATCCGCAACAGGTGATCGATTTCTGGAAGGCGGATACTGGGGCTCGAGGGCCGTTGGCTGTATTTATTCACGGCGGAGGGTTCACCGGCGGGAGTAAGGACAAGATTAATGCGGCTCAGGTTCGTAAGCTTTTGGATAGCGGAATTCACGTGGCGGCGGTCGAGTATCGATTTTTAAAGCATGCGAAACTGCCAGCTGCGCATGAGGATGCGGCTCGGGCCTTACAGTTCATTCGCTCGAAAGCCCGCGAGTGGGCGATCGCTCCGGATTTGATTGGCGCTTGGGGAGGTTCGGCGGGTGCTCAGTTGGTCGGATATTTAGCCTTTCACGACGATATGGCTGACCCGAACAGCGAAGATCCAATTGCTCGTCAATCGACACGATTGGCTTGCGTGGCTCCGCAGAGTGGCCAGTCGACGATGAATCTCGATTGGTGGCTGGCGAACATTCCGGGCTACGACAAGCGGCACCGGCAGGAGAGTGAATATTTTGGTGGCTCCGATTCCGAACTAGCAGAGATGATTAGGGAAGGTTCTATTGTGAATCACATCACTCCTGACGATCCGCCGGTTTATATGTCTTATGGGATGGCGCCAGACTCAGATATTCCAGCGGACCCGAAAAAGGCGAACGGTTGGAAGATCCATCACGTCAATTTTGGGATACACTTGCAGGAGGCTCTTCGAAAAGCCGGCGTGGAAGCGACGCTCGATTATCCGGGACCTAAGACGCGTTATGAATCGGTAGTCGATTTCTTTATCGATAAGTTGGCCTGGAAAGGGCAGCGCGATTTGTACAGCGATTTCGAACCAGGGACGTTTGCTGGCAAGTCGGGCGAGACTATCGATTACCAATTGTTGAAGCCGCGCAATTTTGATCCGAAAAAGCAGTACCCGTTGGTGGTTTTTCTTCACGGAAGCGGTGGTCGAGGACCGTCGAATATTCGAAACCTAATCGACGCGGATACGCCGGCTCGCTTGGCGACGGATGCGGTAAGCGGCCAGCATGAAGCATTTTATCTCGTGCCTCAGTGCCCGGGGCCGAATACCTGGATGAGCGGCGATTGGAGGGAGTCGAGCAGACCGAGTCGGCCGAGTAAACAGGAGGTTTTGCTCGAGCTCGTTGACGATGTTATTTCCAAAGAACGGATCGATCAGAAGCGTTTGTATGTGACAGGGCTTTCGATGGGAGGATACGGGACTTTCAGTGCGGTAGCAGCTCGGCCTAAGTTTTGGGCTGCTGCGGTTCCGGTATGTGGCGGATGGACGCCGGATGAGGCGAAGGTCTTCGCGAAAACGCCAATGTGGCTTTTTCACGGAGACAAGGATGGCGCCGTGAAAGTCCAATATTCGCGGGACATGAATGCCGCGATCAAGGTAGCCGGCGGAGATGTTCAATATACCGAATACCCAGGAGTGGGCCACAATTCCTGGCTGAAGGCGTATTGGGAGGCAGATATGTGGGATTGGATGTTCGAGCAAAAACGGTAGAGGGAGGAAGGTTTTGTCTCAGTTTGAGGTTGGTAGCTCAGTGCTTCAGCCTGAGTGTTTTCGTTGTTTTTGGTTTTCGCAGGCCAAAAGCTCAGAGCTACGCTATATTGGGATCGATACCCTAAGTTTCGCTCCAGCTTTAACTATTTCAGATTGATGGCGTTTGATTGAGCTCGGAACTTCGGAAAATCTTCGTAGTTTCTAGCTGTCCATTTCAGTACATCCCCTGGGAATTATAACCGACGCGTCACCAGAAGCGCTCTGGTTACAGCAAATTCCAACCTACAGACTCTCTCGTGTATCAATATCTCTATTCCCTTTTTTCATTCATTCCCCTGATGCGGTCAGTGGGGGTGGTGGTGATTTCTTGCTGCTTCGGCTTTTCTGCGACTGCCGAATCGATTGATTTCAATCGCGATATTCGGCCTATTCTCTCGGATAAGTGCTTTAAGTGTCACGGTCCCGACGAAGCGAATCGCGAGGCGGATTTGAGGCTCGATATTCTTGAAGGCGT
This sequence comes from Candidatus Pelagisphaera sp., assembly GCA_051275055.1. GTDB lineage: Bacteria > Verrucomicrobiota > Verrucomicrobiia > Opitutales > Opitutaceae > Pelagisphaera. The sequence continues at coordinate 9,504 of JBNMOQ010000044.1, forward strand.
CTTGGCAGATCTGGGCGATGGCTACTTCCCGGCGGTTCCGGGGAAACCGGAGGATAGCGAGATCGTTTGGCGGATCGAGGCGGATGACGAAGAAGATTTGATGCCGCCGGTCGATTCGGATATGGCTTTGAGCGATCTCGAAAAGCAGCGATTGCGTCAGTGGATTGCGGAAGGCGTCGAGTGGAAACAGCATTGGTCGTTCGAGCCCGTCGAACGTCCGGAAGCGCCTTCGGTTTCGAAGCCGAATTGGGTTCGTAACGGAATAGACTCTTTCGTGTTATCTCGTCTCGACGAAGCAGGCTTGTCGCCTTCGAAGGAAGCCGATCGGACGACGTTGATTCGACGTCTGACTTTGGACCTTACTGGTTTGCCGCCTACGCCCACGGAGGTTGAGGCTTTCTTGGCGGATGATTCGCCTGATGCTTACGAGCGCCTGGTGGACCGCTTGCTGGAATCGCCGCGCTATGGCGAAGCAATGGCCTTGCCTTGGCTCGAAGCATCTCGTTATGCGGATACGGATGGGTACCAAAACGATGGGCCTCGTTCTATGTGGCGTTGGCGCGATTGGGTGATCGATGCTTATAATGAAAATCTGCCATTCGATCGATTCACGATCGAGCAGTTGGCTGGCGACCTGCTCGACAACGCGACCTTCGATCAAGTGCTTGCGACTGGATTCAATCGGAATCACCGCTACAATTCGGAATCAGGTTTAGTCTTGGAGGAGTTTCTCCTAGAAAACGCAGTGGATCGCGTGGATACGACATCGACCGTTTGGATGGGGCTCACTATGGGCTGCGCGCGGTGTCACGATCATAAATACGACCCGATTTCTACTAAGGAATACTATCAGCTTATTTCGATTTTCGATAATGTTCCGGAATCCGGTCGAGCAGTGAAGTTCGGCAATTCGGAACCATGGATAACGTCTCCCACGCGCGAGCAATCGGATAAATTGGCTGCCTTGGATGGCAAACTCGAGGGTGCGAAGACAAAGCGAGAATCGGCGCGAAACGAGATCGATTCTGCGATCACGAATTGGGAAGCGCAAGGTAAGCTCAAGCTGGATGAATCGGCGGTACTCAGTCGGGGACTCGTAGAGCGTTTTTCGTTGTTCGGGAATGACGTTTCTGGAGAGATCGAAGGGAAGGAGCCTGTATTTGAAAAAGGAATTCGCGGTCAGGCGGTATCGTTTGATGGTGACAGCGTTCTTGGGCTGGAGAGCGCTTCGGGTTTTTTGTGCAACGATCGGTTTAGCCTAGCCTTCTGGTTGAAACCTGAGGATCTATCTGAGGGAGTGATTCTCTCCAAACAGGGCGAGAACACTCTCCGAGCGGGATTGTCTGTCGAGTTGAAGGATGGGCGTCTGCAGTTTTATGTTATAACTCGTTGGATCGCTGGTGTTGCCGCGGTTGAAACCGTCGAACCTATAAGTGCGGATAAATGGCAACATGTGACCTTAACCAATGACGGATCGCAAAGCGCGACAGGAATGCAGATCTTGATTGATGGTAAGCCTGTCGAAACGAGAATAACGTATAATACCAATAGTAATGTTGTCGCCCGAGCGAAAGGAGCGACGCTTCGAATTGGCAAGGGCGTAGTTGGCGTCGGATTTAAGGGCGAAGTCGACGAAGTCCGAGTTTACGACCGTACCTTGTGGCAGGATGAGGTTGCCGTTCTCGCAGAAATTGAGACATTGGCTTCGATTAGCAAAAAGGATTCGGCGAATCGCAGCGAATCGGAAACTGCGAAGTGGCGTTCGTATTATCTTGAACACATTGCACCTGAATCGCTGAAGGATTTGGATCAATCGGTTTTCGCTGTTAAAATGGAAACACAGAAGTATCACGATGATTTGCCGACGACCATGGTGATGCAGGAAATGGATCCGCCGCGTCTGACGCATGTTCGCGAACGCGGAGTGTATCATCAATATGGTGACGTTGTTGAAGATCGTTTGCCGGAAGTATTCCCGGATTTCCCCGATGGAGCTCCCAGCAATCGACTTGGTTTCGCTCAATGGCTTGTCAGTGGCGATCACCCATTGACTGGTCGTGTGGCTGTAAATCGCTACTGGCTGAAGTACTTCGGGCGCGGACTCGTAAAGACGGCTGAAGATTTTGGCGTGCAAGGAGACTGGCCGAGCCATCCGAGATTACTTGATTGGCTGGCGGACGAATTCGTGTCTACCGAATGGGACGTGAAGGCGATGCAAAAGCTGATCGTGACCAGCGCTACCTACCGTCAAGAGTCTCGCGTAACGCCGGAATTGCTCGAAACTGACCCGCAGAACGTACTGCTTGCCAGAGGGCCGCGTCAGCGCCTTTCGGCGCATGCTTTACGCGACCAAGCCTTGGCTACGAGCGGCTTGCTTGTTGAAGAATTGGGAGGTCCTTCGGTTAGCCCTTATCAACCAGACAAGTTGTGGGAGCTAATGAGCAATATGAAGTACAAGCAGTCTTCGGGCGAGGATCTGTATCGAAGAAGTTTGTACACGATTTGGAAGCGAACGATTCCGCCACCTTCGATGGCGCTGATGGATGCGGCTGATCGCGAATCGTGCATTGTCAGTTCAAAGCGAACGAATACTCCCTTGCAGGCGTTGACCTTGCTTAACGAGAAAACCTTTGTTGAAGCAGCCAGAAACCTGGGTCAGCGGTTACTGCAGGAAGGCGGCAATACAATGGGCGAGCAAGTCGATTTTGGATTTCGGACGGCCATGGCTCGCAGGCCTAGTAAGCGGGAGAGCGTACTGCTGGAAAGCGCGTATCGAGAATACCGCGACGCCTACGAAGAGGATCTCGCTGGCGCGGAGCAATTAATTGGAGTAGGCGAGTCGGAGGCGATCGCATCGCTCGATCCACGAGACTTGGCGGCGGCTACGGCCCTGTCCAATGTCTTGTTGAATTTAGACGAAACGATGACCAAGGAGTAATTAGGATGGCGAAAGAACACGAAGGCTGTACTGGATACAATAAACTGTCGGAGAATCCTCTGACAATGACACGGCGCTATTTTCTAGGGAAGTCGGCGAAAGGATTGGGCGGACTCGCATTGGGATCATTGCTTGGGGACCGTCTTGTGGCGGAGCCGAACGTGGTAGACGGAATGGCGCAATTTCCGAATTTTGCTCCCAAAGCAAAACGCGTTATCTATCTTTTCCAATCGGGTGGTCCGCCGCAGATGGATCTCTATGACTACAAGCCCTTCCTGAATAAAGTCCATAAACAGGAAGTGCCGGCATCGATATTCAATGGTCAACGACTGACGGGCATGACTGCGGGGCAGAGTTCGTTTCCGGTAGCCCGTTCAATTTTCAATTTCGAGCAAACAGGCAAAGGGGGCACTTGGTTGAATACAGATGTGATGCCTCACCTTGCGGGAGTGATGGATGATATTTGCGTGATAAAATCCATGCATACGGAGGCAATCAATCATGACCCCGCGATTACGTTTTTCCAGACCGGTTTTCAGATCGCAGGTCGTCCCAGCGTGGGCGCTTGGTTGTCGTACGGTCTCGGCAGTTTGAACGAGAATTTACCTGCGTTCGTGGCAATGACATCGTACACGGGTGGGCAACCATTGTATGACCGACTCTGGGGAGCGGGCTTTCTGCCTTCGAAGCATCAAGGCGTGAAGTTTGGAGCAGGGAAGGATCCAGTTTTGTATTTGAATAATCCGGACGGAATGAGTTCCGCAGTGCGCCGCAAGACGCTTGATCACATCGCGGCGATGAACGAGATGAAGTTCGACGATTACGGGGATCCGGAGATCGAGGCTCGGATTGCTCAGTATGAAATGGCTTTCCGTATGCAGACTTCCGTTCCTGAGTTAACCGATGTATCGAACGAACCGGAAAGTACGTTCGATCTATACGGCGAGGATGCGAAGAAACCGGGCACGTATGCGAATAATTGCCTATTGGCCCGTCGCTTGTCCGAGCGTGGGGTACGTTTCGTGCAGCTTTTCCATAGAGGTTGGGATACGCATGGTAATTTGCCGAGTCAACTGAAGCGACAGTGCAAGAGCACTGACCAGGCGACCGCCGGTTTGCTTAAGGATTTAAAGCAGCGAGGCATGCTTGACGATACGCTTGTGGTCTGGGGCGGAGAGTTTGGACGTACGGTGTATAATCAAGGAGAGATGACCGATACGAATTACGGGCGCGATCACCATCCGCGTTGCTTCAGTATGTGGCTGGCAGGCGGTGGAGTTAAGGGGGGCATTAGCCATGGAGAAACGGATGACTTTAGCTACAACGTAGTGAAGGATCCGGTGAGCGTTCATGACTTGCATGCCACGCTTATGCATCTGCTCGGAGTCAATCACAAGAAACTGACTTTCAAATTCCAAGGACGCTACTACCGTTTGACCGATGTGCATGGAAAGGTAGTCAAACCGATTTTGGCCTAAGGTTTGCAATTTCAGCGTTACTTTCTTACGAAACCAAACATATCCTAATAGGTTCTTGAGCGATCAACGATTGTTTGCGATCTGGCATGGCGATTCGAATTACTATGAAAAAAATGACACGATACCTCTACGCACTATTAATCGCGGGCGTCGCTTTGAACATGGCCAACGCGGCTGCCCCCAATATTGTCATTATCCTTGTCGATGACATGGGTTATGGCGATCTGGGCAGTTTTAATCAGAATTCAAAAATCGCTACGCCGAATATTGATAGCCTAGCGGAGGAAGGGATGCGTTTTCGCGATGCCCACGCGCCTGGGCCTTTGTGTCATATGTCGCGTTATGGATTGATGACAGGCGAGTATCCGTTTCGTACGGACGTAACGGTTTGGCCAAGAGAGCCCTTGATTGACGAGAATCAGATGACGATCGCTTCTTTGCTCAAAACGCAGGGTTACAGTACGTCTATGGTGGGTAAATGGCATCTCGGTTTTTGGGAAAACGGATATGAGAACCCACTCCCGGGAGGGCCGATTGACCGTGGGTTCGACACCTATTTTGGAATTCGCGCATCGACAGACATTCCTCCGTATTTTTATATTCGCGACAATTTGGCGATTAGCCCGCCGACTGAATTCATCGAAAGTCGCAATAGCGAAGGCTGGACTAATATCCAAGGTGAGTTCTGGCGCGAAGGCGGGATTGCTCCGGGGTTGGCTTTGAGAGATGTTCTACCGCGGTTCTCGAACGAAGCGATAGATGTGATCGAGGATCATGCCAAAAAAGGCAAGCGCTCCAGGGACCCGTTGATGCTCTACTTGGCGTATCCGGCTCCCCATACGCCTTGGTTGCCTTCGCCCGAGTTTGTGGGCAAGAGTGGCGCGTCAATGTACGGCGATTTCCTAATGATGGTCGATGACCAGATCGGACGTGTTCTAAATGCTCTAGAAGCGACGGATATGGCTGATGATACCATGGTTATCTTTACTTCCGATAATGGGCCGGTTTGGTATGATGAGGATGTAGCGCGTTTCGACCATGATTCTTCGGGCGGTTTGCGCGGAATGAAATCGGATGCTTGGGAGGCGGGTCATCGCATGCCCTTTATCGTGCGTTGGCCAGGCGAGGTGAAGCGGGGGTCGGTCAGCGATCATTTGATATGCTTCACCGATCTGATGGCGACCTTCGCGGAGATGAATGGCGTAACGCTACCTCGAGCAGCGGGACCAGACAGTTTTAGTTTCCTAGCAGCGTTGAAGGGTAAAAAGCCACGCAAGAAAACGCCTACGCGTGACTCGTTTGTAATGAAGTCCGGCAGTGGTGGACTCATGACGATCCGTTCTGGCGATTGGAAATTTATCGAAGGCAAAGGATCGGGCGGCTTTTCCGGTCGTGTTCGAGGAGGTGATCCTCTGGCTGCTGGTGGAAGCAAGAAAAGAGCTGCTGCTAACGATGAGGAACCTCCAGCTCAGCTTTACTTGATGAGCGAGGATATTGGCGAAACGACGAATCTGTACCTACAGAATCCAGAGGTTGTCTTACATCTTCGCGAGCAAATGGCTGAAGTAGTGAATTCGGATCGTAGTCGGTAGTTTGTAGAGCGGGTTTTCCCGCTATTTGTTAGGTTTACAGATAATCGCGGGGTAAACCTGCTCCTACGATTCTGGTTCAACCTTATCTTCGTTCCTCCGTGTTCTCCGTGGTTAAGAAATCCTACCTCTTTCTCATTTTCTTTCTGGTCCCGATCGGGTGTCAGACGATTCCTGATACGGAAGAGTTTGTACTTGCCCCCTATCGTGGTCCATCGGTTGCTGGAGTGGATACGAGCACGTTGACCGGAAAGGTTATGTGCGGGTATCAAGGTTGGTTTAATGCGGAAGGTGATGGCTCTGGGCTCGGTTGGGTTCACTGGGCGAAAAGGCGGGATGAATTGTTTGGGCCGGAGAATGTTGGAATAGACCTTTGGCCGGATATGAGTGAATATTCTTCTAGGGAACGGTACGCGACTGGCTTTCACCATGCCGATGGCAGTGTTGCGGAGGTATTCAGTTCTCATAACCGGGAGACCGTGTTGCGTCATTTCGAATGGATGCGTGAATACGGGATTGATGGGGCCTTTATTCAGCGATTCGCGAATGGGCTGCGCCGGCCTGGATTTACGAAGCATAAAGATATCGTGCTGACTCATGCCCGAGAGGGAGCCAATCGAAATGGGCGCGCTTATGCGGTGATGTATGATTTGAGTGGGTTGCCGAAAGGTGGAGTTGATGGAGTACGAGAAGATTGGATACGATTGAGGACGGAGATGCATGTAACGGAAGACGCGGCTTACCTGAAGCACGAGGGACGACCCTTGGTGAGCGTATGGGGCGTTGGCTTTAGCGATCGAGGCAAGGCACGGGATTACACTCTGGAGGAGTGCAGAGATTTAGTCGCTTTCTTGAAAGCGGATGGTTGCTCGGTTATGCTTGGCGTGCCGACGCAGTGGCGAGAAGGCGGACGGGACGCGAGTTCGGATCCACTCTTTCACGAGATCTTAGAAATGGCGGATTTTGTGAGCCCTTGGACCGTGGGGCGTTATCGCGATGAAGAAACCGTTACGCTTCATGCAGAAAAATATTGGCGACCTGATGAGGATTGGTGCGAAGAGCGTTCGTTGGATTACTTGCCGGTCGTTTTTCCTGGGTTTAGTTGGTATCATCTTAATGGAGCAGAGCTGGGGCAGATTCCGCGGAATAGAGGCGCTTTCTTGTGGTCGCAGATTGCCGAAGCTAAACGAATTGGCAGCGATATGATTTACGTCGCGATGTTCGATGAAGTGGACGAGGGGACAGCCATTTTCAAATGCGTTAATAATCCTCCGAGTGGAGATGGCTTGCCGTTTCTTGACTACGAAGGTTTACCCAGTGACTACTATTTGAAATTGGTTGGCGAGGCGGGTCGATTGCTGCGCGGTGAGCGGAAATTGACTGAAGGGCAACCGAGTTGGTGATGGGACTAGATGATGGTAGCGGCCGATCTCCGAGCGGCCATCAATATCAAATTTGGCCGCTTGGAGATCGACCACTACCTTGAATTATTATATGAAGAAACGAATCTATGAAGCCCTTGGGACGACAGTTGCTATTTTGGCTTCGTGTCTAATTCAAGCCAAGCAACCGAATGTACTCTTTATTATCTGCGATGATTTGAATGTGCATTTGAGTGCGGCGGGTTATGATCAGGTTCCTACTCCTGAGTTGAATGGCTTGGCATCGGAGAGCATTACCTTTACGCGGGCGTACTGCCAGTATCCGGTTTGCGGTCCTTCACGAGCTTCTTTGTTGAGTGGATTGTATCCAGAATCCACGGGCGTTCTGAGCAATACGGTGGATATTCGAGAGTCACGTCCCGGTACGGTGTCATTGCCTCAGCGATTTAAGGATAGCGGCTACTGGGCGGCGGGGACGGGGAAGATCTTTCACAATCCGAAGTTCACGCCTACAGAAGAAGCCTGGGATGAATTCATCAAATTCACGAATGACAAGCATGGTATTGAAATAGAAGCCCAGGCGGAGTTTGAAGCGAAGAACGGTTCTATCGACGATCGAAAAAATCGGCAGGCATGGAAAGCGTTTCTGAGTGCCTATTCGACGCAGACTCGTGGGCAAACGCCTCCAGGCTACGGCCCGACCGACTTGTCGGACGAGCAGCATATGGATGGGAAAAATGCGCGGCAAGTTGCTGATTGGCTAGGGAATGAATCTTATGGCGAGAAGCCATTTTTTATCGCTTGTGGCATTCAGAAGCCGCACGTGCCATTTCTTGCTCCGCAGAAGTATTTCGATCGCTTCCCGTTAGACGAAATTGAATACGATCCGATTCGAAAAGATGATTGGGACGATATTCCAGCGAAAGCTGCGTCGCTCCGTTTCCCGGCGTTCGGGTTTGAAATGAGTAAGGAGAATGACTCGCTTCGTAGAGAATATATACAGGCCTATCATGCGTGTATCTCATTCATCGATACTCAGCTTGGACTCGTTTTCGATGCCTTGAAGGAGAGCGGTCATTGGGAGGATACGATTATCGTTTTCACTTCTGATCATGGTTATCATTTGGGAGAGCATTCGATGTGGGGGAAAGTAACCTTGTTCGAGGAATGCGCTCGCGTGCCAATGATGATGCGCGTTCCGGGAATGACGCCTGCGGGAGTTAAAAGCGATTCGCTTGTCGAGCATGTGGATTTTTATCCTACTCTACTTGAGCTTTGCGAGCTGGATGCGGCGAGTCCTCTTCAAGGTGAGAGTATCGTGCCCTTGTTGAAGAACCCTGAGATGAAAGGCAGAGATTACGCGTACACAGTTGTCAGTCGTGGACAAAAATTGGGCCGTTCGATTCGTTCGGATCGTTGGCGTTATGCGGAGTGGTTCGATGCGGAAAACGCGGAGCTTTACGATTTGAGGGATGACCCGATGGAGTATACGAATTTGGCGGGAAACCCTGAATACGCTTCGCAATTGAAAACGATGCGGAAAGCGCTCGCGAAGGTGAAGCAGACCGCGGGAAGCGAACGGTAAGGGGGCGGGAGAACGTTTGCCTCAATATCCGATTGCTTCAAGCGGCTCTTTTTCTATTATTCTCAATTCGCGTCCAAAGTCCCCGAGCTGGACGGAACTTCTTACATCTTATGCAAATGAAAATCCTCGTACCTAGTCTAATGGCGACTGCTCTCTTTTTGAGTGCTTGCTCCAATGCTCCTCTGGCGGATAACGCCCTTAGCTCGGCCGAGCAAAGCGATGGTTGGAAATCGCTTTTCGATGGTTCCTCTCTTGATGGATGGCGTGGTTACAATGGAGTCGATATGGAAGGTATTTGGACTGCGGATGCGGGCACGATGCATTTGGTTGGTCGCGAGAAAGGCAGCCCGCATGTGAATATCATCACTAAAGCGGTGTATGATGATTTCGATCTCCGTTTCGATTGGAAGGTAGAAGAGGGCACGAATTCAGGCGTGATGTTCCATGTTGGAGAAGGCCCGAAGCAGCCTTATCTGACCGGTCCTGAGTATCAGGTGCTCGACAATTTCGGTTTTCGTTCAGGCAAGGGTCTCCCTGTTGGTCCCCTCGAGCATTCGGCTTCGAATTATTCGATCGAGCCAGCCGTTAGCGACGAGACCAAACCGGTCGGCGAATGGAACTCAGGTCAAATCGTAGTGAAAGGCGACCATGTCCAGTATTGGCTAAATGGAGTGAAAACGGCCGAATACGAAATGCACAGCGTCAAGTGGGACGAACAAGTCGCAAATTCTAAGTTTAAAAACTGGAAGGACCTCGCAACGCTCGGCAAAGGCCACATCGGCTTGCAAGACCACGGCCATCGCGTGTGGTTTCGAAATTTGAAAGTAAAGGAACTGTAGGTTTTTTGCCCCACGAATCGCTCGAATATTCACGAATCAATTTATTATGAATGATGATGGGATTTAAAAAGTCAATTCATGTAGATTTGTGCGATTGCTTCGCCATCTACGCTAACGCTCCGTCGTGGGTTGAAAAAATATTGGTTGGATTGTTTTCGATTGGTTTTGCATGCGTTGGCGGTTCCTCAGCGTTTGCTGAGGATCGGACGAACGTCGTTCTTATCATCGTCGATGATATGGGCTATAGTGATATTGGCTGTTATGGATCTGAAATCCCGACACCGAATATCGATTCGCTTGCGGAGAATGGATTGCGATTTCGACAATTCTACAACACGGCAAAATGTTGGACGACTCGCGCATCTCTTTTGACGGGTCTCTATTATCACCAGGTAACCGAACTGAAGATACTCGAACGCAAGGGTGTCACGATCGCCGAGGCTCTTGGAGAAAATGGCTATCGAACGATTATGTCGGGCAAATGGCATTTGTCGGGCGGGCAGTTGGACAATCCGGAATTCCAGCCCTTGGCTCGAGGTTTTGACGAGTTCTACGGAACTATTCTTGGGGCCGGTTCGTTTTACGATCCTTACACCTTGCAGGATGGAGACAAACGTATCGAGCCGGATGAGGATTTCTATTACACGGATGCAATTACCGAGCATGCTGTGAACAGCCTTCGAGCGGTTGCGAAAGAGGGAAAGTCTTTCTTCCATTACGTTGCCTACACTGCGCCGCACTGGCCGATGCAGGCGCCAGCTGAGGAGATTGAGAAACACAAACACTTGTATCTAAAAGGTTGGGACGCGATTCGAGAAGAGCGCTATGCCAAGCAATTGAAACTCGGAGTAGCGGATGCTCGTTGGGGTGCGAGTGGTCGCGATAGTCAAGTAGCAGCCTGGGATGAAAACGATCCGGACCGTGAATGGCAGATTCATCGCATGGCGACTTATGCAGCCATGCTGAATATTGTAGATCGAGGTGTAGGGCAAATTATCGACCAGCTGAAAACGCAAGGAGCCTTTGATAACACTTTGATTTTGTTCATGTCCGACAATGGCGGTTCCCCAGAGGATATCGGATTCAATAATGGAGTCTTCTGTCTAGGCGGAAGTCAGACGACGTTGTCGGGGACGCATGTTCAAGTCGGTCGCGACACTGGTGTCTTACCTGGTCCGGAAGAAACGTTCCAGGGAGTAGGGCGCGAGTGGGCGAATGTTAATAATACGCCTTTCCGTGAATTTAAAACTTGGTGTCATGAAGGAGGGATCGCCACCCCGCTCATTGCTCATTGGCCCAAAGGAATAGCCCGTAAGGGCGAGTTAAGCGATGAAGTCAGTCACGTGATCGACATAATGGCCACCTGTTTAGAAGTCACCGGAACGTCTTATCCAATCGAATACAAAGGCAACTGGATCATTCCTCATGAAGGAAAATCGCTTGCTCCGACCTTTGCCGGGAAAACGCTCGGCGAGCGAACGGTTTTCTGGGATTACGCAAATCATGCCGCGGTCCGCTCTGGCAAATGGAAGCTGTTGGCCCCGTCGACGAAAAAGATAGAGTGGGAGCTCTACGATATGGAAGCCGACCGCTGCGAATTGAATGACCTAGCGGACGATCTTCCCGAAAAGGTCCAAGAAATCGGCGACCTCTACAAATCCTGGCAAGCCCACGTCGGCCCTGACCGCAACAAAGCCAAACCCTCAACTGCGAAATAGCTCCGATGCTCTTCGTCGTTCGATGCCTGGCTTCACTTTGTATATTCTCGTTTGTCGCTGAATTGACGTTTGCTGAGGATGAGGAAAGGCAACCTTATCCGGATAGTGAGGACATCGAGCGGTTTGTTTTGGATTGGTCGACTCACAAGCGTTTCGCTCAGGGGAGCGATAACTTTCAGCTTACGTGGGCCGAGGATGGTCACCTTTACGGAGCTTGGGGTGATGGCGGTGGTTTTGGCGGGACTAACGGTAGAGGTCGAGTCGGTCTGGGGATCGCTCGAATCGAGGGCGATGCTGACGACTATCGAGGCTTTAATGTATGGGGTGGTTTCGAACCCGACCGGCCGGCGTTTTCTTCAAGCGGAGGGATTGACGATTCCGACGTTTCTGAATTTTGGAAAAGACAATGATGGAGTGCCGGCTTCCTTTGGCGATTACATATACTCGTATTTTATCCGCCCGGAGAATTATACGATGGAGCATCAAGGTCCGAAGGGAGTGGGGTTGGTCGCTCACCAGCCGGGAGTACTGTATCTTGCGAGAGTTAGAGCATCCGAGTTGATGGAGAGCAAATCGCGGTACGAATTTTTTCGAGGGCTAGACGATTCGGATCAGCCGCTTTGGGGAGCGATCGATAAAAAACGTCCGGTCTTCGAAGATTCGAATGGGGCTGGTTGGTGTTTGAGCGCGTCTTATAATCCTGAATTCGGTCGAGTGATTCTGGCCACGCAGCATTCTAATAACGCGAGTGGGCTGCTCGGCTTTTTCGATGCTCCGACTCCATGGGGTCCTTGGACGACGATTGAATATTTTGAAAACGATGCTCCATTTGGAGCCGTCCGAAAAGGCAGTGAATTAGCTTGGAGTAACAACGTGTTCTTTGCGGGCTTCGCTAGGAAGTGGTTGAACAGCGAGCGATTTGTTCTGAACTTTACAGGCGGCGGTAACGGCAAGGACAACGATTCGTTCAATACTGTCGAAGGTCGATTTGTTCGTACCGGAGAAAATTGAAACTTCTCGAGTTGAACACTGGTTTTAAAGCGACCATAAAAAAGGCTAACGTTGGCCTTTTTCATGGTATGGAGGGAGTGTGCAGAGTGCTGATCTATTTATTGGGAGCTCCTTGAGGCTGGTGTCGCCTATTCGATCCGTGATTGGAATCGATGGTAGAGGTAGCCGATGAAGGTGATGAGGACGGAAAGTATGGCGAAGGCGATTATGCGGGTGAGCGTTTCGCGGATGTCGTAGATGAATAGGCGAGCAAGCGGGAGCGCGAATCCTATGAGCGCGATCATACGGTAGGGTTTGATTTTCGCTCCGATGCCGATTGCGATTAGGATGAGGCAGAAGAGGGCGACGAGCGGAGTGAATGAAGATTCGCGCCAGAGTAGATCCGAGGAGAGCGTTGTGATTATCGTGGCAAAAGCGATTATTGCTGCCAGGTAGGCGAGTCCGTTACGAGCTTGAGCTGATAGTTTGCGATGCTGCGTGCGTGCGTGGTCGATTCCAATTCCAAGCGCGATGACAGTCGTTAGTAATCCGCCGGTGAGCGCTTCGCCCGCCCAAGGCAGTGTATTGAGAAGTCCGCCTAAACTATCGGCCCAAATACTGGCGACGGATATGAGGCTTAGGCCGAGAGTGGCTAGACTGAGAATTAGCGCTATCAGGTGTTTGTGGATACGCCAGAGGAGATGGAAAGAAATCGTTAGGGCTAGGAGTATCAATACGCGTCCAAGCCAGGATTCGAACTCGAATGCGACTCGAATTAGGATAACGGCGACTAATAAATGTTGAATGGTTCGCCATAGATTGAGCGGACGTAGGAGTCGAAAATCGCCAATAAGCTTCGGTTTGAAATTGGGGAGGAAGAGGACTCCTAGATAGAGTAGTACGGCGATCCAGTTGCCCCAGGTGCTTGGCGTATTGCTTGAGCCCATTGCCGCGAATAGTAAGAGCGGGACCAACGATGCTTCGCGAAGCGCTTTGAAAGGGCTGGTTGGAACAGCGAGTAGTCCAATTGAGAGCAAGGCTGGCAGATAGGCGAACCAGGCTTCGGATTGAAAGGCATTGGAGAGAAAGGCGTAGAGGCTGATAACCCAGGTTGCGTGAAAAAGCAGTTCGGCGGAGAGCGATGAATTGCTGGCCCTAGATTTGTGCAGTCGGGTAATGGCGCCAGCGACTAGGAATGCCAGAATGGCGGAGGTCGCGAAGCTGATTCCGTTGTAGGGATCGTTCCAATACTGGACGTTGGCGATGAGAATGAGTAGTCCACCGGAGATTGCTGGAATGGAGTTTGCGAAGAGCGGGATGAAGCAAATCGCACAGATGATGGCTCCGTATAGTCCAGTGGCGATGGGTTGGGCGTTGCCGACCAGATCGCTCGCTATGATGAATCGCATTCCGGCGAATCCGTTGATGATTGCGAATATTCGGTAGAACCAACCGACTCGTTTATCTTGGTCGCGACCACCCTTTAGGCTTGCGAGCACAGAGGCCGCGATAAGGGGCTGGGCGAGGAGAAGGCACCATTTAAAGGAGCCCATCTCGAGTTGTTCTCCAAAGTCGATGCTGGAAAAGGCGATCCAAAGGGAAACGATCCACAGAGCGAGACTAGCCAGTTCTTGCAAAAGGGACTTCGAGCGTAGAGCGATCCAGGCGACAAGTGCAGCCTCAATGATAAGCGCAAACCAGCGGATGTCGCCCGCGAAGTTATTGACGAACCACAGAGCTGCTAGAGCGGATGCTTTGAGGAAGAAGAGTTGGAAGAGCGCGCTGTTGAGGTTGCGGTAACCGAAGACCGCTGCCCATGCGGCGAATACGAGAGCGGCGATTCCGTAGAATGTGACGAGATCGTTTGAGGTAAATATTCTCAAATAGAGATATCCCGCAGCTAAACAAATCGTCGTATTCAGAGTGTGGAGGCTGATGTAGGCCTTGAGCGATTTCGCGAGGTTCCAACGGACTTCGCAAAAGGGTAGCAGCGAGACGCTGATCATTAGGGCGGCGATAACGCTGTAGGTGTGGGGAAGCGTGAGCGTGCTCGATTGAACGAGTTTTAGTATACAGAACGATAGAACGGGCAAGTAGGCGCCGATCGTGGAAATCGCTA
>JBNMOQ010000045.1:0-24086 GCA_051275055.1 Candidatus Pelagisphaera sp.
CAAACAAACGATCAATCATCATTGCAAATTGAAATCATAGTTTTCAGATTGCAAGGTTAATTTACTCCTTAACCTCTCCAGAAGAGGACTCAGAGATCCGACAAATCAACCCAGCTCCCCGAAATCACTTCAAGTAGATTCATCTCAAATTCACCCAAAGAGCTAAACCGCCAGCCAGGATGAAAAATGTCGTTAATAAAAATCTCACCAAGAACTTATCGCTTTTCCGCATTCCCATCGACCTAGCAGATAATCTCTAATAGTTTTGGGCTTTTTGCAGAAGCTCGGGAACTCGATTCTTAGCGAAATCCCACAGAGCTGCGTCATCTATAACGTCGTAGCCATGAGCAATAATATTTCGAAGACCGATAATTTTGCGGTAATCCTGAATCTTCCTCGCTAACCCTTCCTGGTCGATTCTTTCAAGTCTCGCTAGAGCTTCTCCAATAATTTCGAATTCTCTCTCGAGGGCGAGTTGAAGAAGCCGATTGGATGTGAAACCCTCAAATTCGATACCTGAGATGAAGCCGCAGACCTCTTCACATGAAAGAATGATATCTAATAGCAGCTTTCGTGAACTATGCGGCATAGACTAGTTTTTTGCTTCTCTCGACTTCTTCTCTAAATATCTCGTTTCGGAATCGGGTATTCGTGAGTAGATCGACTGACCGTCCAAGGGCGACCTCCAACTCCTCTTTAAGTCCCATGAACTGTTCGAATGCTCCCTCATAGCCTTCACGGTCGAATTCCACGATGAAATCGATATCGCTTAATTCATGATATGATCCCTCCGCGAATGAACCAAATATATGCAAACTTTTCACCTGGAAACGTTTGCAGGCCTCGGTGATCGCTTCTTTTCTTTCGAAAATTGGGTTCATACCGGAAAACTTAAGAAACTTACGAGGAAGGTCAACCCACTGATCCTCATTTGAAGAACACGTTATGCTCTTCCGATAGTTACCTTAAAGTTCGTTGCAGACTAGGCTAAGTTGCAAATATTGACAGGAAACCAAACCTATTGGCTCCCGCTTGCGGGAGACACCTATTTGTTCCGGTAGGAACAACAAGCGAACGCAGAGAGCGTTGTTAAACACCGTTTAAACCTTCATTGGCGACAGCGAAGCCATCCTTATTTACCTCGGTCCGCCGAGGTAAGCTAGCGAAGCGGTGACTCTTCATATTGGACAGTCATCGGCCTAACGGCCTAGGAGTCTTGCTATCGCAAGCCAGCCATCACGCAATTTCGGCGCGAATGGAACCAACTACTAAAACCCATCTACCGCTTGCAACATCAAGCCTACGATAACGTCCTTACTGAAAAAGAACGCAAAGGCGACGCGTTCCAATCAATCGCCTATTACATCTCTCAAAACTCAACTCGCGCCGGTTTGGTGAGTCATGCAGAGCGATATCCGCACTGGGGGACAATCGTCCCCGGCTATCCCCAATTAGATCCAAGAAAAGAGAACTTCTGGAATCGCTTCTGCCTCACTTTCAACGATCTTACGGGGGAGAAAGGCTCATAGAAAAACCACGCCGAATTCTCGGCGTGGGCTCAACCGGCCCCAACCCCGCGTAGCCACCAATCAAATACCTTCTTCCGGCTTAAACTTCGCCGGCGAACCTTGGGCTGATACGATCTCAACCTTTAGGCCGGTCTTACCGCGCTTAGAAGGATCGAGTGCAAAGACGAGCTCTCTTCGGCCTTTTGCAAAATCGACGGCTGCTGACGGATCACTCACGACTTTGCCATCGATCCACAGCTGCAATCCCTTCAGAGAATTAACATCCAAAACAACTGAACCCGCTGCTTGGACGTCTACCAAGCCACGGGCGAATACCCGCTCTCCTAGATCGAGATCGGCGAAGGGCAATTCGCCATTCACTTTGCTATATGCGGTCGTCCAGTTTGCCGACTCTTCCGGCGGCGTGTTTTCGCTTCCTATCGCAATTCCCCACTTTCGCAGATAAGGGCGTTCGTTATTTGCGAATGGACCTGGCTGTCCGAGTACCGACAGGAACTTCGCTAAATCCAGAAATTCTTCGCGACTCTTCAGCTGATCGGAAAGTCCGGCGGGCATCAGCGAAGGCATGCTCGCTTTCGAGCGGATCTTTCCGACGGGGAGCTTCACTTCTTTGCCGAGAGCCGAATCCTGAATAATCACTTCGCGTTCGTCTTGATATGCGACGACTCCCATATGCAGGCTATCGTCGGTCATCGTGAAAAGCATGTTTTCGTAGTGCTCTGCAATGGACGCATTCGGTTCGAGAATAGCCTCGATCATATAACTTGTCGATGCACCTGAACCCACCGCTACCAAGTTTGGCCCGACAGTCGGACCCACGGAACCAATGCCGTGGCAACTCGCGCAAGCCATGGCATTGCGACGGAAGATCGACTCCCCTCGTATGGGATCGCCAAATTGATCGATATCCGAAGCCAAAGCATTTCGATCTTCGCTTAGCAAAGCCAGGCTCAACGAGTCTTGATGACTATCGCTAAACAGCTTTATTAGGCTCTGCGGCAATTGTCCGGACTGTCGGTGATATGCCGATACGCTCCTTTTTACCTCTGGATGGATCGCGACGTCCTTGAGAAGTCCCGCCAACATTCCAGCGCCACGC
This sequence comes from Candidatus Pelagisphaera sp., assembly GCA_051275055.1. Lineage (GTDB taxonomy): Bacteria > Verrucomicrobiota > Verrucomicrobiia > Opitutales > Opitutaceae > Pelagisphaera. The sequence goes on from JBNMOQ010000045.1 coordinate 2,629, forward strand.
CTAACTTTCGTAAACTCGCTGACTAACGCAACCGGATCAGCGTCCAGTGGCGCTTGGGTCAGCGCATCTCCCACTAGAGCTTTCGCCTCTTCCATATCTGCGGTTACTAAACCTGTAATCGCATGGTAGCGCGTTCCGATATCGCTCAGGTTCGCCAGCGATTTCAGCACGTTTACATATTCCGTCTGTCTCAATTTTCCCAAAGCGATCGCCGCTGCCTTCCGCACTTCCTGCTCGGCATCCCGATCCTTGAGAAGCTCTAGTAATTTCGGCCCCGCTGAAAGCACCCGCCAGGTTCCCAGGTTTGCAGCCACACTGGAAACAACTTCATTATTCGAATACGATAAAGCGGGAATAAGCGTAGCGAAGTTTCGCGACGTCTCAATCTCGGTCGTTTCCCCCACCCGCTGCAGGCCATTCAGGAGCTCCACAGAAACGACATCCGATTGTACCCCATTTTTACCTACAGCATTTACGACTAGGCGAATGAGTTTTGAGCTAGGAGTTGCGATGAACATTTTCTTAACGGCCGCTATCTCCCTGGTGCTTGGATCCGGATCGCCAATTAAAGCAATAAGCCGCTTATCGATTCCAATTCCAGCATACTGCTCCGCGTAATCGCGATGAGCGGGTTTCGCGAACGCCAGCGTTTGCTTTTCCAACTCCGGAACCCAATACGGCTTGAGAGCATTCATAGTCGAAGGGAGCGAAGCCTCGATAAATCGATCGGTCTCGTGATCCAGAACCTTCAAAGCCGCCGGAAGTGCCTCGGCTTGAGGGATGAATCCGGCGGATAAAACCGCTTCCATCCGAGTGCGGGGAAACGAATCCTCCGCAAGTTCACCAATCATTCCTACAGGGTCGGAAAGCTGATCTTGCCAGTAACGAATCACGCGTGCTCCAGCAGAACGCGCATGTCCATCCTTTGCGGACATGACTCGTTTCAAAATCGACTCGCTAGCGCGTTCGACATTTTGGCAAGCCCACATTGCTTCAACGAGGTGATGATCGTATTGCTCCGCCTGTGTATCCAAAGTCTCCACCCAACGCTCTACGGCGGCCAATACCTGGTCCGGATCCCGCTCGCTCAATTCTTTTCGGGTCTGGTGACGCGTCCAGGCTTCAGGGCTCTGAAGATGGTCCACCAACTCGGGAAGCGAGATCCCAACGAGCTGTGGCTTTTTCGCGAGCGGACGGCCTTTATAAGTAACGCGCCAAATACGTCCGTGACCATGATCGCGGCGAGGATCACGGAAATCGTGCTGAGCATGATTTATAATCGAATTATACCAATCCGCTATATAGATCGCTCCGTCCGGACCGATTTTCGTATCCACTGGTCGAAAGTTCGGGTGCTTCGATTTGATTATCGGCTCGAGAACATTAGCGCTATAGCCCGCCCCATCTTCGATGAATTCGTAACGCACCACGGCCCGGCTTTTGAATCGACCGGTCAGAAGCTGACCTTGGATCTCATCGGGGAGATGGGTACCGGTCACCAAATCACCGCCGCATTGTTTTTCCGTAGTGATAAGCGGAGGTATCCGAGAAGCCTCTTTAGAAGCACCCGTTCCCGGAGTCAGGTACATAATGCGAGGATTGTTAACCATGAAAGACTGACCCCAATGGTCGAATACGTGACCCCACGGATTTCCACCAGTGCCTTTGCAGAACATCCTCAGTTCCTGCGTGCGCGGGTTGAATTGGTAGACCCCACCATTGAAATTGCGCACTACACCGTGCTGAGTTTCCACTTGAGTGTGAAGGAAGATACCTTCCTGAAAATAGATCCAGCCGCCAGGGCCTCGACGCCACGCGCTGATCGAGTGGTGATTATCCTCAATGCCGAAACCAGTTAGGGCCAGCTGCTTCACATCCGCGACGTCATCGCCATCAGTGTCCTTAAGGAATAGGATATCAGGCGATTGGGCCACGTAGCACCCGCCATTGGCTAACTCGATCCCTGTTGGCAGATAGAGCCCTTCGGCGAATACGGTAGATTTGTCAGCCACTCCATCGTCATCCGTATCTTCTAGGATGATGATCTTATCGTTCGCCACATCTCCCGGTTTGATCTGAGGATAGGCCCATGAGCACGCAACCCAGAGTCGTCCCCGCGAGTCCCAAACCATGTGAATGGGATTCGCCAGCATCGGATCCGAAGCGAAGAGATTGACTTCGTATCCCGGCAGCAGTTCGAAATTCTCAAGCTCCGAAGCCGGATCGTGATTGTTAATCAAGTCCAGGTTAGCGCCCTTAAGATTGGCGGTCTTAATCCCGGTTGCCTGCTGAGCATACAAGGAGCTCGATAGAATAGCGAGGGATGCGATTGCTGTGATGAACTGTTTCATTGGAAATGGGTTTTTTAGTACGGTTAAATCTCTCATTGTAGGAGCGGCTTTACGCCGCGATCTCATTGGAAATCGCGGGGTAAACCCGCTCCTACGAGCTTCTAGACCAGTTATTGATATTGCCATTAGTTTGTATCCGGAATCAAACGCCATTCACGCGTCTTGAGTTCGATGCCTCGATTGAGAGCTTCGTCCTTTTGATCGGCGAGTTTCTTGAAAGCGATTACTTCCGCAGGCAATGTCCTGCCGCTTGGCGAATTGCGGCGTTCACCAACGATGTGAACTTGGTTGAGGGCTTTCCAACTGTAAATGAACTGCTGATTCTTATCGTTCACCGCGGCCCGAAACGATTCGGCATCTCGATGAGTTGGAGAGTCATCGATCGCAACGCCTTCTGCCCATTCTTCGTGGGTCGCAGAAGCGACGCGCTCGCCATCGACCATCAGGACGTATTTTCCAGGCTGCAAATTTTTCACGGTCATGGAATCTCGCCTTTGGGCAAGAGCCGTAGGCAAGTCGCGATTCGTCGGGGGCGCCAAGGATGGACTGCTTTCTTCCGTTACCTGAAAACTGAGCTCGCGCCGAATTGAAGAAAGCTTGGATACTCTCAGTCCATCGCCCTCCCCTTTTTTCGCTTTGGCATCAATCGTGAGCTGCCATTTCTTATTGCCAGGCGCATTTTCAACAAATCCCTCGTAGAGAATACGAGCAACTGCCCAGTAGCCGTATTCACTGAGGTGGATACCATTGATTGTCAAAGGGACCGCATCCGAGTCCGCCATGAGGGCTTTCGAAGGCTGATACAAATCCACGAAAGGAACGCCTTCCCCAGCAGCCACAATCTTCATGGCCTGCGTATAACGTTTCAAATCACGATTTCTGGAAGCGACCTTAGGAGTCAGTTCTCCTAAATCCTCGTAAGCAATCGGCGAAACTAGAATCAGACGAACCTCAGATTCTCCATTGTACTGCTTTCCACTATGCGAGGCGATGAAGGCCTTCAGATCAGTCTCGAAATTCGCGACACCCGCGTCTCCGTCGAACGACTCGCCCATTCCGAAGCAAGCGATGATCACATCCGTTTGATGCTCCTTCAGGGTAGATTCTTCGGTAGGGAAATTGGTCGGCCGGTCGCGAATCGAAAGCGTGTCGCCCGCCCATCCCAAATTCCGGACGGAAACAGGCTCTTCTTTCCAATGCTGAAGCAGCAAAGTTTCCAGGTATCCGTGAGAGCGAAGCTGATCGGCAAAGGTATTTCCCACGATCGCGATGCGAATCCCTGGTCGGATCGGAGAATCCGCATGCGCGGCTGCTACTCCAATAAGAAAGCCCAATGTCGCAAACAAAAGAGTAGATAGTCGTGTATTCATTAATTTAGGTGAAGTCAGAGTCTATTTATCAGCCCGCTTGATATCCCAGGTACTGATCACTTGATCCGCGCGGGGCAACGATTTACCAACTGCCCAACAAGCGCCGTTGACCAACATTCGCGTAAACGACTCCTCTGCGAAATCACCCGGATGGCCTAGAGTCGAACCGAGAACTTTGCCGCCCCATTCGTTCTCCCAGGCCCAGGCCACGATGTCCGCTTCGCTTTGATTAACCAGAGTCGTTCCAAAGCTTCGCTCTAGAAGTCGCCCTTTGCCCGTCCCCGTTCCGGATACCAGAGAGATGCAGCCGCTTTCGAGGCGCGTTAAATAGAGCGTTCCCAAAGATTCCCAGTTCGCGGTATCCACATGGGTCATAATCGGATGCTTCAAATGATTCTCGACGACGCTAATCTGAGTGACGCTCGATTGGTGTACAATGTAGGGGGTCCCAATAACCCGACGACCGAACCCGTCGTTCCAATCGAATCGATCATGCCCCTTTGGATACTTGAACGAGTGATTCGCAGTCCGCAGCCCGATAACGGGTTTGCCCGATTTGATGTAATCCTCGATCGGCTGCCACTCCTCGTCGGGCAGCTTAAGAAATCGCATGAAGAAGATAGCCAGATCCGCATCCGCCAATACTTCGATTCCCGGCAAAACATTCTCCGTCTTCTTTTCCGGATCACCTTCGCCCATCACAACAGTCGTCCGAAATCCAAATCGCTCGAGCTCCTTCGCAAAAGCCGGCATCGTCAGCTCCGGCGAATAGTGAAGCGTGCCAACAACCAACACCGCATGAGGTTTATCGTTTGCTGCGGTGGCAAATGGGCCGATTAAAAGAGAGGCCAAAAACAGCCAAGAGATCAGGAGTATATTTTTCTTCATACAGGGTATTGTCCGAATTAACTAGTCTACGATTCCTTCACGTTTAAGGAGCTCCAAAATGACGGCGAAGCAGTAGTCGATCTTCTTCATCTTTGACATACTAGCGGATGAGTAGGGTTGAGCTAAGCTGACATTCTAGCAACATTAGACTAACACCCTCTGGTAAGCTTGATCATCCCGTGTTTACTGGCTGCAAAATTAGCGAAATCAGATTGATAGAGGAAGGGTCAGCTTGGCGACAGTTCCTTCGCCTTCCTTGGAATCTACGTCAATCTTGCCGTTCATTTGTTCGGCGAATTGCTTGCAAAGCGAAAGGCCCAATCCAGAACCTTTTTCTCCGTCGGTACCCTCTGCAGAGTAAGTTTTCTCGATATCGAAAAGGTTTTCCAATGTTTTTGACGCCATACCGCAACCGGTATCCACAATCTCGATAAAGAGACTATTCTCGTCGGCAGAGACCTTCAGAGATACTAATCCCTCTTTAGGGGTGAATTTGATGGCATTGGAAATGAGGTTTTGAACGATGGAGTGGAGCATCGTTTGGTCGGCGACTACCTTGATGCCAGCTTCCGACTGAATGTTGAGATGTATCTCTTTGCTTTTCGCGGTTCCTTCGAGAACAGGACGGATCTCGTCAGTAAACACATCCATATCGATTTCTTTAGGATCGAAATGGAAGTTACCATCTTCAAAACACGCCCATTTGAGAAGGTTGTCCGCAATTTTCAGAGAGGTATTCGCACTCGTTTTAATGTGCTTCAACCATTCGAGGATCTCGTCTTTGCTCATGTCGTCAAAGCCTCCCTCCAAATGATCAACTATGGAATTCAAACTAAGAAGCGGAGACCTAAGATCGTGAGCGATAACTGAGAAGAGACGATTCTTACCCTCGTTTATAGCTTTCAACGTGTTGGTTTGAAGCCGTAGTTCCAGGTTCACGCAGACTTCCCGAGCCAACGCTTCAAGTCCTTTGATTTGCTCGGAGCTTAGCGTGCGGGGAACTCGATCGATCGTGCAAAGCGTTCCGAGAGCATAGCCGTCATTTGTTATGAGCGGCGCGCCAGCATAGAAACGAATCTTTGGATCACCCATAACAAGCGGATTGTCATGAAATCGAGAATCCTCCAGAGTATCGGGAACAATGAGAACGTCTTTACCATGAATGGCATGAGAACAGAATGCTATGTCTCTCGAAGTTTCGCGAGCGCCCAATCCGCAAGCCGCCTTGAACCACTGTCGTTCTGGATCGACAAGACTAATCAACGCGATCGGCGTGTCGCAAAGGCCCGCAGCTACTTTGGCGATATCGTCGAAGCTTTTCTCGAATTCCGTATCGAGAATATTGTATCGATAGAGAGCGGCGATACGGTTTTTCTCATCTTCGGTAGGCGGAGATATTTGCATGGTACATTACTAATCGACTATGAAAGAGTTAAACTAAAAGAATCGCTGAAGCGCGAACCTAACGAAAGTCGCTCATGAAAAGCGAATTATTGCTATTCGGAACCATTTCTTGCTTCGATTACAACGAATTTTTTGGGCGAATACTGGAAAGGATTCCACACTCTAACCTACTTCCAGGCAGGTGCACCGCACCCAAATCGGTCCACATCCGCTTCGCTCACTCGTCTTTGTAGAAGCTGATGTCGTCTAGGAATATGGATAGTCCTGGGATCGATTTCATCGTAAACCCAATCGTCTTAAGGGTCGCAGGATCGAGCGGACCGTCATTAGGAAGGCCCGACTGCAAAAACTGTGTAAACGGAAGCCGTATCAATGCCCAGTTTTCCTCAACATTCACTCTACACTCAAAATCGTTTCCGCATTCATAGCTATCGCCATCGCATAACCCTCCTTCGGAAACGGGAATGGTGTAAGGCGTATTGATTTTAAAAGTCATCCGAGCTCGTTGACTCCCTTTTACCCAAAACTGGAGGCCGTCGTAGGCTGTACCATCGTAGTGTAATCTGATTCCGGCATCCGACTTGCCAACAAGTTGAAGAATAACTTTTGGACTATCTCGCCCCGAAAGGTCAGACGAAAGTTTCAGTGCATGGGAACCATTACCTGGAGCATCCTCCAACTCGATGACTTGAATCAACTGCGATGCTAAGCTTGTCCTATCCCAGGTTCCCTTCCGCCCTTCCAAAGGCAGTAAATTCAGGTCGCCGTCTTCCATGTCATCGATCTCTGGATTTTTACCTAAAGCGACAATGGCGTGATCAGGGTCTACCTTCACCGCATGATGAATCAACTGGCGGTCTAGGTCCTTCAGCTCTGTGCTCTGTCCTTCATTTTCCCGTTTAGCGCCAACCGCTTTATATACAATCCCCAGTCCCTTTTCAAAAACGTACAATTCTCCACCCGCATCCCAACCAAGACGCAAATCCACGCGTCCTCCGCCAATCAACCTAGCAAGAGACATCAACTCGCCACCGATACTTATGTTGAATTCCGATACTGGAGCGAACGACCCGAATCGCAACTGAGACTCTTCGACATAAAATAAACGTCCCGAAACGATATCTCCGAAAATATACTTCCCATAGAGAGCCGGAATATTTTTGCCGCGATACACACCGCCGCCTGATATGGCATAGCCTTCAGTATGATCGTATTGCGCAACCGGATACGTAAGATCCGGTTCGCTATTTCTTTCCACCTCGGAAAGATCGTAAACGAGGTGCCGAGTTGCCGAATCGAAACGATACACCCCTTCGCGAATCGGCCAACCATAGTCGCGTCCCGGCTCTCCAATATTAATTTCTTCGACCCGCATCTCCCCTATGTCGCTAAACAGCATGCGCCCAGATCCACCCGCATCCCAGGTCATTCGGTGAGGGTTTCGAATACCCATGCACCAAATCTCACCCAACACTTTGGGATCTTCATGATTCGCCCACGGATTGTCCGAAGGGATTCCGTAATCGCCAATTAGACTGCCAGTGCCCGCCGGATCGATACGCAAGATGCACCCCAAAGGAGACCTTAAATTTCGAAGCTCTCCCAAGCGTCCCGTTTGCATGGATCCACCCTCACCTAGGCACACATACAACATTCCATAGTCGGCTTCACCCAATTTCGTATTGGGATTAAACGAAATCTCCTGCATTCCATGAACGTCCGTGGGTAAGGCGACCCGCAACAGCTCCCGCCGTTTGCCTTCAAAATGATCCGCCTCGGGATCGCTAGTCGTCCATTCGGATACCACACCCGCAGACCAACCACGACCGAAACCACGCGACTGACCACTATCGCGAGGAGGATCAGTCACTTCAACATGAGTCGTATAAAATTTCCCGTTGGAATTGAAATTCGGGTGAAATGCGACTGAGCCAAGACCGGAACCCAAGCCCGTTTTATGATGCAAGTCAGGCACCAGAGCGGCGTAATCCATGTAGAGCTTCGGCTCGCCACTGCTTACCTCGTAGAGCTTTCCCCGTAAATCGTTTACAAAGAGACGACCTGAACCGTCCCGCAAAGCAGTCATCGCATTTATCCGCGCTCGAGGCGCTGCATCCGAAGTCGCTGGCATTTCAGCAAATTGCTTGAGCTCCACCGTCAACCCACTTTGCGCAATTGGATCAGCAACCGCTTCTCCAAATGGGAAGGCGCCACTGGCATCCTGCCCCTTGCACAAGCTACAGAATAAAAAAGAAACGAGAAAGAGGCTAATGCGCTCGAACATATGGTACGGGGAGTTAAGAATACTCAGATGCTCCTAGACCATAACAAATAATTCGAGACAATTGTGATGTATGAAACCGTAAGCTTCAGTAATCCCCCCAATTCCCCATTTCTTAGTTTGGATCTTCGCAAGTAAAGCCCCTTTTAGTGCCTAGTAAACATCAACTTCTATGAAAGCCCTATTCCCACTCCTTCTCAGTATACTTGCAATCCATACGTTACATGCAAATGAGCATGTAACCATAGACTTATGGCCAGATGGAGTTCCCAACCAGAGCGAACCCAAAGAGCCTCCTTTAACGAGTTTCAATTCACAGGGGGTTCCGACTGCTATTACAAAAGTAACTGCCCCATCACTCACAGTCTATAAGCCAGATCCTAGCATAAAGAATAAGGCCGCCATTATAATTTGTCCCGGCGGAGCCTACAACCGGTTAGCGATTAACTCGGAAGGATCCATGGTTGCGGAACGATTCAGTCAATTGGGTTACACCACATTCGTTTTGCAATATCGCGTTCCAAAAAATCAAGACGGGGCACTGCAGGATGCTCAACGCGCAATCCGATACGTCAGGTCCCACTCCAAAGAATTCGACATTGATGCGGATAAGATTGGCATCCTCGGTTTTTCTGCTGGAGGCAGCTTAAGCGCGCGGGTCAGCACTCGTTATCTTGAAAAGGTATACGACCCCGTCGATCTATGGGATCACTTTTCAGCCCGCCCTGATTTTTCGATATTAATCTATCCAGCCTACCTCGACCGAGGTCCTAAAAAAAGTCTCACGCCGGAACTCACCATCGACGAGCGCACCCCGCCGATGTTTCTTTTCGTGGCTGCTGATGACAGATTTGTGAATAGTAGTCTGGTAATGAGTTCTGCCCTAAATGCTAAGAAAGTGCCGTTTGAATTGCATATATTACCAGAAGGCGGGCATGGATTTGGTCTAAAAACAGGACATCGTGCGGCAGAAACCTGGCCCAAACTATGCGAAACGTGGCTAAACTTCACCGTTCTGAAGATTACCCAAGACTCCAATAGGTAGATTACCTGCGATGCATACAAGACAGACAATTCATTTCCTAGTATGATGAGCTAGACGGAGACACTCTGAAAGTATGTTTCTCTCAGAGCACTCGCAGCCTCAGGTTCGAACGAAACTGAACACGTATTTTTAAACTGCCCCTTTAAAAATGCCCATGGATTTTGCTTCGACATTCCATTCCCTTCGGAGGATTTCCGCGCTAGAGTTCTCGTGCCTCGAGAGTCGGGCAGGATTGAGGAAGAACCGATTTTACAATACCGAATTTAGTAGGAGCGAATGAGCAAAATTGAATAGCAGGGGTCAGGCTTTGTGGTTTGTGGTCTGGAATGATTCACCCTCCGGCTTGCTGGTGGGTCTCTTCATAGGGTTGAGAGCGCGAACGGAGTGACTCTACTCCAAACTACAATGCCATGTCATCTTTTCAGACCCTCTAGTCTTTCAAACTGATCTGTCTCCGATCACCGTGCTGCTTGTGTTCGCGATTGATGCAGTGCAATTTCAGGTCAGCCGATGTTTCAGTGAGCTTCATATCGACCCAGCCATGCGCATGGCCCTTCCCAAAATAGTAGCTGACTGCCGGTTGGTTAATGAGATGGAGATGGTCCCGTCGGTCATGTTGCCACTCGTGCGTGTGGCCATAGATATAGGCCCTAGCATGCTTTCTTTCGGCAAGCAGTTTCAACAGAGACGACCCATCGCTCATACCTGGGATGGGACGCACGCCGCGGTTGGGATACGGGTTGAAGTGACCAAAGACTAGGGCTGACTTATCCGCTCGTTCGTCGAGTTGTTTGGCGAGCCAGTTCAACTGCTTGTCTCCCAAGGTTCCTTTTCTTCCTGAATCCAACAGTACGAGGTTCGCGTGCGGCAGTTCAATCACGCCCGCCTGAACGCCCATGTGCTCTTTTTTCAGGAACGGGAGCAATTTCCACAGGTTCTCACGATTGTCGTGATTCCCGATCGTCACATGAACGGTGATGCCCGCGGCACGGATCGGCTCCACAAGACCGAGAAACTGTTTGTACTCGGCTTCTTTACCATTGCTGAGGGCACAGTCGCCGTTGACGATCAGGTGAGCCGGTCGAGGATTGAGCGCCATTACGCTCTTGGCCGCCTGTGCAAGACATTCCGCCATATTCACCCACTCATGCTCGGACTCCTTGACGGGCGAACCAGGCCACTTCGTCCCCGGGTAGACCAGACCGGGATCGGCACTGATGTGCGTATCCGCAAGTAAGGCAACTCGGTTTGGATCCAAGCCAACACCTTCGCTACCTACGGCGGACAACGCGCGAGACGGCATAATAGCCGTGCCGCCAAGAGCGAGCGAGCCCTTGATGAATTGACGGCGAGTGATCGGTGGTAAAATGATTGGCATCTTGAATATCTTTGGGTTCCGTGGTTTGATGTTCGGTCGGTTTAACCGTGCTGAGTTCCTAGAGCGTTTCCACTTTTTCGAGATCCCGAGGGAATACTATCTCCGCCCAGACGGGTTTGTGATCAGACAAAGGTTTTTCTAGTTCGATTATGCCTCCGTCTGTTGCCTGGGCACCAGACAGGTCGTTGTACAAAATGTGATCGATGACCCCGAGATTCTTTTCGGGATTCTGGGCGTTGTATGTAAACTCATTGGAGAGGTCCACCTTCAGGTCGTTCCACGTTGGTCTAAACCCTGCCCCCTCGACTGTTTTCATGGCAGCGTCGCCAATGTTGTTGTTGTAATCCCCAACGACGATAACCCTCTCAGTTTCCTCCTCAGGTAAAACCTTGGTCGCAAGGCTATGCGCATGGCCATCATTTGCGCCCGACTTGGAGATATGTAGTGAGTAAAATGCGAAGGAAACTCCATCAATCTTAGTCACAGCTCTGACAACCGACGCGGGATTCCAGCCACGGCCAGTGAGTTTGTGTTCTTCAGTACCTTCTAACGGTGTCCTGCTGAGAATCGATTTGTATTTATCCTTGTGATTCGCCGAAGATATTTTGCCCACAAAACTATATTGCATCCCCAGCACCTTGCCGACGCGAGCCGTCCAATCACCACCTGGAGCTTCGTCAAAACCGATGATATCCAGCTTGTATGGCTTGAACATCTCACCAATCTGTTCCGGGGTCGCGCTTTTGCCGAACTCAACATTATAAGAGGCAACACGAACCGTAATGGGATTGTTAGGCTCTGAAGCGGCAAGACAGAGTGTCGCTCCGAACAAGCCTGTAACGACAAGGGAAAATAATGTAATGGCTCTCATTTTTTCGTACTCCTTTACGTATGCGTTCATGCGCGGCTATTTTTCGTCGCCTGCATCCGGTTTATTAGAATCTAGTTTCTCTGATTGCTCTTGATTAGGCAGCGTGAACGTCGCAACCACGGCCCGGTGGTCAGAGGGATAAGGAGAAACTACAATGTCCGCGTTCTCTCTGTTTTCACCGACGATCTTTGCTCCGTTCAGTTTTACGCCTTTGCCTTTGAAGTAAACGAAATCGATGCGGTCGTGGTGGGTTGTGGCGTCGTCGGCCTTCTTTATAGGCGTCCAGGTGAAGCCCGGCTTTTCCATTTCGTCGGGATAGACCATTCGCCAAGCATCGCCAAAGCCTGCTTGGGCCATCGCCAGAGAGCCAGGATACGCCACTTTGATGGGATGGCGACCGGACTTGGCCGCTTCTTCGGTCCAGTCGAGGTGCGATGGTTCGTTAAAATCGCCGACTACAAAAACAGGAGCCTCTTTATCCGGGAGGGAACGTATCTGCGTGAGAAGTGCTGCAATCTCCCCGCCACGCGCCTCTTTTGCAGCGGCAATCGCGTCGGTTTCGGTCTTGATGAAAGGAGTATCCCAGTGCTTGTGCCACGTTGGTCTAATTCCCAAAAGCTGGTAGGGTTGATAAGGGTTGGATACCAGGTGGAGGGTGAAGATGTAGGCGTGCTGACCCGAAGGCAGTTTGACGCTGATCCCTCCGTCGAGGCGCTCGACAATTTCATGACGCGTCATGATGCATTTATGCCTAAGACCGACATAGAGATTCCAACCCAGCAACTTCGCCAACTGCTTCGCAGTATCGCCGTTAGGGGAAAGCGTTTCCTGAACGCCGACAATATCTGCCTTTGCCTCCTGAATCACCTTGGCAGTTTGGGACAAGGCTTGCCCCAGCTGCGTACCGCCGCGATAAATATTGTAGGACATGACCTTCACTCTGGATTCTTCGCTTTGCGCGTGCAGGGGCATTACAAATGCCAGCCCAACAGCGAATAGCATTCCGATAGCAGTAATTGTGCGAATCGCTTTCTTCATAACTTCTCCAATGTTAACAGTTGTGTTCACGCGCGGCTTTAAGCCGTCCCAGTACAGCGCTTTGTTCGGTCTATTTCGTCTTTCTAAAGCTCTTGGTCCCACGTATTGGAAGCTCTTGGCTCATATAGAATGTCGGCATCCTTCTCGGGAAGAGAGTCGACGACAGCCTGAAATTTCTGCAGGGCCTTCTTGTATTCAGCGCGGTCACTGTTGAGGAGATTTTTCTCTTCCCACGGATCCTCTCTCAGGTCGTGTAAACGAATGATCTGCTTTTCGGTGGAGACCCAGACCTTGTATTGCTTGTCGCGAATGACGCGCTTCTCAAAATCATTCGCACCCCTCACTCCGTTCTCAGTCAGCCGAGCGGCTCCGCTTCCGAGTGCCATGATCCACTCTCGCTCGCTGTCCTGGTTTTTGCCGAGAATCAAGGGAGCAATCGAAGTCCCGTCGATGACGAGATCCTCAGGAACCTGCCCGCCGCTGAGTTCGACGAAGGTGGGTAGCATGTCAGAAAGATCTGTGAGGGCCTCGGTTTCGACGCCTTCCGGGACAATCCCCGGGCAGTTTACGATAAAGGGAGAACAAACGTCCAGTTCCACTGCTTTTCCCTTCGCTCCCTTCACCCGGAGTCCGTTCAGCGTGCCCGTGACGCCAGGGACCGTGCCGTTATCCGTTGCGAAGATTACGATGGTGCGCTCGCGTATCCCCAGTTCGTCAAGTGTGTCGACTAGCCGGCCAACCAGTTTGTCCACATAGCGCACCATGGCCTTGTGCTTATCGAGGTGGATCTTTGCGTCGGGCTCATCCGGAGTGGAAACCTGCGGGGGATGCACGAGTGCCATCGGGTAATAGAGGCACATGGGTTCCTCTTTGTGGTTACGCATGAAGTTGATCAAGTGATCGGTGTAAATATCGGGGCCAAACTTGCCAATATATGTCCGGCTTCCATCAGTGGGCGTGTTGATGTAAGCGTCCTGATAGCGTTCACCGCTCACCGGGTTGCCCGCCTCGAAGCCCGTCCACATTGCCCAGTCATCGAACCCGTGCTTCTTCATGGCCTGCGGTTCGATCCGGAAGTCATTGATCTGCCACTTGCCTGCCGCGCATGTGGCGTAGCCAAGTTCTTTCATCAGGCGAGCAAAGGTGGTGTTTTCCTTCTTTTTCCAGTCAAAGTAGGCCACTCCCCAGCGCGGAACGTCCCAGTGACTCACGAAGCCGTTTCGCCATGGGTATTTGCCGGTCAGAAGGGTCACGCGCGAGGGGGAGCATGCCGGCATGGAGTAGGCATTGTGAAACTTCATTCCACCGGCGGCGAGCGCGTCAATGTTCGGGGTCGTGATATCCTCTGCACCGTAGGAGCTGATCCAATCCTTGCCCAGGTCATCCACCATAATGAAGAGGATGTTTGGTTTGGCGCTAGATTTCTCAACGGCCATTAGCGGAACGGCGATGCTGGCCCAAACACATGCTGACAAAACCGTCATGTGGATTCTATGTAAAAATCTGTCGTGCATCATATCGTATTCACTTTTATGAGACCGAACGTCTAGCTGACTCGATCGGGACCGACGAAGCTGGCGCCGATTGAGTCAAGCGCTTGGTTGGCTTTAGCTTCTTTTTGAGCCATAATCCGGATTTCGCCTATTGTGACGGATTACTGTGATTCGAATCCTATCGCTCTTCACTCTGAAAAGAAAATGTACCGGAAATCGTTTAAGATTGCTTCGGCGTAAACCTGACGAATCAAAGTGATGAGAGTCGGGGTCTTCCTTGGCTCGATCCAGCGCGGTTAATAATTCTGCCCAAAACGCATCTCCTAGTTTAGGCGAGATCGATTCGTAGTGATGGAGTAGAGCTCTTGCTTCTGCGGGAGTTTTGGGGTGAAACTCTGCGAATCTCATTTAAGGTCAGGTCGGGCTTCATTAATGAATTGCTCTTGGCTGATCGGTGTAACTACTCCTGACTCCAACTCCGCATCTCTTTCGATAGCTTCTTGGTCTGTAGGACCTTCCGGAGCGTTCTCCAAGGTGTGGAGAAGGTGGGCAAGAAGACCCGCCCGATCTTCATTAGAAAGCTCGTCTGCCTGTCTCTGGATATCCGCTAGTCTTACCATGCCATCTTTCTACTTTAGACACGAGATTCTGCAAGCATTCCTTCTGCCAACGGTTCCGTTCACGGGCGCGGGCTTCTGCGCCTATGGTGCATTACCGCGTCGCCGTGCAACGCTTTGTTGGCTGTTTTTGTTCTTTCTGTTTGTAATCCTGCTGGTTGGTTTAACGCTCCTGCCTGATTGACATTGCTTTTCCAGTTTGTCGGCAAGGCGTTTGACGACTTCTGGATGTTGGTCGTACAGGCTATTTGTTTCAGCGAGATCGTTACCGACATTGAACAGGAGCACGGGTTTTCTCTCGCTATCAGTGATCAGCTTCCAATCACCATCGCGGATCGCGAATACACCGCTGCGGGAATGGTGCACCAAGTCCTGGCGTACAGACCTCGATGCGTTCAACAGGGTTGGCAGAAGGTTGACGGAGTCCTCCGCGGCATCAGCCGGCAGTTCATGACCAACGATCGCCGCGACCGTCGCCATGACATCATGGACCCCTACCAGTTGATGATTGACAGAGCCACCGTCGATTGTTCCCAACCAGCGAACAAGAAAGGGTACCCGATGGCCACACGTATCAATCAACGTTCACCGTTTTGGGAAACCCAGGGTGCTGTTGGTGGGCGTGCGGACCTTTGAACGTTAAGGGATGCGGCTTCAGGGATCAATCCAACCAATTCGAAGAGTCCATTTAATTACTAGCGGACTTCCACTCAATCCTGGCTTCTTCCCCTTCAATGTCCAGCCATACAGAAGCCTGTTCAAATTTCCGAGTATAAGTATTACCATCTTTGCTCGCAGGTCCCTTCGGAGGGCCTAGCGGCCTGCTGTATTCGGGGAAGTCCTTCAGCCAAACCGAACTATCGTTGCGGTTGACGCTGTATCCGTCATGGGCCAGGAAGTAACTGTATTTTTCCGCGCAAATCAAAAACATCGCCAGCGAATAAGTCAGGCGCTTTTGAATGGCCAAGCCTTGCTTGGCTTTCGCTCTTGTATCATCAATACCGATACCTATCTGTACTGCTTCGCCGAGCCCCATCGAAAAGCAAATGATCTTGCCGTCACGGGCAGCTGTCTGGATTGCGGCAATGCCTTTCGTTAGATATTCAACCCGACTCAGACCGTTCGCTTCGGTTTCAATCGCCTCAAGGTAGGAGCCATCGAAATGTTCTAGATAGTCCAATCCGGAATTGGGCAAACGAGCTCGTATAATATTTGCGATCAGCAACTCGTCGCTTCCAATTTTCTCATGTAGGGAGCGCATCAGTTGACTGTAGTCCTTCTTCACTTCCGCTTTCTTTTTCTGCCCAATCTCACGTTTCAGAAATGCAGGTTCGAGGGCCTTGATACTGCCATCAATGAAGATCCCATCAATATCAGCGTGTGCGGCCATTTCGACGCAATGATCCAGCCACCAATCCCGGAGAGCAGGATTTGTCAGATCATAAGCCCCTCGTTTCTTTGCATGAACGATCATGGCGTCGCCAGAAGCGTCCGTTAACAAAGGCTTATCCACTTCGCCCATGCTCTCGTTCACATCGTATCCACTGTAATGAACGATCACGTTGCGATAATAGAGCACTTTTGCGTTCGGGTTAGTTGCCTTGATCCCTTTAGCGGCTTCCAGAGAGCCTCGCTCTGTCGAACCGAATGTCTGCATCCCGGTCGTTTTTTCCAGTGTAATAATGGGAAACTTTGCCAGGTACTTAAACTCTTCACGAGTAAACGCTTCTGCCTTTCTTAAATGCATGTAACGAGGAACCTCATCCCAACTGAACTCCGGGTACTCTTTTTGGCCCTGAACCGATACCCCCGTAAAGCCAAGGGTTCCGGTCAAAATAAGAATGAAGAAGACTATTTTTCTCATGAAACGGTTAGGTCACCTGGAGTTAGCCAGGCACTAAATTCTCTTTGTTTGTATTGTTTATCTAGTTATTTGCATTGATCGGTGATCCCTTGCAACTCCCTAGGAACTTGACCAAACTTTCTCTTCGAACTGCATCGACGAATTGAAGTTAAGCATCCAGACTTAGTAACGTATCCTGGCCAACGCTTCTATGGCCTAAAAGAAGCGCCAATCCAACTAAAACTACAATCCGTTTTCCCATAATAAGAGCTGGATGAATTGATCAAAAAAATAGCCCCAACCACTGTGTATAAAATTAGTCATGCACAGTGATTGGAGCGATAACTAAACCACTACAAACAAACTAAACAACATTCTAAAAGTCTATCGTCGTCAGGATGAAGTTACGAGGATGACGCAACTCCCATCGGGTGCTCACATAATCGTTCACCGCTGCGTGCAAAACACCGATGCGGGCAGCCCCTCGCTGTTGACCAGATTCGCTCCGGCCGGATTACTGGCCCACGCATAGCGGGCCGCAACCGGCTTAGAAATATCGAGGTGGCTGAGCTTCACCTGATTGGTTCCGACAATCTCAGCATTCGCCCAATGCCATTTTCCGTCGGATCCCGCGATTTCAAATCGCTGCAGCGCCTTCCCATCCCGGGATTCCAACCCCTCTGCCACGGATGAGAAACGTACTGTCATTGACGCTGCTTGAACTACATACGATTCATAAAGGGGGCCGGAATAAACAATTTCCTTCCCGTACATCATTGCCAGAGCCCAGCGGGCGAGGCGCTCTCCCGGCGTCTGCTTGTCTTTCGGGTGAATATTATTCTCATCCCCAGCATCAGTGATCACCGCCATTCCGGTCTTCGGCGTACTGTCTAGGACCCGGCGCATCCGATCTTGAAGAAGCGGCCATGGATCTGAAATTCCCGGTTCGGTATTCGGTGCACGGAAGCTGGCTAACTGAACAAAATAAAACGGAAAATCATGCCCCCAGCGACTACGCCAATCCTGAATCAAAAGCGGCAGCAGGATATCGTAAGGCACTAGTTTGTCGTGCGCATTCGATTCGCCCTGATACCAAATGGCTCCCCGGATGTTATATCCGATGAAGGGATGGATCATGGAATTAAAAATCACCCCGGGCTTCCCCGCGTCGAGAAGGGGCCGGGTGGGTTCTACCCTCGCAGGCCTCGGACGCGGTTCGCCGACAGCCCGTCCCTTGGCAAGCCATTCATCAAAAACGACCTTTCGCTGCTCATACAACGCCTGGGCTTCTACGGGATCATAGTTCTTCTCTAGTCGAAAAAGGGCTTCCACAAGCGGTTTGGTTTCCGGCTGTGAGTTGAGAGCATCCCGGCTGATAAAGGATTCAATTCTTTTTGCGCCCCAGGCCGATACAATGACACCTACCGGAATATCCAGCTCCCTTTGGAGCTTACGGGCATAGTAGTACGCTACCGCAGAATAGTCGCCTGCGGTTTCGGAGGTACAAACGGTCCACTTTCCTTCAATATCGTCTTGTGGTCGCTCCGCAGTTACCTCAGGTGAGTGGAACATACGAATCAATGGATTCTCAGCAGCGGCGATGGCCTCAGATGGGTTCGCGGAGGTACTCAGCTTCCACATCATGTTCGACTGTCCGGCCGCAAACCACACTTCACCGACGAGAACATCCTCTATAGCAACTTCCTCCTCGCCCGACCAGATTACCAGCCGGTGTCCTTCCGAATCGGCTTTACCAGATTGGATGCGCAACTCCCATTTCCCATCGTCTCTCGCTCGGGCTGTGCCGGTGGCACCGCGAAACTGAGCGGACACCTCCTCACCGGGAGTCGCCCGGCCCCAAACCTTGACGGCTTTCCCCTGCTGGAGAACCATGTGATCGCTGAAAAAATGAGGTACAGACAATTCCGCCCCGGCGCAATGGGGAGAATAGAAGAAGAAAAGAAAAAGAGCTGCTACGCAATTCTCAGCGAGCTTTCTTGTCTTATTTGATAACATCATTTCTATTACTATTTCACTTTCTATAACCCCAGCCTCGCCACTCCATGGCGCTTAGGCTATGGACGGTTCCGGTATACCCGTAGTGAACAGTTCAATACTTTTCTTTGGGAATGCCTTCAAAGGCATGACTAAGAACAGTACCCAAACAGAGAATGGGGTTCACGTATTGCAATTAAGAGTCCGTTTTGGACTCCTGGTGGATTTTCTTTTCGATCTATCGTATCTGGATATTCACTACTTTATGCACAAGCAAGTTCTGATCAAGCAGTATACGGGCAAGTCGTTCTCGAAAGGAAGGGACTGGACAGTTGTCCAGCCCCCAAAACTAAACTACCTGCAAGACTAGAAGTTTAACGTATTCGAGAGCACGAATTGACGATGCGCAGGAATCATAGAGCGGCCAGGAGTACCATCCGGTTGGAGTTGGACTACAAGAGGTTCAGATTTCGCAAACAGATTTCGAACATTCAACTGAACATTCCATCTCGCTTTATCATTGAACACCTTCCGACTGTATCCAACCCATACGTCCGTCTTACCACTGTCTTCGCTAAAAAACGGTTTAGTGACATCTACAACGGGAACCTCTACATTGACCTCATCAGGTAGATAATTGAGAATTGAAGAGCCGTATCCAATTGCCCTGGCTTCAGTCCAACGGTAGGCTCCACCCATTTTGAATCCCTTAAGAGGACCCTCTTTAAAAGTGTAATTGCCCAAGGCTCGAAAGCTGTGCCTCGCCACCTCTGGACTGGTCGTGCCTTCGAAGGCGAGCGCCTTGAATAGAGCCTGGCCTTGTCTGATATCACGCAACGGAGTGCCGGCAAATGTGCCACCTCCCCAAGGAACAGGTCCCAATGCTCTTGTCAGTATGCCATTGCCATTACCGGTAAAGGTCGAACCAAACTCAGGCACAGAAAACGCTCGGGTCCATTCCTCTAACATTCGGGCGAAATTTGGAGCGACATTGGCACGCTGGACGTCCTGTTTAGAAGCGCTTACAGAGATTCGGAGTTGCCTCGTTGGGTTCCACGTCAACGAAAGCTCCGTTCCTCCCGCTTCTTGATCCATCGTATCAGACAAAACCTCTCCCAAATTGTTGGCATTTGAAAGCACCAAGCCTCGTGTGCCGAGAGAGCCTGGGACAATCTCAAATTCTCCCACTTCTTTCGCGAAATCCGTCCAGAAGCCATCAAGGGCATTCCAAATATCATGGGCCTGAGCGAGCGTGAGTGTATTGGTAGCATCACCGACTCTACCGTCGCCATCCGGGTCGACGGTTGGATCGTCAAACACACCATCAAAGTCGTAATCGAAACCCGATATGTCTCGGTACATGAAATTATAGAAACGTGTCTGCACATTCGAGAAAACCGCAGCAGCGGTACCAACTCCACCGAATTGGCCATCCTTCATCGAGGCTTCGTAGCGGTTAATGCGTGCCACCAACTTGTTGCCGCCCAAGTTAATCGTAATTCCGTAATCCTTAGTATCTCCGCTGGCGCCCGGCACAGACTCGCCCCAGAAGTTGAAGGCTCCGGGATTCGGAGTGAAGTTTGAGGATGAGCCGTAGTGAGCACTCAAGCCTACCCCCTCAGGCAACCAACTATCAGGCGTTTTCAAGACAAAGCCGTAGCCGAAAGTACTACTCTTTGGTTGCTTGTCGATTGTGCCGTTCTCCAATCTGAACAGATCCGGGGTAAGGATTGGAAGGTTAACTATGTCAGCAGCACCTGCGATTCTATTATCGGGGAGGTTTCCGTCTTCATCAGGAATAGCATAACGAGGAGCCTGATTATTGCGAGTTAGCGTAACTTGGTCCTCTCTATAACCCAAATTGGAAACGAGATGTCCTCCTAGAAAGAAACTCTGCAAGTTCACGGCCTGGGAAGAGGTCTCCGTTTTAGTGAGAGTTCCCGAACTAGGCTGAAATCTAGGGGTATAAGAGCCGGTCGCAGGCCTTTCGTCGCCAGTCACTGAAGTACTACTCTCATCAACGAGCGGATCGCCAAAACTGAGATAGTTCAATGGGATTTGGTAATCACCTGGAAAATCCAGAACCGTACTAGCAGGCAAACCCGTCGTATCGAAGTCGGACAATGAGAAATTGGGATTCTCGAAAGCATCCAAATTGGGCTCGGATATATAGAAGATGCCTGACCACGCCCGTTGGAAGATAGTCGCCTGTTCGCCCAAGTGAAATTCCGGATTATTTCCAAATACATATGGCCTTTCCGCGAAACGTTCCGTGGATACCTCAGCTTCGTCAAAAAGGACGGAGAAATTGTGATTTCCTAATTTTGAAAAGATGCCCTCATCAAACTTTTCGGCAAAATCATATCTAGCGAACGCCGTTGCGCGAATTGCTTCACGTTCGTCCGCGTTCACTGTCCTATCAGATGAAGGGGCATAGATATAGAGACGTCCAAAGTTAGGATTAGGCTCCCCAAGGGGCAAACCAGTGTCTGGATGCACTCCTGCTCCCTCTGGCCCGGCCGGATTGGTATAGTTCATATCGATATCGATCTCCGGAGCGCGTACCGCAACAAAACTAGTCCGTGAAGAATTCTCGCCACTATAGGCAAGTTCTATTCCGAAATTCCCGTCAGCAGTAGACGCATCAATAAAGAACATCTTACGGTCGAATTCAGTGCTCAGGTTATCGATCGAACCGGAAATGAGATTCCTACTGAAATCGAACACATCGTAGTCCAGCAACCCCTGATTGTTGAAGCCTACGTATTGAGGAAGCTCATTATTGTTGAGATCGCTATAATTTAAATTATTCGACAAGACAGATTCGTTAGCGCCACCTGCACGACGAGCGTTGAAGGGGTTATAATATGAATTCCCCCGCCCG
>JBNMOQ010000046.1:0-23893 GCA_051275055.1 Candidatus Pelagisphaera sp.
GCGTCGTCTTCACGCTCCCATCTGGGCGGATGAGTAGGCTGGTCCCTCGTTTGCAGGAGTGCTCTTTGCGATTGGCAAAGTGAAAGTCCCAGGCTCCTAGAATATGCGGCCCGATCCCCGAGTGTCCAACGTCCGCATGATAACTTTCGAAAGCGCGTTTGCCTGTTGTGTCAACCCGCATCCGGATAGAAACACCTGTATTTCCTTTTGCTGGTAGGCGGTAACTGAACGTGAGTTCAAAGTCTTCCAGAAGATTGTCTTCGTAGACCAAGTAGGACTGTCGTTTGACTGAACCCATTCCGCGAATGACTCCCTTTGTTATAGACCAGTCGCTTGCGCTCTCTATCGGGATGGCACTCCAGCCTGATAGGCTATGTCCGTTGAACAATGTTACAAAGCTTGAATCAGCCCCGGGCGCAACCGGTTGGCCTAACAAACAGAGTACGGCGGCGACTACTGGCAGGTAGGTCTTTTGACAAATTCTCATGTAAGATCCATTGTTAGTTTCATGCTGTTTCAGGGTCCTGCCTAGCCATCCCTCGAAGTGTTCAAAAGGTAGCGGCTGATCTTCCCAAACAGCGCATACGTGTCAACTTAAGCAGTAAGCCGGGGATTGCAAAACACTTAGGAACGGATAATTGGAGTTTTTGTAATCTTACGATGCGCTCCAGTATAAGTTTCAATCGATGGAACGGCATTATTCTGTCTCAAGGAGTCGCCAGCTCGCGGTTCCCCGCACCAACCGTTTTCGTTCTTCGAACTACGCCGAGTCATGAGCTCTCGGTTTCGAGCCTTTTGTCCGCGGAGCGGACACCTATTTTCTGACGCAGGAAGGAACTAGCGATCGGAGAGAGCGAGGTTAAAAGAAACACCTCCCAAGCTCCAGCTCATTCAAATCCTGTCCCGAGTCTCTCCGACGAATCGAGGAAGGTCGATAAATACACAATTTTGAACAACGCTCGTTCCTCGCTTGTTGCCTCTACGAGGCAAATCGGTGTCTCTTCGAGACAATAGCTTCGAATTGATTGGGGTGAATTTGATTCGGTCCAATCCTTTGGCGTCCTTTACTTCGCCATCTACGCTCCGCTTCGTCAGTAGAGTTTCGGATAAGTTGACGCGTATGCGCTCGGCGGGAAGATCGGAGCGGATGCATCGCTTTCTAGTTGGAATTGTAGGTTGGCTTTAGCGATTGCAAGTCTCTTGTACGACAGCAATCTAACACCTTAATAATTTGGACTGTAATTTTCAAAAACCCCCCTATGTCAAGAATTGCGACAACTGAGAAATCTCAAGAATATCTCGAACGCTACATTAACGGCGTCAAAAAGCGAAACCCTGGCGAGACCGAATTTCATCAAGCCGTCTTTGAAGTCGTCCAGAGTATTTTTCCCTATATCGCCGACAAGCCTCATTACCATGAACAGCAAATCCTGGAACGGCTAGCCGAACCCGATAGGGTCATATCGTTTCGCGTTTGTTGGGCAGACGATAACGGTAATATTCGCGTTAACCGAGGATACCGAGTTCAAAACAACAATGCAATTGGACCTTATAAGGGTGGTATTCGTTTCCATCCCAGCGTGACGCAAAGCGTGTTGAAGTTTTTGGCCTTCGAACAAACCTTCAAGAATTCTCTTACCGGATTGCCGATGGGAGGAGGCAAGGGAGGTGCGGATTTCAATCCTAAAGGAAAATCCGATAGTGAAGTGATGCGCTTTTGCCAGTCCTTCATAACGGAGCTATATCGTCATATCGGCGAGAATACGGATATCCCCGCGGGTGATATCGGTGTCGGGGCCCGTGAGATCGGCTATATGTTCGGTCAGTATAAACGGATTACCAATAGATTTGTAGGAGTTCTGACGGGCAAAGGCTTGGAGTTTGGCGGCAGTCTCATTCGAACCGAAGCAACCGGATATGGCACTGTCTACATGCTCGAAAACATGATGCAGCATGCGGGCAATTCGGTGGATGGCAAAACCGTCGCTATTTCCGGGTCTGGCAACGTGGCAACCTATGCAGCGGAAAAGGTCATTCAACTTGGGGGCAAAGTAGTCACCCTTTCGGACTCGTCAGGTTTCGTCTATGATTCAGAGGGCATCGACGCAGAAAAACTAGCCTATATAATCGACTTGAAAACCGTGAAACGCGGTCGCATTTCAGTTGCTGCAGAGGAATTTCCAAGCATGGAGTTCCATGAAGGGAAACGTCCTTGGGCAGTCATGGTCGATGTTGCGCTGCCGTGCGCTACGCAAAACGAAATTTCGACCGACGATGCTATGAAGTTGGTTTCCAATGGTTTGATCGCAGTTTCCGAAGGCGCCAATATGCCAACGGAAATCGCCGCCATCAAAGCCTTTCAGGCAGCAGGCGTTTTATATGCGCCGAGTAAGGCTGCCAATGCCGGTGGCGTCGCGGTATCGGGTTTAGAAATGAGCCAAAACAGCGCCCGTATTGCATGGTCGGAAGACGAACTACAGAAATTGTTGAGCAGTACCATGAAGGGCATTCATGATAAATGCGTTCAATATGGTCAGGACGAAAACGGGAAAGTAGATTATTTGGACGGTGCAAACGTTGCTGGCTTCGTCAAGGTTGCCGATGCTATGATGGCGTATGGCGTGGTCTGATTAAGAGACTGTTTAGTAAGGCGAAAATCCGTAGGGCCAGTCCCGCTGAGTGCGGACTGCGCCGCTATAGAAGATTGCTTTTTTGCTAAGCGGCAATTCCTCGAAGGTCACTTCCGATCTCGTTTCACAATATTGGCGCAGCCTCCGGAGTTGCGAGCCCTGACTGGTTGTTCTGCTCTTTTTTCAAGATTCCAAGAGGCAACAGGAATGGGTCAGCTTTTTTTGCGGTATTTGTTAGAGCTTGCGGAGGGAGAAGAAAAAAGGAGAGGTAGGGGAGCGGCGCCTGTGCTTGGTTTTGATCGTCAAGTTGTTTCCAGAACTCAACTACGTAGTTCCTCCTCTCGTTGTCTGAAGTTGATTTTGGTCCGCTGGTTCTCACTAATGGTCGCTGATAGGGGAATCCGCCTTCGTCAAGGGAACGAAGCAGGGCAGTGTTCAAAACGTCTCCCTGGATGATTAAGAGTTTTTGTTGTATCCAAAAGCTGATAATCTTTGTCGAAGTTGCTGACTAGAATGGTGGCTTGCATTTCAGCATCCAGAAAAGTTTTAACTGCGTTGCGTAGGCGATGGCTCTGGTTTTGCCGAGAATCGGATATTTGTTTTTCATTTGTCTATTGGTTTCGATGTGTTTTTTAGGCCCCTAGACTAACCATTTTAAACCGGATGATAAATGACCGCTGACGAAAGAAAAATGACCATTGCTGATAGGAAATGCCCTCTGCACCTCCTCCTCGCTCTACGCACGCCCTCTCGTGCATGACTTTCGAGCTACGCACGCACTTCACCCTCGAAACCTGGCAAAAGGATGCGGTCGACGCCTGGTTGGCGAGTGACTCGCCTTTGTTGGGACCAAGGCACGGAATCCTCGAGATCTACACGGGCGCGGGCAAGACGATCGTGGCCTTGGGAGCCATGGCAGCCGTGCTGCGCGAGACCCCACAGACGAAAGTGGCGGTCGTCGTCCCCACCATCGCTCTGGCTCAGCAGTGGGCGAACGCGATTCCAGAGCGCACAACGATCTCTGCCGCACGCGTCGGCATGGTCGGGGGCGAATACAGCGACGGATTCGACGCGCATGACGTGCTCGTCTATGTGCTCGCTAGCGCACGGGCGGGCGTTGGGAAGCGCTCGCGTCTGGCCGCCGATGTTGAGGCTGCCCGTGCTCGTGAGCAGGAGGTCTTCCTGGTCGTCGATGAGTGTCACAAGGCAGGGGCCCCCTCGAGCAGCAAGATCTTCGATGCGCGTACGCACGCTCGCCTTGGGCTCTCAGCGACACCGCTTCGAGAAGGGGCTGACGCGCAGGACGAATTCGGTCAAGTGCTTCCACTCGAACGCCAACGCCACGGTCGTGCGCTCGGCGGCGTGTGCTACCGCCTGAGCCTGCGCGACGGCTACACGCTCGGAATGCTGCCGCGCTACGAGATCCACCACCACGGCATTTCGCTGACCGGCAAAGAGCAGGAGCAGCACTCGCTGCTCACCCACCGCGTGACGCAGGCGCGCAAAGACGTTACGAGTGCAGGCGGCTCGCCCGATCGCTATCTCGCTTACCTGACGGGCCGCGCAGGCAACGTCTCGGGCGCAGTGATCAAGGCGTCGGCTGCGTTGCAGTCGGCCTACCTCGAACGCAAACACTTCCTCTACCAAGCCTCCGAGCGCCTGCGCGTCGTCGAGCGAATCCTGGTGGACGCCTGGAACGACGAGCGTCTTGGCGCACCTCGGGGCGCCGTGCTCTTCAACGAACGGATCGGCGACGCTGCCCCACAGCTAGAAGCCGGATCGGACGAGGGCGACAACCCCGAAGAGCAGCAACTCGTTGCCGGTGCCGAGAGCCTCTGCCTGCGGGTGAAGCGACTCGCCAAGCTCGGCGAGTTGCCCTTTTCCCCAAGCGCCGTGGCAATCGAGCACTCGCGTCTGTCGGCTGTCGCACGCGAAGCTGCGCTGGACGGCCTGCGCTCGGGCGAAGTCCAGGTGCTCGTCTCGGTCAAGGCGCTGCAGGAGGGGATCGATATTCCCGACGTCGGCTTGGGCGTGTCGGTCGCGAGCACAGCCAGCGCGCGCCAGCGCATTCAGACCATGGGCCGAATTTTGCGGCCTGCGCGCGACGCCACCGGTAAGCGGCTTCCGCCCGATGAGGCTCCGGTTAAGCGCCTGCACTTGCTTTACGTGCGCGGGACCGTCGACGAGGAGATCTATAAGCGCACCGATTGGAACGACGCGACCGGCGCGGAGCGCAATCACTGGTGGGACTGGAGCCTGACAGACCAGGCGCCGCGCGACGGGGAAGAGCTTGCGCCGACCGATGTAGACGAGGCCACGGCCTGGAAACGCGTCGCCGAGAGTCAGCTCCCCAAGCGCTGGGAAGGCCCCACGCAAGGTGTACCGCTGGTGCACAAGCAGGGCGGGGTTTGGGTCGTGCAGGGTGAGCAGACGCTGCCCGTTGATGACGCCGTACCCATAGTGAAGCTCCTGGAAGCCGGGAAGAAGCGCGGCGCGTATCCCGACGCTCGCGGGCGCTTTAGCGTTTCGCCCGAACTCAACGTGGTGCTCAAGAGAGGGGCTTCACCCAAAGACCCCGCGCGTCAGATCACGCTCGTGCTCGGTAGGCTCGAGAGCCCGCCGACGTGGGCCGGCAAGGGTGAGGAACCGAAGGAAGTGGCCGCAGGCAATGCCGCCTCGGCTGCGGTAAGCGCGTCAGATTCGACCTCCTCGTCACGCCCCACCCAGAGTCTGACCGCCCCCAAGAAGACCTCGGGTGGCAAGAGCACAACACCGTGGTTTGTCCTCGTGCAAGAGGGCTACCTTGCAGCCGTGGTGGGCGACCCCGCTGAGCTCAAGCGCGTTGTAGAGGTCCTTAGCGGTCAGCGCAAGGCGTGGATCCACGAGGCGGTCCGGGTGATCGCCGAGGGCACGGGTTGGCACGAGGGTGCGGACGAGACGCCGCCCAGTGGGATGGAATCCCTCTTGCCCTACGTTGGCAGGGCTTTCGTCTCGGGCCGCACTGACTTGCTCCGCCGCGCGTGTGAGTCCTTCAATATAGGCAAAGCCCAAAAGCCCAAGCGTGTGGCCATCGCCAACGCGCTCGCGATCCTCGCACGGGAAGCCGACGAGGTGTGGTTCCCAGAGGAGTAGCGGAGTAGGAGACACCAAATCGTAACAACTTCCGTCAGCTTGCCTCCGCTCCATGCGGGCCCACCCACCCGCGCATGCAACGTCAGAGGCTCCTTAGTCACGTGCAAGTTTCATCAGTTCAGCCGCGTGCTCACTAGATTCCTAGACATGGAGTAGCGGGAACCGGGTCAGTCCTTTTCTTTGAGGTCTTCGTTAGGGTTTGAGCGGGGAGTAGAAAAAAGGAGAGGTAGAAGAACGGGGTCTGTACTTGGCCTTTGACCGTCAAATTGTTTCCAGAACCCAACCTCCCAATCCCTTAATCTCGCGGCCACCAAAGAGCGCCTTCCTCTAAAGGACGTACGATTTGGGAGGCAATGCGCATCGGCCCGCGGGGCAAGGTCAACTCGGGGCGCTTCCACGCTCCCTTGCGCCTAGTCATTTCTTCAGCATCGATACGCGCGAAGAGTTCCTCGGTGTTCCCGTCCAAGCGCACCGTATCACCTTCTTCGATTAACGCAATCGGTCCGCCTTTCCAGGCTTCTGGTTCCACATGGACGACTAAGGTACCTCTCGATACACCTGAAAGGCGTCCATCGGTCACAACGGCAATCCGTGAATCGCTGCCCATTCCAGTCAATGCTGCCGTAAGTCGCAATAGCTCAGGACAACCTACAGACACCCCCTGGTAGCGAAGCACAATTATGTCACCATCGTTGATGCCACCGCTGAGTACTTCCTTAACCGCATCGTTCTCAATATCGAAAACTCGAGCTGGTCCTTCCAAAACCCTTTGGTTTGCGTTCATCTTAAACACACAGCCTCTTGTGGCGATACTAGCAGTATCATCAGTCGAGAAATCTCCTTTAACGATTACAAGAGAAGACTTCGGCTTCAATGGAGATTCAATCGAGCGAATAACATCTGTATTCGGATTTTGGAAATTCGGCAATCGAACGTCTGCCAAGTCTGCCCCGATGGTTTTTCCAGTAATAGTTTTCGCCTCCGTATCCAAAAACCCTTGATCGATCATGTAGCGAGCCAATGAAGGCAAACCACCGGCTTTCTCATAAAGGTCCACCATTACGAATTTCCCCGCAGGCAAGAGATTTAGTAATACGGGTGTATCCGATTTCGCCTGAATATCGTCTAAGCCAAACGGCACTCCAAATCCTTCAGCAATCGCGGGCAGATGTATGACCGCATTGGTACTGCCTCCAATGGCATGAAGCATGGTCGCCGCATTGCTAAAAGAACGTTCATCAACAATATCGCCGATTGTCTGATCCTCGTTCCACATGCGAATCAGAGCATCGGCTGCTGCTCTCGCTTCTTCGATTTTCGGGCCAAAAACGTCCTTATGGTTAGGGTCCATGGCGGGCGTACTCGCGCTTGAAAACACCGACATGCCCAAGGTAGACGCGAGAACTGCGAGTGTATTCGATGTTGCCATCACGCCACATCCTCCTGGAGAAGGAAGGGCATTGAGAACGATATCCTCATACTCGTCTTTATCGATTTTCCCTGCAGCCAGCATTCCTGCAGCCTCTGTCGCCGTTTCGATCTGAATACTCTTTCCAGCCAAACTGCACCCCGTTCGTATGGTTCCGCCATGAATCAAAACAACGGGAAGCTCCTTCAGCCATGATGCAGCCAGCATTCCTCCCGCGACCGTCTTGTCGCAACCGGTTATTATTATCACCGCATCGACTCGATTGATCTCAGCTTGCTGAACAATGGAACTCGCGAAGATCTCCCTCGAAAACAGCGAAAGCCCCATGGCGCCTATCCGCGGGTCCTTTTCGTAAGAATGGCCCATTGAGATGGCGTCCGTTACCGCAGCAACCGGTTCGATCGCCGTCACCCATCCCTCTCGCTCCCAAAGATGGGAGGCCATTTCCTCCGCTAATTTGCGGTGATGGAGATTACATAGATTCGTCTCACCTCCTCCATGGAAAATCATGACGATCGGATTTTTTTCGTTTTGCAAATAGGGAGCATCTTCGCCGCCCCTGAATTTCGTCTTAACGGCTTGACGCATCCAACCGTTTTTCATCGAAAGCGTACAACCACGCATTTCGCTAAAGAAATCGCTTCTCTTCTCTTTTTTAGAACTCACGTTTTCGATTAGATGTCTAAAAACCGAATAGGCAAGGCTAACATCTTGAACGCAGAATACGTAGTTGATTAATAATTACTAATAGTATAGGATATAGAGGTTGTTAGATAAGTGTATTTTCGACCTAAGGCTGAGCGGGTGGTAGGGTTGCTTGTCCCAAGCAACCCTACCATCTGTCCAACTTTTCGAGTGACCATTTCAAAATCCCTCAAAATAAATCGGCAGAATCGACAGCCACCCTGCGATATCGAAGCGAAATGCACTATTTGAGTTTTAATTATCCTTTTCGGGATGCCTTTGCTCCTTTGACAAGTCGTCGCTCATCCATTGAATTTGCCAAATCTTTATGAAGTTCCCAATACCCTCTCTTCTTTTCGTGGTTTCCGTGCTGGCGTTTGCCAACATTGGTAAAGCTGCCGATACTCCGAATATTATCGTTCTCCTCGCGGATGACCTGGGCTATGGGGAACTGAGTTGCCAGGGCAACGCGGAGATCCCTACGCCGCACATCGATTCGATCGCGGCGAATGGCGTTCGGTTTACCAATGGCTATGTGACCGGACCCAATTGCAGTCCTTCACGAGCAGGTTTTCTCTCCGGGCGAATTCCCACTAGATTCGGATACGAGAATAATCCAATCGGCCATCGCAACGAAGACCCGACTATTGGACTTCCGACGGACGAGGTGACGATCGCCGAGACCTTGCAAGACGCTGGCTACGTGACTGGCCTGATCGGGAAGTGGCATCAGGGAGGCACTGCGGCGTATCATCCTTTTAGACACGGTTTCGAAGAATTTTTTGGTTTCATGCACGAGGGACATTATTTCGTTCCGCCACCATGGGAGGGCGTGACCACGATGCTGCGCCGTAAAACGATTCCGGGCGGCGGGGAAGGTCGTTGGGTCGGGAAAAAGGGCCTGATCTATCACACGTGGGGAGGCAACGAGCCGGACTACGATGCCGACAATCCGATCATACGCGGCGGTCAGCCGGTAGTCGAAACGGAATACCTGACCGATGCGCTGACGCGCGAGGCTGTGGACTTCATCGACCGTCACGACGACAAGCCTTTCTTCCTCTACCTTCCCTACAATGCGGTCCACAGCCCATTGCAGGGAGCGGATGCATACATGCGCAAGTTCTCTCATATCGAGGATATCCACCGTCGGATTTTCGCGGCCATGCTGGCCAATATGGACGACAGCGTCGGAGCGATTTTGAAGCAATTGCGGAAATCTGGTTTGGAAGAAAATACACTGGTCTTCTTCCTGAGCGACAACGGCGGCCCGACTCGGGAACTGACCTCTAGCAATGCACCCTTGCGGGGGCAAAAAGGCATGATGTACGAAGGTGCGTTGCGAGTACCGTTTATGGTTCAGTGGAAGGGCGCAATACCTGCGGGCAAAGTTTATGACAATCCGGTCAGCTCACTCGATATCTATGCCACCGCGGCTGCGAACGCAAAAGCGAAGGCTCCGAAAAATATCGAAGGAGTTAATCTGATTCCGTTTCTCACTGGCGAAAATTCCGGCAGGCCGCACGAGACTTTGTTCTGGCGCCAGGGTGGCAAAGCCGGTTTGCGTCACGGCGATCTGAAACTGGTTCGCATGGGCGGACGAAAGGATGTCGGCAAGGCGAAGTGGGAACTCTACGATCTCTTGAAAGATCTTTCAGAGGAAACGAACCTGGCTCAGTCGAACCCGGAAAAACTCGCTGAGTTGATTGCTATTTGGGAGCAGATGAACGGCGAAATGATCGACCCAATGTTTTAGACTTGTTCAATTAAATGTAGGAGCGGGTTTACCCCGCGATTGGGTGGATTTGCAAAAGATAGTACCGGCAAAATCGCGGGGTAAACCCGCTCCTACAGAATAGAGGCAGAAAGATTAAATCATAATACCCCCCCAAACCAATTTTAATGAAACGTACCAAAGAAATCCTGACAGCCGTACTGGTTTTGTTGATTATCGCTCCTTTCGCCGCAGCCCAAGGCACGGCGACCTCTCCCGAGAATATTCGTTTACCTGACGGATTCGAGATAGAGCTTTTGTATTCGGTTTCGCGTGACACGCAGGGTTCGTGGGTAGCGATGTGCCAGGACGATAAGGGTCGTTTGATTGTCAGCGATCAGTATGGCGGAATATTTAGATTTCCGATTCCCGCCGCAGGGGAGAAAGTCGACCCGGCGAGCATCGTACAAATCACCTATTCCGATGATGCCCCAAAGAGAGCGAATGATACCAGGGTCTTGCCAAGGACAGCCGCTGCGACGGCGGAGCAGTTGAAGCTCCCTCGAATCGGACATGCTCAGGGTCTGTGTTATGCTTTCGATAGCCTCTATGTGGTGGTGAATTCACGCAACAGCGCGACGGGTTCGGGAGTATTCCGTTTGCTCGATACCGATGGAGATGATCAGTTCGACAAGTTGGTCACTATTAAGGAACTGGATGCTGCCGGCGGTGAGCATGGCCCGCACGCTGTCCTTCCGGCGCCAGATGGAGAGCACCTCTATATCGTGATGGGAAATCAAACTCAACTTCCGAAAGACTACACGCATTCGCGCGTTCCTGAGCTTTGGGCCGAGGATCAGCTCTATCCTTCTCTTCAGTATTTCATGACAGGTGCAGAGGCTCCGCTAGGTCATATCGCCCAGATCGATCCAGAAGGCAAAACGTGGGAAATCATGGCGACGGGTTTCCGCAATCAGTACGACGCGGCGATAAATCGCGAAGGTGAGCTCTTTACTTACGACGCCGATATGGAGTGGGATTTGAATACGCCCTGGTATCGTCCGACTCGAATCAATCACGTTATCGACGGAGCCGAATTCGGCTGGCGGACGGGTAGTGGAAAGTTCATGGAGTACAACAGCGACACCTTCGGTGCCGTGGTTGACATCGGACCGGGCTCCCCAACGGGAGTGTCTTTTGGATACGGTGCCAAATTTCCCGCTAAGTACCAGAACGCTTTGTTCGTTTGCGATTGGTCCTATGGAAAGCTCTACGCGGTTCATCTCGAGGCGGATGGTTCTAGTTATACGGGCACCTTCGAAGAATTTGCCGGTGCGCAGCCGCTTCCGCTTACCGATATTTTGGTCAATCCCGAAGACGGAGCCATGTATATCACTGTAGGGGGACGACGGGTACAGTCTGGTCTTTATCGGATTATCTACACAGGAAAGGAGTCTACTCGTCCGGCTAAAGCGACGCGGGAAGGTCAGTCGGATCGGAAACGCCGGCAAGCGCTTGAAACCTATGTCCAAAAAGGAGCGGACGTGGCTGGCGAACGAGGGCTCAACCACATTTGGAAATCGCTTGGCTCGGACGATCGAGGTATTCGTCATGCGGCCCGTGTAGCGCTTGAAAAGCAGCCGGTCGCGAATTGGAAGGGACGCATCGCAAACGAAGACAATCCGGTAGTCGCTACGGCAGCGTTGATCGCATTGGCTCGGGCTGATGGTGCAGTCTCCGCTTCGGCGATTCTCGAACGATCAATGAGTTTCGACTACGATGCCTTGAAGGAACGTCAGCAGCGTCTGGATACGCTAAGAAGTATAACGCTTGCTCTAACTCGTGGAGGTCAGCCAGCGAGAGGACTTAAAGGTAAACTCATTTCCTGGCTCGATGCGATCTACCCAGCTCGTACACCTGAAGAAAATCGCGATATCTCCGCGATAATGGCATTTCTCCAAGCGCCCTCAGCAGTGAAGAAGGGGATGGCCTTGCTTGCCAGCGCCTCTGGTCAGGAAGAACAGATTGGCTATGCGCTAAACCTGCGTCATCTCAAAGTCGGATGGACCCCGGAATTGCGCGAGGTGTATTTCAATTGGTTTATTTTGGCTGGAAGTTATCGGGGTGGAGCACGCCTATCCAACTACATTGATGGTATGAAAAAGAATGCCCTAGAATCGATTCCGGAAGAGGACATGACTCCGGCCCTTGCTAAGTTGATTGAGACGCCACCGAAAAGCAGCGGAGCCCAGTTTACGCTGGAGCCACGCAGCTTCGTCAAAATGTGGAAGATGGAGGATCTCGCTCCGAAATACGTGAACGGCCTAGAAGCGGGACGGGACTTCAAAAATGGACGCCAGATGTTCGGAGCCGGTACGTGCTACGTGTGTCATCGTTTCAATGACGAAGGTGGCGCGGTCGGTCCAGACCTGACGTCGGCTGGCGGTAAATTCAGCGCTCACGATTTACTGGAGTCGATCATCGATCCTGCCAAGGAAATCAGCGATCAGTATGGCGCGAGCGATTTTCATCTTACCGACGGGACAACGCTTACCGGACGAATCATGAACATGCGGGACGACATGTATTGGATTAACACCGACATGATGACCCCCAGCACAATTTCCAAAATTGAGATTGAACGCATCGAATCCATCGAACCTTCGCCCTATTCCATGATGCCGCCAGCTCTGCTAGCGACAATGACGGAGGATGATATCCAAGATCTCTTGGCTTACTTGATTTCCGCAGGCGACCCATATCATGCGCTGTTTGGTAAGTGACACGTGTGTATCCTTTAGGAATTTAACCACAGATCACACAGATATGCGCAGATGATTTGGTTGCGCTTTGTCGCTATTGTAGGTCGCCTTGTCGAAGATCCTGAGCGGAGTCGAAGGGCTGAGGCGACACTATTTTAGTCCGCTGGCGGGTCAGCGACCATTGGTGTCAACCGAAGTCGAAACGCAGTATGAAACCGTGCAATCCTGACACCTGATGGTTCAATGCCTGGTTTACGCCTCAAAAGCTTAAGTTGACGCGTATGGTCAGTGACCCGCCCTACAATTTGCAGGAAACAGATATGAGGTAGGGCAGTTGTTTTTCCCACGAAGGACACGAAAGTCACGAAGAAGAAATGGGTCAGCCTCATCAATCTCTTCGTGTTCTTAGTGTCCTTCGTGGGCAATCTATTACAAAAATCACTTTTTTGGATTTTTCTTAACGGAAATTGAAGTCTGGATTGTTATCCGTTGAGAAGGGGTCTATTCTTAGGTTTCTTCTGTAGTAATATGCCCCAAAGAGAAACAGAGCAGTCCAGTTGGTTCGTTGATGCGGTTTTGCCTCACGAGCCTGGGTTGCGTCGATGGATTCATTCCCGATTCTCGGCAATCCGTGATGTGGATGACCTGATTCAGGAGACCTTCTCGCGCATTCTCAAAATCCACGAGTCCGGCCCGATCCCGAATCCGCAAGCGTTTCTTTTTGTCGTGTCACGAAACTTGGCGATCAATAAATTGCAGCGCTTGGGCTTCGAGTCCGACCCTGGAGCTGAAGAGCTAGACCCTCTTGTCTTGGCGGATGAAATGGCGGGTCCATTCGAGTCTGCAGCGCTACAGGAGGAAATCGACCAGTTGGTCGCTGCGATACAATCGCTGCCGGACCGCTGCCGCCAAGTCATGACATTGAAGAAAATTTATGGCCTCACGCAAAAGGAAGTTGCTGCGAAACTGGGTATTTCGGAGCATACGGTTGAGGCTCAAATAGGGATCGGCATGCGCAAGTGTACCGCATTTTTCCAACAGCGAGGGTATAAAACTCGAAATTCACGATGACGAATATTCCATCAGATTATGATGAAAACTCCCCGATCGAGATAGCTGCTTCAGAGTGGCTCGCTCGGTTAGACCGCGGTCTAACGCCGGAGGAGCAAGATAGCTATACGGAGTGGTTGGCTCAGGATGCAGCTCACCGCGAGGCGATAGGCAGATATCTCAATGATTGGGATGACTTCGATCGCCTAGCAGGTATTCATTTGAAGCACCATGCGCGGATCGACCCGGATCTTTTGATTCCAGAACATTTGCAGAGGGGAAAAGGTAGGAGCCTAGCCCAAAACATCGTTCTATTTTCGTCGCTACCCTTTGCAGCCATGATCGCGCTTGTGTTCTACTTCGCCGTATCCAGTCCAGAAGACTCGTCCGGCTTGAAGGTTCAACCTGCTTTGGAACTACTGGCTAGGATCGAGCAGAGGACGCTTGAAGATGGCTCCGTGATCGAGATTAACCGGGAATCGATTGTGCGGGCTGCGTACACCGATAGCGAACGACGCGTTTATTTGACAAAAGGAGAAGCGAATTTCGATGTGGCTAAAGACCCGGATCGACCTTTCATTGTCAATGTCGCCGGAGTTGACGTCCGAGCCGTGGGCACGGTTTTCAGCGTAAAGCTTTCAAAGAATGAAGTGGATGTCATCGTGACCGAAGGCATCGTGAACGTTAAGCCAAGCGCTTCGCCATTTGATACGGAACAGACTATTGCGGACTCGTTTCTGGAGATTGGACAGAGAGCCAAAGTTAATTTGCGAACTGATGTCCCGGTAGTCGAAGTGACCTCTATCGATGGGACGGAAATCGATGAAGCTCATCGCTGGCAGCCACGGCTTTTGGACCATGATAAGATTCTGCTGGGCGAACTGGTGGAAGAGTTTAACAGCAGTAACCCAATTCAAGTAGCGCTTAGCGATCCATCGCTAGCGAATGTCAGTCTCAGTAGTATGTTCTGGTCGGACAACGTGGAAGGATTCGTTCGGCTGATGGAATCCAGCTTTGGCATGGAAGCCGAATGGAGAGGTAGTAGAGAGATTGTATTGCGGGAAGCTAACTGATGGCTAGCCTAGGTAGCGGCCGATCTCCGAGCGGCCATATTTCGGACTCATCAAATGGCCGCTCGGAGATCGGCCGCTACCTTAGAATGCCTCGCTGGACTTTGCCCGATTGAAGTATGAGATCGATTCGTCACTCATTCACCTGGCTCTTGGCCTTCGCGTGGCTTTGCGCGATTCTCTTTACCGCTTGTTCGAATAAAGAGGAACGTTCCCTTGATATCCCAGAAGGCTCGGCCACGCTTACTTTAAAGGAATTCGCCCACCAGGCGGATGTCGAGATTCTGTTTGATCTTAAGATTGTATACGGCGTGGAAACGAACGCGGTAAAGGGCAATTATGAACCGGGATCCGCCTTGAGAATGATGCTTGCGGATACTCCTCTAGGAGTCGATTTTGAAAAAGATTCAGGGGCTTATGCGGTTTTTAGAAAACAGTTGTAGTGAGTCGAGGAGCGTATTCAAATTGGCAAAATTATTATCAAACTTTTGTATTAAAATTTCGAGGATTATTAAAGAAACGCATTTTAATCTAATTTTATATTAACGGAAAAATCGGCGTCGATTGTTAACCGTATTAGATGAACCTGATACCTTTAACGTTTAACGCCGATTTGAAATTTCCCAATAAATGGGCAAATCGAAATTCATCTTTCGGCGAAGGCTTTATGCTGCGGCGTTGTTATTCCTAATGACGTCCGTATGTAGTATTGCTGTGCAACCCCGGCCCTTCGATGTGGAAGCGGGCAGCGCCAGAACGACTCTCAGAGAATTCGCCCGACAAGCGAATGTGAGTGTCGTAATGGATCGCCGGAAAGTTCAAGACGTTCAAACAAATGAGGTATCCGGGTTGTTAGTACCTAAGCATGCAC
The DNA here is from genome assembly GCA_051275055.1 of Candidatus Pelagisphaera sp. Classification (GTDB taxonomy): domain Bacteria; phylum Verrucomicrobiota; class Verrucomicrobiia; order Opitutales; family Opitutaceae; genus Pelagisphaera. Next base: position 15,343 of record JBNMOQ010000046.1, read on the forward strand.
TTGAGAGCATGCTGGAAGGCACGTCACTGGTTTTCAATGAAGATTTGGAAACGGGTGCGTTTGCCATCACGCGATCGAATGAATCGATTGCGGAACTAACCACGCAAGGCTCAGGGGTTCAAACCCCAGAACCGAAATCCCAAAATACTACACCTATGAACGAAAACAAAAAAACAATCGGCAGCCTGCTAAAGGGGCTGCTTTCGCTTGCCGTAGCAGGCTCTCCTAACCTTTCCGCGCAGGATGGCAGCAGTGAGGAACAAATCTACGAATTGAGCCCCTTCTCGGTGGATGCAGCTGACAATACGGGCTATACAGCGACCTCTACTTTGTCGGGTACGCGAATTAGAACGGATCTTAAGGATTTAGGAGCGGCCATTTCAGTGGTGACTTCCGAGCTTATGGAGGATCTCGGGGCCACCGATGCGGGGTCATTGCTGTCCTACACGGCCAATATGGAAGTGGGCGGGAATCAAGGCAACTTTTCTGGCGCTGGAGTTTCTGCCACAAGTCGGATCGATCTCTCAGAATCACGGGCTAACCCGCAAAATAACCAAAGGGTTCGCGGACTATTCCGTGCTGATCTGACAAGAGGCCTCTTTCTGACGGACATCCCTTTCGACAGCTACAATACGAGTCGTGTAACCATTAGCCGAGGCCCCAATTCATTGCTATTTGGCATCGGCAGTCCGGGCGGGGTAATCGACAATAGTTTGAAAGAGGCGATCTTTAACGAGAATTTTGGAGAGGCTAAAGTTAGGTTCGATAACTACGGAAGCTTAAGAACCGAGCTTGATCTGAACCGGAGTCTGGCGGATGGCAGGATCGCTTTAAGGATAGCGGCATTGCACGATGATGCTGAATACAAGCAAAAGCCGGCTTGGAACAAGGACCAACGCTTGTTCGCGAATTTGCAGGCCATACTATTTGAGAATGAAAACAGCAATTTTCTGGATGCCTCGCGCTTGAAGATCAATGGCGAAACGGGCACTTCGAAGGGATCTCCCGTGGAAGTAATCCCGCCTTCGGTAGCCTATACGGGTTGGTTTGAGCCGACGTCTGCCAACCTTCAACAGTTTACAGGCGAGACGGTCCCCTCCAAAATTGTGTCTTCCAGTGAGGGGGGATCATGGGTATTTCAGGAAACCTACAATCCGTTCATCAGGAATTCAGAGGGCCAGTTGAACACGAATGTGCACCCGGCCATTTTTCAAGGCCCTGGGATTACATTCACGGATGCCAATTCTACGGTTCCCGATGTGGGAACGGGCGATGGCTTGCAGGTCAATTATGGAGCGATCCCCTGGAGCAGTTCAGATACGCTTGCCAGTAGTGGATTGGCGGGGACGTCAGGTGTGATAGCCGCCTACGGCGCGGGCGCTCCTGGGGATACTGCCCTAGGAAGAGTGACCGAATATCATGCGAATAGCCCCTTTGGAGAACCCTTCGCCGTTGGGTTTACGGTTCCAAGCTTGCAGAATAGGAACGTGTTCGATTATCGCAATCATGTCTACTCCGGTGGTATAGATCGGGTCGATCGCGAATTTTCAGCAAAAAGCATTGCTTTCGAGCAAACGTTTTTAAACAACCAGTTTGGCTTCGATATCGCCTATGACGATCAGCATTACGAATCCACCGAGGACTTCTATTTTTCCGGAGGAAGGGGAGGGAGTACCGGCGGGCCTTATGACATTTACGTTACCATATCCGAATACCTGGTCGATGGACAGCCCAATCCTAATTTCGGAAGAGCATATACGCGTGTAAGCGCGCCTGAAATATTTTTCCAGGAGAGTGATCGGGAGACCTTTCGGGTAACCGCTTTCGGAGAGATTGACTTTTCGGAAAAGGATGGGTGGACGAAGCATTTCGGGAAGCATCGAATTACCGGCCTTTTCAGTGATTATGAGTTGAATACACATGGAATGAATTTCCTTGATGCCATGAACAGTACCGATTTCGATCCCCGTTCAGCAGGTAGGAACCGGAGGTTAAACCAATCTGGCAGGTGGGTCAATACGGTAGTATATACCAGTGATTCATTGATAGGCGTCCCATCGACGGATGAGGTAAGACTCCAACCGATAAACATAAGCCGGCCGCAACCGGGGGATGCTTACGATGGAATTTTCGTCGAATTGCTGAATGTTGGTGAGTATTCGGCTAGTAACCCGGCTCCCAGAGTTGTGGACAGGGGCGAATATTTCATCGAACGAATTCTAAATGATGAATCCATAGGGAAATCGGAAATCGAGTCTCAAGCAGTGTCGTGGCAGAGCTATTTTCTCGATAACCATATCATCGGTCTAGTCGGCTATCGCGAGGATGATACAAACAGCTTTGGCCGAGCGAACGAGTCTGAAGTGGGATTCGACGATACGGACGTTGATGGACGTTGGAATCCGGACTTTACGCGGCTCTCAGCAACACCTGCCTTATCCCAAAAGGCGGATAGCCTAACGTGGAGCGTGGTGGCGAGATTTCCGGAGAAGATCCTCGGAGAACTTCCTTGGGGCATGGATCTACAGGCTCACTATGCAGAATCGGAGAATTTCAATCCAATAGGGTTGAGGAGCAACGCTTTTGGGCAAGCCATTGGTCAGCCAACTGGCACTACTAAGGAGTATGGATTTACCACTTCATTCGGCGATAATCGGGTTTCTATCAAATTGAACTGGTTTGAAACGAGTCTGAAGAACCTAAGCGCCGGCGGCGCATTCGAAATTGCTAATGACAGTTTGGCCTCAGTTTCTTTGTATCGCCAGGCCGAGCTCGCGGGAAAGCCTTGGGCTGAGAATCTGATCTTGGTAGACGGGTCGCCCGAGAGTTTTCCAATACGGGATTATGATACCTACTATCAGTTGGCGCAGAGTGATATTCCGGCTGAGTTGCTGGCTATCTATAATCCGCGCCAGGAAGATACGAACGGAGATGGCGTTTGGGATACGTTCGATTGGGACACGGTTCCCAACCTAAGTACTACGCGGGATCTCGATGCGGAAGGATTCGAAGTGGAAATGGTAGCCAGCCTCTCGGAAGGTTGGAGAGTTATGGCTCACCTAAGCCAGCAAGAATCAGTAAATTCCAATACCGCCTCCGTCATGCTCGAGGCGGCTGAAGAGTTTCTGCAAAATAGTAGATCGTCCCGCACGTATGAAGTAGTACAGCAACGACTCGTCGCGGATCGAACTATGGGAGATACTTGGTTTAGAGATCGATTCGTTCCATTGGTGGCGCTGACTGCGCTAGATGGCACCAAATCACAGGAACAACGGGAATGGCGGTTTTCGGGTATAACCAACTACGAGTTTCTCGAAGGACGCTTTAAAGGGGTCGAGGTCGGAGGCGCCGTGCGCTGGGAAGATGAAGCGGCGACCGGGTATGTAACGACATTCGACCCGAATGCGGAGGTCGCTATTCCGATTGCCGATACGAGCAGACCTCATTTGGATGACGGGCTCTTCAGCGGAGATTTGTGGGCGGCCTACAGCCGAAAAATCCGGAACGATACGATGGATTGGAGAATCCAGCTAAACATTCGCAATGCGTTTGGCGATGATAGCGACATCCCCGTGAGGACTAATCCTGATGGACAAGTAGCCGTTATTCGTATTCCTAATCCCCGTACAATATCGATAACCAATTCGATCAAATTTTAGAAACGGTCGTTAGTGTTTTGTTAAGTCTAGCCAAGCCGGTTCAATCCGGCTTGGCTAGCGAGATTGATGCGTAGACGTTTGCTCGAAAGTGATTACGGGAAAAGAGGCTAACCGAATCGAAGAGCGGCAGGTTGAGTTCGATTTTTTGCATTTTCAGGGTAGGGCGAAAGCGTCCCGCTCCGCCGGATTGTTTTGATCTTCTTGGGCCGCAGTGGAGCGCTAGGTGTCAACTTAATCGGTTTGGCCCGAAAACTACACCGAATCCAAAACGCAGCTAGACCGAGGCTTCGGTTTGGGAACCGTACACATTTCCCAATACAATTCACTTAAGTTGACATTAATGCGGCGGAGCGGGACGCTCTCGCCCTATCTGATTGGGTTACGCTAAATGATAAAGAATATATATAACCGCGGAGGGGAAAGAGGTATTGAGAATGATGGGATCCTTTGCCTGCTTGCCTCATTGCGGATCTTAGTTCATGAAGCGTTTGAGATCATGAAGCAGGTGAGGATAATGAGGCGAGGCGGTTTTCGATACCGGATTTGCATTTATATGATCGTTTCCTTGTTATCGGGCGTAGTTTCAAGCGTGAGTCTGGCGAAGGAGTATCCTGATAAACCGCTAACCTTCGTAGTCGCGTTCGGCGTCGGCGGGAGCGCGGACCGGATGACGCGAGCGATGTCGTCTCATGTATCAAAAGAATTGGGGCAACCCGTTCAGGTTATTAATAAGAAAGGGGCGGGTACGCTCCTAGGGGCCAACTACGTTTTGGAAGAACCGCATGACGGGTATACGGTGTTGGCCAATACCTTTTCGCCTTATCTTTTGAATACGATTCTGGAAGGCAACGCAAAGTACACAATAGACGATTTCGCCTATATCAATTTCCAGTGGTTCGATGAGGATTTGATCGCGCTCTACAAGGGTTCGCCCATTCGCGACCTTCCGGAACTACTGGAGACGATTCGAGCAAAACCCAAAACGGTGAAAGCGTCCGTAGTGCGAGGCTCGGCGGGACATCTGATGGCGAAACTACTGTTGGAAACCCTTGGGATACCGCAGAGTAATCTCAATCTGGTTACCTACAATAGCGGGGGGCAAGCCCGGGCAGCAGTCGCAGGAGGAGTGGTCGACTTTATCGTTGTTAGCGCCAAGGGTTCCGAGCCGATAAGGGAGTATATCCGTCCCTTGGCGATTGTCAGCGATCAGACCGATCAAAGCTGGAATGCACCGCCTATCAATGAAGCGTTGAAGCCGCTGGGAATCGAGGTTCCATTGCTGCCGGGATCGGCCCGAGGATTTGCGACCACGGCAGAGTTTAAGCGGCAATACCCGGAGCGATTTGAAACGCTGGTTTCCGCTGTTAAAAGATCCTTGGAAGTTGAGGAACTTCAGAAGCATCTCGATAAGGCGGATATCGGGAGACGCTGGATCGGCCCGGATCAATCGCGAAAAATCATGGAAGAGAGCTTTGCTATCTTTAAGGACTATTCGCATTTGCTGAAGCCGTAGTCATTGGGTCGAGACAGAAATGAGTGAAAGAAGAAAATCGTTGACCAAAAACCAGATCGCGGATCTGGCAGTTCTAGTCGCACTAGCGAGCCTCGTCGTGTGGTACTACTTGGATGCCCGGAGCGCATCGACCCACATCCTGAATTTGATACTGATTCTGCCTTTCACCATATTAACACTGATTCTCTGTCTTATTCAGTTTTTCCGTCAGCTAGTCGGACCACCTTCTGAGGAGCCCGTAGTTGAATCGGTGAAAAGCGTCTTTCCGGTCATCAGCCTGTTTGTTGTCTATACACTGACCTTGCCCTGGTTGGGATTTGATGTGGGCACCTGCCTCTTTATCGGCGCGTTTTTATGGTTTCATGGAGAACGTCGTTGGGCATGGATCGCTGGATATTCCCTGTCTTTCGCCTCAGTGGCATCGCTCTTTTTTGCGGCCATGCTTCCGTATTCAATGCCCATGCTGGTTTTTCCGTCATGATAGATTTTTCGGCAGCGCTAGAGGGTCTTTCACAGCTCTTTTCGAACCCCTACAACTGGCTGATCATCATTCCGGGAATTCTCATAGGATTGCTCTTTGGGGCAGTGCCGGGATTGCAGATATCCATGGCCATGGCGATTTTCCTGCCGGTAACCCTCTATATGGACTTCATGCAGGCCATGCTGTTTCTAACCTCGATTTTTACCGGAGGCAGTTTTGGCGGAAGCATACCGGCTATCCTGATGAACATCCCCGGAACGTCGTCTTCGATCGCGACGTCGTTTGACGGTTATCCAATGTCTCGCAAAGGCCAGCACAATACGGCCTTGGGGGTTGCCTTGGGAGCGTCGTGTATCGGCGTTCTAATTGGTTATGGGATCCTTTTTCTACTTATTGGTCCAATTTCGAGACTGGTGTTAAAAATGGGGCCGGCGGAGATGGCGGCGGTGATTCTTTGGGGAATCACTCTGATCGGTACTTTAAGTAGCGGCAGTCTTTTAAAGGGTATAATCTCAGGGTTAGTCGGATTGCTGATTGGAACCGTCGGCTATAGCGAAGCCGGCGTAGCGCGTGGTACGATGGGGAGCCCCTATTTGCTCGATGGCGTCCCGGCGATACCGGCTATGATTGGCATGTTTGCAGCGTCGGAATTGTTTCGACTGGTGAATACGTGCTACCTCGTAGAAGACGAGGCCCTTCGAACGGTCAGTGTAAAAGCGATTCTGGCCGGATTCAGAAAAACGGTCTCTTATCCTTGGGGAATTATTCGAGGGAGTCTAATAGGTGTATTCATTGGTTCGGTACCGGGAGTGGGTTCGTCGATTGCGAATTTGATTTCCTACATGGTCGCCAAGAAACAGGACGCGAATCCTAATTCCTTTGGGAAAGGAAATCCTGCAGGAGTGGTGGCTTCGGAATCCGCTAACAGTACCTCTGAAGCGGGATCGATGGCGACCTTGCTGGCTTTGGGCATTCCGGGAGGCGGAGCAACAGCGGTGATGCTGGCCGCCTTCGCGATGCATAACATTACGGGAGGCCCCCAGTTCATCCGGGAGCAAACCGACATCGTTTACGCCATTATCTTCGCAAACTTCGGACAAGCCGTACTGCTCATCGGCCTTGGGCTGCTCTTCATTCCTGTTTTGGCCAATGTGGTTAAGGTTCCCATGAACTATTTGGTCCCTTCGGTGTTGGCCTTGGCCGTGTTTGGTTCGTTCGGTTTGACCGGCAACATGTCGGGGCCCATTACGGTCATGGTCTTCTCCGTCGTAGGGTGGCTGTTCAAGCGCTTCGATTACTCGGTTCCAGCGGCGGTTGTTGGGATTCTTTTGGGGGGTATGGCCGAAGAATCGATGATCTACACCTACCAGATTAGTGGCGGATTGTGGACCTACCTGTTTGAGCGCCCAACGACGATCGTCATACTCATTCTTCTTCTGACTTCGCTATTCGGAAACCCTCTACTTCGGGTTTTGTCCCGTTTTTCCGGAAGATAAACTCCTCTAGGAAGAGGTAAGACCGGGTTAATATATTGAGGTAAGGTTTGGCATTCTGAATGCGGGTCAATACTCAAGTGCCTCAGAGTACAGCTTGCTCATGGGAAGGCCCACGTTGAGCCGCTTGATGTTTGCGTTACTTTGCTCGAGAATTGAAAGGGCCGTTGATTATTAATTCAATTAGTAGGGCTGGATGTGGTCTGGTAGCTGCTTTATGTAACCACTTCTTTAATACGATGGATGAAATTGGTTCGGTTTAGAACTTCTTAATTTGTTTAGTAGGTTCTTCGAGTAGAAATTCTCAAAAAAGAGGGGCATTATAAATAGGGACAGGCTAATTATTAGATTCGGGTGCCGTCAACACTCTGGGTGTGCTGGTCGATGCTGCTATCGACGATATCGAGCGCGTGAGATCACTGTCAGGCTCGGCGGATACGAGACAGCCATTGAGCTCGGCGAATTTGGTGGCGACCTACTCGTTTGCCAAGGACAGTCCGATGAAAGGCTGGTCGATCGGTGGCAATATGCGTTGGCGAGACGATCGCTTCATCGGTTTCCCTCGCGGCGAGGATGGATTCTCGGTCGATTCGGATAACCCATATAGGGGCGGCGCTGAAACGATGATCGACGGATTGATTCGCTATCGCGGCAAGATCTTCAACGACGTCAGCTGGAGCATTCAGCTCAATATCCGCAATCTGCTGGATAAGGACGATCTGCTTCCAGCTCGAACCTATTCAAATGGCGACCCGACGATCGCCCGCTATACCTTCCAAAAGCCGTGAACCTTCCTGCTTACCAATACTTTTAAATTCTAGCGGCGTATCGAAATGGATACGCAGAAAGTTTTGTAGTAAGTATTGGATTCCAGTTACTAGTCGTAATTTGGAAATATCTAGCTCTGTGGCGCTAGTCGCAGGGCTTTTTCAAATGGGGAGTCATTGTCGATAGGTTGACCCTTTAAGCACATCATTGACGGTTGATTGTGGGAAGGAAAACAGGCGAAGATTAGGGAAATCAAAATGACACATTTCCGCGCTTCGTCTGCTTTCATGAGGCTGATTATCTCTATTTAGTTAAATGAGCGATAGCTCTTCCACATCAAGAGTAGCACAGGCATCTTGCCTGTGAAGAAACAGGCTGGAAGCCTGTGCTACTTTCGAGAAATCCTTCATTTAACAAAGTAGAGTTATAGGGTGGTCGGGGATTGGCCAGTCGCTTAGTCTTTTCAATATCCACGATATGATGGATTTCAGTTTACCGCTTTTCACCCTTTTCAATTTCAATTCCAAGAATACTCTTTTGCTATGAATTTTAACCGATTTCCTATCGCTATAAGTATAGCGCTTGGGGCCGGATTTTCCTCGCTTGAGCTAGTCGGTGCTGAAAACCAGGCCTTTCC
>JBNMOQ010000047.1:0-23852 GCA_051275055.1 Candidatus Pelagisphaera sp.
AGAGTACATGTAATCAAATCCTTCGAGTTTGGTCCGATCGATCTTCTGCCCAACATAGTGCTCGATCGACTTCGCGTTCTTAACTTCGGCTTCAGTGACCAAGGTAAACGCGTCGCCTTCCTTCTCAGCGCGACCCGTACGACCGATACGGTGAACGTAATCCTCAGCATTTAGCGGCACATCGTAATTAATTACATGCGTCACGCCCGCGATGTCCAATCCGCGAGCAGCGATGTCAGTAGCAACCAATACCTCGAATTCTCCGGATTTAAACCCTTTCAAAGCCGCTGTGCGTTCGCCTTGCGATCGATCGGAGTGTAATGTGGCAACCGAATGTTTTAGCTTTTCTAAACGTCGGGAAATAAGGTCCGCATTCACTTTCGTTCGAGTGAAGATCAACACGCTTTCGAAATTCGTTCGACTGAGCAATTCGATCAAAAGATCGTACTTCTGCTGCTCCGCTACTGGATAGAAAGCGTGAGTCACTGTCGTCGCCGCCGCGTGGTTCCGTCCGATCTCAATCACTTCCGGATCCTTCAGCACCCACTTCATCATGGTCTGAATCGCCGCTGGCAATGTAGCCGAGAAAAACAGCGTTTGCCGATTTTCAGGACACATCTTGATCAGACGACTCACGTCAGGCAAGAAACCCATATCAAGCATACGATCCACCTCATCCAAAATGAGGACCTCGACATTCTTCAAAGAAATAACCCCTTGGCTGATATAATCAAGCAAACGACCTGGCGTCGCAACCAAGATATCAACCCCTTTTTCCAGCATTTGACGCTGACGGCCGTACTTCACGCCACCGTAGACAACGCCCACTCGAGTATCCATGTGCTTGGAATAATCCTGCAGCGCCTCTTCCACTTGCTGAGCCAATTCACGGGTCGGCTCCAAAATCAAACATTGGATTCGCTTGCCTGGCTTGAGCCTATCGAGCGTTGGAAGCCCAAATGCGGCCGTCTTTCCGGTACCCGTTTGAGCGGAAGCAATGATGTCTTTCCCCTTTAATATCAGGGGGATAGTCTTCTCCTGAACAGGAGTAGGCTTCGTGAACCCAAGGTCCTGGATCGCTTTAACTATAGATTCTGAAAGTCCAAGACCATTAAACGGCATTTGGCGTATATGATTACCCATATCGCCTGAAGCAAGCCCTCCCTTCGAGAATTTCACCTCCGAAGAACCTTCACCACCCCGGGGTACATGAAGCGGAAACGTAAAACAAATAGCGCCACGTCCAGCATGACAGCTATTTGAATGGACAGAAACGGAGCGATTCTATTCCTATTCCTCCCAATCACGCTATCTTTCAACGCGAAATCCGATGACCGACACACAATCACCACCAACCATTCCGGAAAGCCTAATAAAGGCTCGCAACGACTTCCCCATCCTCAAACGCGAAGTAAACGGCAAGCCTCTCGTCTATCTGGACAACGCCGCTTCCACCCAAAAGCCGCAATCCGTTATCGACGCGGTAACTCGCTACTATTCTGACGAAAACGCTAATATCCACCGCGGCGTCCACCTTCTCAGCCAAGAAGCCACCGCCGCCTACGAGGCCGCACGGGGAAAACTCGCGCGATTCCTCAACGCCAGCGACGACTCCGAAATCATCTTCACTCGCGGCGCCACCGAATCAGTCAACCTTATCGCTCACTCCTACGTCGAACCGCTCCTAGAACGTGGCGACGAGATTCTCATCACCCACATGGAGCACCACGCCAACATAGTGCCTTGGCAAATCCTCTGCGAACGAACCGGCGCAGTCCTCAAAGTCGCTCCCGTCTTCGACAACGGCGATCTAGATATCGAGGCTTACCTCTCGATGATCGGCCCGAAAACCAAACTCGCCGCCGCCGTCCACGTTTCCAACGCCATCGGAACCGTCAATCCGATCGAAACCATCATTCAAGCCGCCAAAGCCAAAGGCGTCCCCACGCTAATCGATGCAGCCCAATCAATCCAGCACATCGAACTCGACGTTCAAGCGCTCGACTGCGACTTCCTCATCTTCTCCGGACACAAAATGTTCTCGCCCACCGGAATCGGAGGCTTCTACGGGCGCCGCTCGATACTCGACGGCATGCGCCCGTATCAAGGCGGCGGAGACATGATCGCCCACGTTTCCTTCGACGGAACCACATACAAAGAGCCCCCTTCGCGCTTCGAAGCAGGAACGCCCCACATCGCCGGCGGTATCGGACTCGGCATTGCCATCGACTACATTCAATCAATCGGGCGAAACGTCATTCACGAATACGAGTCTCAGCTAATCGAATACGCCGCCAATCGATTGAAAAACGCCCCCGGCATCCAACTCATCGGCGATCCGACCCATCGATCCGGAGCGATCTCCTTCACGATGAATAACGCTCACCCACACGACATCGGAACTATTCTCGACACGGAAGGAATCGCGATACGCTCCGGACACCATTGCTGCGAGCCTCTCATGACCCGATTCGGAATCAACGCTACCGCACGCGTCTCAATCGCTCTCTACAACAACCACGAAGATATCGACGTGCTGATCAACTCCCTAGACAAAGTCAACGCGCTCTTCGGCTGACGCGAAAATGAATCCCGACCTAAAGTCGCTCTACCGAGACACGCTTCTCAAGCACAGCCGCGAGCCGAGCAATCGCAAGCCGCTGCCCAGTGCAAACGCGACGGGAAAGCTCAAGAACCCCCTCTGCGGCGATCTCGTTACAGTTCACCTAAGAATCGAAAAAAACCAAATAGCTCAAGCCGCATTCGAAGCCCAAGCCTGCTCCATATGCATGGCATCCGCTTCCATGCTAACCGAAGAAGTCACAGGATCTCCAATACAAGAAACACAAACATTCACCACTTCTCTCATCGACATGCTTACCAATCCCAATGTGAAAATGTCTCTTCCCGAAACAGACCTCAATGCCCTCTCTGGCGTAAAAGAATTTCCCAGCAGAATACGCTGCGCGACCCTCCCATGGGAAGCGCTGCTCGCTGCGCTCGCAGGAAGGATGAAAGATGAAGTATGAAGGATGAAACAATATCCAATCTCTCTCTTTTTTTCATCCTTCATACTTCATCTTTCATACTTTAAATGATTCAGCTTCGAAACCTCAGGCTCCAATACGGTGAGCGTTTCATTTTCCGCGATGCCAATGCCAGCATCGGAGCGAAAGACCGTATCGGCCTCATTGGATCAAATGGATCGGGCAAGACCACCATGCTCAAAGTTCTGGCTGGCCAAGAGGAAATCGACCGCGGTGATGTCGATAAGGCAAAGTACGTCACTATAGGTTACTTGCCTCAAGATGGCATTATTGTCGCCGGAAAAACACTCTACCAGGAAGCGGAATCCGCTTTCGAGGACATCATTAGCCTCAACATAAAAATCGAAGAAGCAAGTCGTCAACTCCAGCAACTGGATACCGAATCCGAAGCCTATACCGAAACCCTCGAACTTATCGGAACATGGGAACGCGAACTCGAAAATCACGACGCCGACAAACTCCCTTCGCGGATCGAAGCCGTTCTGCACGGTCTTGGATTCGAGCAAAGCGACATGGATCGCCCGACCCGCGAATTCAGCGGAGGTTGGCAAATGCGCATCGCCCTCGCCAAGCTTCTCCTAGCATCCCCTTCCTTACTCCTTCTCGACGAGCCGACCAATCACCTCGACATCATCTCCCAACGCTGGCTCGAAAATTACCTCAAACGCTACGAAGGCGCTATCCTTATGGTCTCCCACGATCGAGCTTTCCTCGACGAGCTCTGCACCCGCTCCTGGGAACTGACACAAGGCTCCTTGCACATCTACCAAGGTAACTACTCCAAATACGAAACGCAAAGCAGCATCCGCAAAGAGCAACTCGTCCGCTCCTTCAAAAACCAACAGAAGGAAATCGAACGAACCGAAAAATTCATCGATCGATTTCGCTCTAAAGCCTCCAAGGCCACCCAAGTTCAAAGCCGCATCAAAGCCCTCGACAAAGTAGAGCGTATCGAAATTGAGACCGAAGAGGACGCAATCGACTTTTCCTTCCCACCCGCTCCCCGAAGCGGTCAAGTCGTCATCGAATTGGAGAACCTCTCCAAATCCTACGGCGATTTACACGTCATAAAAAACGCATCCATCCGCATCGAACGCGGGGACCGTATCGCAGTCGTAGGGGTCAACGGAGCTGGAAAGTCAACTCTCGCCAAAGTCATGGCCGCAGTCGAATCCTTCCAAGACGGCGAACGAACGCTCGGCCACAACACGATCCTCTCCTACTTCGCCCAGCACCAAGCCGACGAGCTCAACCCCAACGATAGCGTACTAGAAACGCTAGAGAACGCGAACACCGGACAAACCACCACTCAACTACGCACCGCTCTCGGAGCCTTTCTCTTCCACGGCGACGACGTATTCAAAAAAACCAACGTCCTTTCAGGCGGAGAGCGAAACCGACTCGCCCTATCCAAGATCCTGACCCAACAAGCGAATTTCCTCATTCTCGACGAGCCTACCAATCACCTGGACATGCGCTCGCAAGACGCTCTCCAGCGGGCTCTAAGCGAATTCGAAGGTGCCTTTATCATCGTCTCTCACAATCGCTCATTCGTCGATCGCATCGCCACCAAAACCCTAGAAGTCAGAAAAGACGGTCTCTCCCTTTTTCCCGGAAACGTATCCGATTACCTCCGACACGTCGAACAAATCGAAACAGGCCCATCAACGAATACCACTCTAGGACAAGCTAACTCCAGCCAGAAAAAGGCCTCCACGCTTTCACCCAAAGAACGTCGCCAGCGCCGTGCAACGATGGCCGCAGAGCTCAGTCCTCTCAAGAAACGCAGCCAAGAGCTCGAATCGAAAATCGCCGCACTCGAAGTCGACCAAGAATCCTTCGAAGCCAAAATGGCCGACCCCGATTTTTTCAAAACCAGCGACGCCGCTGAAAAGATGCGTCAATACGATCGCAACAAAGCTACCCTAGAAAAAACCTACGAAACCTGGAGCCAAGCCTCCGATCAACTAGCCGAAAAAGAGGCAGCCCTCGAACAAAACGCCAATTGAAAAGCAGAGAACGAAACAGCCTGCCTCACGCAGCTTCAATGCGTTAATGACTCGAATGCCCGATCGTAATTACAGAATACTCATGCTACTTGAGAACGAGAGCGTTCCAGAGGACTGTCGTGTCTATCTGGAAGCGATGTCGTTAGTCCAAGCTGGATATGATGTAACCGTAATTTGCCCTGTTGGAGAGTCCACGCGAAAGTTCGAAATGCTAGACGAAATCAGAGTTTACAGGTATCCCAAGCTATGGGAATTCGGAGGCTTTCTCGGCTATTTATTTGAGTACAGCTACAGCCTTATTATGATGTTCTTGTTGACCTGTTTTGTACTCGTGCGAAACGGATTCGATTGCATTCATGTTCATACACCACCTGATTTAACCGCTATTATCGCAATTCCTTTTCAGTGGACTGGAAAGCACTTCGTATTCGATCACCATGATCTTTCGCCTGAACTGTACCAAATACAGAAAGGAACAACGAAAAGCGGCCTTGTACATCGTATGCTGTTGAAATTCGAACGGCTCGCGTGCCGAAACGCAGACCGACTCATCGCCACCAATGAGAGTCAGCAAAGAATTGAAATTGAACGATGCGGAGCTTCACCGGAGCGATGTCATATCGTACGCAACGGTCCTAATGAAATATTCTTGCGAGACGTGGAGCCGTTGGAGGAACTCGTACATGAAGGTTTGCCAATCCTTGGTTACGTGGGGGCTATTGGTGTTCAAGACGGCGTTGATACTCTTTTACGTGCCCTCCATCACTTGCGATTCAAAATGAAGCGCAGCGATTTTTTGGCTGTTATAGTGGGTGATGGTCCTGCGTTTAGTAGCCTAAAGACGTTGGCTAAAGAACTGGGTTTGACGGAGCACATTCGTTTTACAGGAATGATTCCATTTAGATCAGTACCCGCCCATGTAGCCGCTTTCGACGTCTGCCTAACTCCAGATCCAAGCAATCCCTACAACGATAGCTGTACAACAATCAAGACTATGGAATACATGGCCCTTCGGAAGCCAATCGTCTGCTTTCGAACTCACGAGAATGAGGTCACTGCAGCAGATACCGCTATCTACATTGAGGACAACGACGTCCCTCAATACGCCCGCGCGATTGCAAGGCTTCTCGACGATCCGCTTCTTCGGAAATCAATGGGAGAGGCTGCTCGCTCACGAATCGAGGACGGTCTCACATGGTACCATCAACAGGAAGAGTTAATCGAACTCTATCGATTATTGAGTGAGTCGCATCTACCCATGTCCTCGTCGTCTCACCGAAGGTAGTTGAATTCCAAAAATCATATCGACGCCCCAACTCTCCCCAAAGAACCGAAAAACAGCGATCAGATGGAAAAGAAATACAAACATCAAAATGGTGTTTTGAATACAAGGAGCATCCAGCAAACCGATTTGCATTTGATGGTGAAGTTGGGCAGTTAGGAAAACTCGAGAATATAACTAGATCTAATATTGAATTTGAATCTTTTGACTTCGATTCTCGCATAGCGGCTTGCAGTTCCATATATATCCTCAGATATTTACTGACAATGGGCTTTCACGCTACACTCATTATACCCTTAGGAAATGGTCGTTTGCCGCTAAGAGTTGCAAGGTGCTTGGTCGATTCCAGCTTAGAGTTCGTTCTCTTTTCCAAAGATCGTAAAAACGTATCCAAAAAAAGCAAATTCTGTCGAGAATTGGTATTCTCAGACCCTGCTGATGATACTGCATTAGTAAAACAACTTCTAGACTACAAAGTATCCCATTTGCCCGAAATCCTTTTCCCAGTTACGACTCCAGGATTCCAATTCATAGCGAGAAATCGCGACGAGCTGAAAATTCGCTTTCGAATCCCCCCGATTTCGACTATTGAAAACCTAGAAATCGCGTCAAACAAACGACTTCTCTACGATTTTTCTATAGAAAACCAGTTTCCCGTTCTCACAAGTATTTCGCCTTCGGAAATCTTAAAAAATAAAACGTACGATATCCCCTTTCCTGTACTAGCAAAAACAACCAATCGAGAGTTTGGAGCGGGCTTTTTAAAAATCGACACAGCTACAGATCTTAAATCATTCGTCGAATCTCTAAAATCAAATGAAAGATCGGACTACATCATACAGCCTTTCATTGAAGGGAAAGATGTTTCGTTTTCCGCCTATTGCGAAAAGGGAGAAATCAAATGCTACACCGTATGGAAAGCTTTGTTCTACGGCAGAAAAAAGTATCAAATCCCACTCTGTATCGAATTCTTGGATAATCGTCGAGCATTTGACCTGGCTACCCAACTCCTTCGGAAACTTCGTTGGGAAGGAGTTTGTGACATTGACTTCTTCGAAGACGAGAAAAGCGGCGATCTTTTTCTATTAGAGGTAAACGCGCGTTTGTGGGGGAATGTAGTAGGCTGCGCTCTGCGCGGAATTAATTTCCCTAAACTGCTTTGCGACGTGGCCCTCGGAAAAAGCGAACGCCAGCAACCGCGACAAACCAACGGAATCTATTGCTACCCGAAAGGCATTCCCGCCGCTCTCAAGCGAAACCGAACGCGGAGCGCTCTTTTTCGCCACCCCTTCGCCACAACGGGTCTCATTCCCGTCATCAAAGATATCGCACCCGAATTCTACAAATTTTACCTTAAGTTGAAGCTTCTCCTGGGCGAACTATTAAGAAGATCTTCCTCCAACAAATAACCCGAACGTTGAAACATTCGAAAATCCGCGCGAGACACGCCCTAGGAATTGGCTTTCTGTTTCTGCAACTGCTTGCCATAGGCTACGCGCGTTTCCACCCCGAACGGTTCTTTTGCTGGGCACCCTACGACGAACACACGCGATTTGAAGTTAAAGTCAGCATCGGAGAGAAACCGCTCAGCTCGACCGAAATCGCCAACCGCTACCAATATCATGAAAGCGGCTGGGAAGTGAGATCCATCAACAATGTATTTTCCCAGATTCGACAATACGAGTCCACCTACGGAAGCGCGGATAACGCGGAAGTGACTGTTGTCTACGAATCGGACGGACATCCGCAACAAATTTGGAAATGGCCTCGATCGTAAAAACGAATTCCCCGATCGGGCGACCCTGGCGAAATACGGGAATGTCCATGCCGCCAAACACGCTGCTCATGTGCAAGTTGCTTGTATTTCTGCTGACGATACATGGCTTCCTTTCGGACATCGGAGATCCTCATATTCCGTTCATCCCGATACTCGACTATTTCAGAGGATGGCCGGGACTCTTCAAGTACAGCTTACTCGTCACCTTCGCCATATCCGGGATCGCTCTTTTCCTGAACATCCGAGTCCGCACTGCAGCGATCATTCTTGGACTCACGGTCATTCTCTATATCCTCGCATCGAAACCGGGCTACCGGAATCACATTCTCATCGTAGGCTGCCTCCTCTTTCTAGCGGGGCTGCATAAGTCAAACGAGAACGCCTGGCTGATAAAGTACCAATTCGCGGTCATGTATTTCGGCGCGTTCCTTAATAAATGCTTCAACAGCGACTGGCACAACGGCGGCTTCATGCATCATTGGCTGCATGGGCATCTCAAGAATCCCTTTTACGAAACGCTTTCCCCACTCTTACCCGACCTGTGGTTCGCCACCCTACTCTCATGGACCGTCATAACCTGCGAGTTACTACTGGCCGTCCTCCTTTTCCACCCTCCATGGCGCAAGCTAGGCGTCTGGCTTATGCTCGCCATGCACATCAGCTTTTTCATCATCGTAGGTAGACGCCCGTTTGGGCATTTTACGGAGGACATTCTGATCGCCCTACTCGTCTTTCTAAATTGGCCCCGAGAGACCATGGTCTTGACCGTACGCGGCTCATTCGCGCAACGCCTCCGCCCAATTTTCCAATGGATCAATTGGGACTCGCAATTCGCCCTCGATCATAATCCCAACCGAGATTCCACTTGGATCACTCTAAAAACCGACGATCGAGTAATGAACAATACGAGAGCTCTTGGATACTTCGTCCAACACAGCGCCGGAACCTACGTTTATCTTTTCCTCGCCTTCAACGGGATCGCCTACCTTTCAACTCTCTAAGCCCAAGCCCAAGCCAAATAGTAACTCCAGTCGCCTCCTAATTTATACTATGCGAACGAGAATATCCGAATCCTTAGAGAACCCCCAGTGGGACGACTTTCTGGAATCGCGAAGCGACGGGCACTTCCAGCAATCTAGCGCTTGGGCTCAACATAAGGCAAGCCAAGGCTGGGCCTGCATACGTATGGTGTTAGAAGAAGAAAACAAAATCGTAGGCGGTTTCCAAATGCTCTGGAAACGCACCCGACGCGGCAAGGTAGGTTACGTCTCGAAAGGCCCAGTCATTCCATCCCGATCTGCAGACAGCATTCGAGCGATGTTGGACTCAATCAAGAAAGTCGTATCCGACTATCGTATACTCGCCACCATCATACAAAGTCCCGACGACTCTTCGTCCGAACTAATCCAAATAATGGAACGGGCGAATTTGACAAGCTGCTCGAACGTGGGTGTTATCGACACCACGATTCTAATGGACGTTACGTTAAGCTCGGACAAGATTCTGGCTTCATTGCGAAGCAGCGCCCGAAGCATGCGGAACAAAGCCATACGAAATGGCTTAACCGTCCGAGACGGCGACATCCACGACCTACCCGTCTTTTTCGATTTAATGCTTCGCACCTGCGAACGCCAAAATACAAATCCACGACCGCGCAGTTTAGATGACCTGAGAGCAATCTGGAATGCCTTAAACAGCCACTCTCGGCACGCATCTCTAAGACTCGTCGAACATAAGGGCAAAGTCTTATGCGGAGCCTTACTCATCAACTTTGGGAAACGAACCACTATTTACAAAGTCGGGTGGAACGGGATGCACGGAGAAGCCAACCCGAATCCGCTTCTCTTTACCGAAATCCTTCTAAGCGCCTCCAGAGAACGAGCGGAAATCGTCGATTTTGCAGCCTTCGACAGAGATCTAGCGAACTCCATGCTCAACGGAATACCCATCAGTCAGGAGCTGCGAAAGCGACGCGATTTCTACAAGTCTGCCTACGGCGGACATCCCCAATTGCTGCCCGCCGCACGAATCTGGGTGAGGAATCCTTCGCTTCGGTTTTGCTTCAAATGGGCGATAAGAGTACCAGCCCTCTCGGCAATTATAAGAAAATCGATTGCTTGAATCTCGACTGAAATGAAAGCCGTCACCCTAACCAATGCTCAAGATTCCCAATGGGACGCTTTTGTTGCAGAGTGTCCTAACGGCACCCTCTATCACAGTTCGGAATGGAAACGCAGTTTAGAATCGGCATTCCCCCATATCAAGGGTCAGTTCATCGCTATCGTTCATCCTAAAGGGAACGCCATTCTCGCTGGGCTTCCCATCTACCGAGTCAGTAGTCGCTTGCTCGGCACGCGACTCGTTTGCGTCCCCTACGCCACCTGGTGCGATCCACTCTTCTCCGACCCCGATCACCTAGTGGTCCTCCTGGAAAAAGTCCGGGAGTTGGCAGACTTAACAAAGGCGAAACTCGTCGAAATCCGATGCAGGGAAATGACTAGAGTCCCTCAACCAAATCAGGGCTTTTCGCTGCGGCCAGCTTCACTACACCATCGGATCGACTTAAGATCTGGAGCAGACGCGATTTGGAAAGGCCTTTCACCCAAGTCGATACGGCAACTGATAAAAAGGGCTACTAAAAGGGGGGTCGCGATAACGTCGTATTCGAACAAGTCCTCCGTAAAAGAATTCTACGATTGCCTAACCGCCACTCGAAAACGTCTGGGACTCCCTATGATTCCCCGCAAGTACTTTCTCTCGCTCTGGGATTCAATTTCCGAAGGCTCGTTCAGAATACTCATTGCACGAGAAGGGGCTCAAACGTTCGGCGCCGTCTTGCTGCTGTTGCGAAACGGCATCTGCCACCTTGAATTTACAGGAGAATACACAGACTCGCAGAAACCGGGAACAATGCAGCTGTTAAAATGGGAGGCCATCCGTGTCGCCTATGAAGAGAATTGCTCAGAGTTTAGTTTCGGTCGAACGACCTTCGACAACGAAGGGCTGATTCAATACAAACGCCGTTGGAACCCACAGGAGGAAACGATCCGAGTTCTTTCGCTAGACGATCGAGCAAGCGGCAAAAAGGACCGATTCAACTCCGTTGCAAAATCCGCCATGAAATTCATCAACAGGAATTCCCCAAAGCGGTTCTACATCGCTTTGGGATCCTACATTTATGCGCATTGGGGATAAACCCATCCGAACGATATCTAGAAAATACTATCGATGATGCCCCTTCCCTTCCAAAGATCGCCGCCTGTCCCTAGTCGCCTTACCCTATTCGCACTCTTATACGCTTGGGCGAACATCATCCACCTACTCAGCTTTCCCGAATGGATAAATGGACTACATTTTGTTGGTTGGACCCTATTCATTACTAGTGCTGCACTCGCGCTAAGACCTTCTTCGATTCCTCTTCTCCTGACTGCTTTATCTCTTCGATTAGCGTTCACTCTGATCTGGACGCCCATGATAAGGGAACATCTTTTCCTCGAAGGCCTGTTCACCTGCGGAATACTGATCGCCGTTTTACTAAGAATTCGATTTTTCAGGCATTTCCTCAGCCTCGACCACAAACAGCGAGAAGCGCTGTTCGATAGCTTCGCGCCATTCTTACGCGTAACGACTCTTGTCGTTTACGCCGCGGTTACAGTATGCAAAATAAACACTGATTTTCTAAATCCAGAAAAGAGCGAAGCCGTCCAATTGCTCTTCTGGAGCGCGGCATACCACCCTTTCATTCCAACGGGAATCTGGGCACAGCACGCATCGATTTGGGCCACCTTTCTATTCGAAGGAGGCATTCCCGTTCTTCTTATATTCCGAAGAACGCGCTGGCTAGGACTAATGGCCGGTCTCTTTTTCCACACACTCATGGGACTACTCCCCTTGAAGATCTTCAGCTTCACAGTAGCGATGTACCTTCTACTATATGTCTGGCTGCCACCACAATCGACGCAAAGGATTCATTTCGCTTTCCTCAAACTATCGAAGACCTTCAAGCTCAAACCCGATACCTTTGCCCTAATATTCTACATTATTTCCGGTTCAATCGGAATGTTTTACGCAGCCAGAAATGGCTTCAATCTAGACATGCGTACATTAGATTTAGGGATTTTAATTTGGTTCTTTATTTCAATCGTAGTTGTTGCTGGATTATGGATCGTACGCAAACTACCTCCTGAAAACAGTTCCTCATTCTACCGCATTCAATCGCCGATTCTCAAAACATTTATCCTATTCATAATCTTCAACTGCGCCTGCCCCTATATTGGACTAAAGAATCGCAGCGCATTGAGCATGCACAGTAATTTGCGAACAGCAAAAGGGCATTGGAACCACTTGTTTCTTCCCGAATTTATTCGTGTATTCAATTATCAAAACAACTTGGTAACGATCATTGATTCAAACTTGCCAGATTTCGAGGCAATTCAAAAAGCGAATATGCCTCTACCTTATTTCGAATTTCGTCGTTGGTGCCGACGAGCCAAGGCAGACTTCTATGTCGACTATCTCGGTCCGAAAGGCACTTTCAAACGATTCGATAAAAAGAACGGACACGGCTCTGATGCCGCACTGATGGAGGCGTATCCACTTCTTGAAAAATTCCTGTGTTTCAATCCGGTTGGAGCCAGCTACGATTATATTCCAGAATTGCTACCTCGTGTTGGTCCAGCTCGAAATCAAATCCCAAAATACGATGCCAAGAATCCCCAATAAATACTCATCGCCCATTATCAAATCTCATTCCCTTCGCAAGTACTACTCTATAGTCCCATGAGTTCGTCCTCCACCCCTAGTCGCCTAACCCTTTTCGCCCTTCTCTTCGCTTGGGCGAACATCATCCACCAACTCAGCTATCCCGAGTGGATTAAAGGCGTACACATAATCGGCTGGCTGCTCTTCTTATTCAGCTCCGCGCTCGCAATAAGACCCTCCCTATTCCCTCTTTTCCTCGCTACCCTTATACTACGTGTCGCCTATACGCTCAATTGGATGCCAATGATCAGAGGCCACCTCTTCATCGAAGGTCTTTTCACCCTAGGCATCCTCATCGCGTTCGCCTTGAAATTTCGTGCACTTGAAAAATTCCACGGATTTGATATCACTCAGCAGAATTCTCTATTTGAACGCATAGCACCCTTTCTCCGTGTCACAAGTATCATCGTTTACCTCGCGGTAACGATCTCTAAGTTGAACACCGAATTTATACTTCCAGAAAAGAGCGCCGCTGTTCAATTATTATTATGGACCTCAGAGAAGCACTCCTTCGTTCCAAACGGACCATGGGCCCAGCAGGTGTCAATCTGGGGAACGTTACTGTTCGAAGGGGGTATTCCTATTCTTCTCCTCTTTCCGCGAACGCGTTGGCTAGGACTCTTTGTTGGTCTCCTTTTTCACTCATTGCTCGGATTCCTGCCGCTTCGAATTTGCAGCTTTACGCTGACTATGTGCCTATTGCTTTTCGCCTGGTTTCCAACCGAAAGTCCACGATTAATTCACTCGATTTACCTGCGTGTATCAAAAGCATTCAATCTTCCTCCTTTTTCCTTCGCACTTCTCTTCTACGCAGTCGCTGGTGCGACCGGACTTTTATATGCTGCAAGAAACGGCATTAGTACAGATATGAGGACCCTAGATCTAGGCATTGGTATATGGTGGTGGCTGACCATCGCAATGCTGGTTGCCCTATGGGGAATTCGTGATATTCCAGGAGAGGCATTAGGCAAAATGATACACATCCGATCCTGGCCTTTAACGATCTACGCGGGCTTCGTCTTTTTCAATTGTCTGTGCCCATACATCGGACTCAAGACACGGAGTGCCTTGAGCATGCATTGCAACTTACGTACTGAAAAGGGATATTGGAACCATCTATTCTTGCCCGAATCAATGCGTGTGTTCAATTTTCAAAACAGTTTAATAACCATACTAGACTCTAGCCTTCCCGACTTAATACACCTAAAAGAAAAGGTGATGCCTCTACCGTACTTCGAATTCAAGCGATGGTGTCGTCTCGCGAAAAACGACTTCCATGTCACCTATCACGACCCATCAGGGAAGGTCCGTCATTTCGAAAAAAAGAGCGGAAAAGCTTCCGACCCAGTTCTAGTCGAACCGTCTCCTTTGCTTGAGTGGTTTCTATGCTTCAATCCCGTGGGTGCGAGCCACGACTACATGCCATCATTGGTTCAGAAGGTCGGACCCTCTCGAAACATAGTTCCCCACTTCGATTCAAGCGAAGGTCAATAAGCTCAGCGACCATTGGTAACTTTTACGAAAACGATAAGCGATATCTCGCATCTAAGTGACGTTTCAATTCGATAGTGATTAACCTTTCGGTTTTAAAACTTAACGTTTTACTATTTCAGCAACAAATATTTGCGAAACCAGGAGGTTAATAAATAACATTGGAGCGGTTGTCAGTCGCGAGGTATCACGCTAACGATTCCCGTGTAACAAAAACAAGGGCACCACTCCCACGTCGAAAAATCAGGATGAAGCCGCGTCCCGTCTCTTGAAGTCCTCTTCCTAGGTTCTAGGAGTTATTTGCTCATTATTTTTTAAGTTGGGGTGCGAGACACCAACCGCCCAATTTTCCAATTGGTAGGTTCACTCGTTTAGCCGCTAAACTCAAAGCACGGTACTCCCGCAACATCCATTCGGATACGGAAAAGGCCGCCCGCTTGAGGTTGATCGGGCCAATCCTCGTTCGTCACCTCAACGCTGGAGGTCGTAATGTAGAGATCTTGGTAGTCCGCTCCGCCAAACGCGCAAGAGGTCACTCGCTCGACGGGAATAGGGATCTCCTGCAAAACGTTTTCTGTATTCGGATCCCAGCGACGGACGTGCCACCCCTGCCAATGGGCGACCCACAGCATACCTTCCGAGTCGATTGTCATCCCATCAGGAATTCCCAGTTTCGGATCAACATCGATGATCGTCCTTCGGTTCGATAGGTCGCCCGTTTCTATATCGAAATCATAAGCGACCACGCTTCGAGTCGGCGAATCGATATAATAAAAGGTCTCATTATCAAGGCTCCAAACTAATCCGTTGGAACAGGTAATTTCGTTTTCAATTTCCGCCCAGCGACCATCAGCTTCAATTCGATAAAGCCCTTCAGATTGTTTCTTGCCCATGCACCCGACATAGAATCGCCCATCCGGACCCGCCTTTCCATCGTTCAATCTATTTTCGGTCCCCCCCTGCATTGGATCGCAGTGCTTGACGAGTTCTCCCGTTTCAAAATCAAAGCCGTAAACGCCATCCGACAATCCCAGCACAAGCTTACCCGATTTAGTGGGCGCAACCGTCCCAACCTTCTTCCCTACATTGCGGCCAACATTCTCTCCAGTCGCAGGATCGAATCGATAAACAATGAAACCATCGATATCCACCCAATAGATACACTGCTCATTCTCGCTCCAAAAGACTCCTTCTCCCAGAATCGATTTAGCATCCACAACGCATTCAAGTTCGCTCATTGTGCATCACTATTGCCCGCTGGAACACAGCAATCAAGCGGTATTTTTTCTGGTAGGAGGCTAAACGCCTTCAGCGTCCTAAAACAATTCTCGCTGTTCGACTTTCTGGCGCTTAACCGAGTTGCCTTGGCTGCGTGCCACCAATTGCAGCAAGGTCAGGCGTTCATCGCAAAGCTCTCGGCAATAATTGCAAAGAAGCAAGGCAGAAGCCAAAGCATCGAACAAAGCGCAGTGGTACCCCTGTCGGTCGACCGGACAATGAGTACGCCCGAGTTCATTTAAATCCGCTTGTAAATCATAGCGAAGAATCAGCTCTTCCAGATTTAGAGAGCTCCCCTTGTCACCTATATTTCGATACAAAACGCCCGTATCTAACCAAGGACCCCAATTCGCAACAGATCGGTTTTCATCAACCCAGCCCGGAGATTTCCGCGGATAAGGGAAAACGGACTTAAGCATGGAATTCTCCGCCGAGGCGAAATGAGCTGAAAGCGGTCCTGTCTCGCGCAACTTGGCAAAGCGTTCCCACTCTTCCTGGAAAGGTTGTTCGGAATTCGCTTCCGACGATCCGATACCGTGAACCGCTTGCTCCCTTTTCGAGATAGCCGTTTTAGGGCGACAGATTCGCGTCGCTACGGATTCGATCGAAAACCCCTTCAAGGTAACCACCCCGAACTCCACGATACCGCACTGCGGTCCGCCTTCGAAATCGATTACGTGAATCGGTGTCTCATCCCAGTAGAATTCCATCTTATCCGTTAAAAGGCTTTAACCCAAAGAAGCATCCGCGCAATCTAAGACTTCCCATCTTATGCAATTTGACGAATTTGACGAATTCACTCGGAAACTATCAACCGAGACTCAGAAAACCATCCTTTCGCTTTACGAGAATCCAGATCTGGAAATCGAGCTGAAGGGTGACGAAACACCGGTTACTTTCGCCGACAAAGAAACCGAACGCCAGATCCGGGAGGCCATTCAAGTTGTATTTCCCGATCACGGGATCAAGGGCGAAGAATACGACGACGTTAATCCAAACTCGGCTTTCACTTGGGTTATCGATCCCATCGACGGCACAAAGACCTACACCGCCGGCTGCCCGCTCTTCGGAACTATGATCGCCCTCATGCAAGACAACGAACCCGTCTTCGGCAGCATCAATTTCCCAGCCCTCGGCAAGCGAATCAGCAGCGATAGCCAAACGACCGTAGTTAATGGAACGCGGGTCAAAGCCTCGACGAGCCGACGCCTTGAAGACGCTATCCTCCTTACGACCGACCAAGCCGACATCGCGCATCATCAAAACGGCGGCGCCTTCGAAAAGCTTGTTTCCGCAACGCGCTTCACTCGAACCTGGGGCGACTGCTATGGCTACTATCTACTTGCGACCGGAAACGCCGACATCATGCTCGACCCTGAGATGAGCCCCTGGGATATCATGGCCCTCGTGCCTATCATTCGTGGATCAGGAGCAATCATCACGGATTGGAAAGGCGGCAACCCCGCCACCGGCGATTCCATAATCGCCGCCTCATCCAATCTTCATGGCGAAGTGTTAGAGATTCTCAACGCGTTCGGATCTTAAGTTCCAATTAAGTCCCAGTATTTGAATACAATGAAGCATAGCCTATTAATCCTGAATATCGCCGGCCTCGCTCTCCTATCTGGTTGCAGTGACCAGGAAACCGATATCCACGCGCTCGAACGCGAAACTCAAGCTTACGAGTCTGTTCTCGTCCAAAAAATGAATACGACGGAGCTCCTTACGCACATTCAAAGCCTAGCCGATGCCATGACCCTCGCTACGCAGTCGGAACAATACGCGGAAATGCATCACCTGGAAATCGCTCTAACCAAAGCGCTCGTTGCTCTCAATGTGCAAGCTCCATCCAATCTCAAACCGACAATCAAAACCCTTAAGATCATCGCTGCTAAAATCCATGGCGCCGGGCACGACCAAAACAAATCCATGGCAGCCACGCTCGACAAAACGCTCCAAGAGCGCGTCGCCCAGTTGAAGCAAGGCTTCGAATAGTAGTTTCCAACCGAACGCTATTTCGCCGTTTCGACGTAGCGTTGCTCGCGTATCACGATAATTCGAATCGAGCTTGGGTAGTCCAATTCTTCTTCGATGCGCTCGCGCATACGAACTGACAAGTTGCCCGCATCTTCATCGGAAATCGAACTCGGATCGACAACGACTCGCACTTCGCGACCCGCTTGAATTGCGTACGCATTCTTAACGCCATCAAACGACCGAGCCAAAGTCTCGAGAGTCTGTAAACGATCAATGTATGCGGAAATCGACTCCGCTCGAGCGCCTGGCCGTACTGCTGAAATTGTATCGGCCAATATGACGATCCCTGCGTAAAGCGATTCTGGAGCCACTTCCTCGTGATGGGCCGCCACGGCATTGACTACGATATCGTTTTCGCCGCGCGCCTTAACAAAATCAGCGCCGACAGTCGCGTGACTGCCTTCGTATTCACCGTCGATCGCTTTGCCAAGGTCGTGCAACAAACCTGCTCGCTTCGCCAAATTCGGGTCCAAGCCAAGCTCCGAAGCGATGATAGAACAAAGCAATCCAACTTCTACCGAGTGCTCCAACACGTTCTGCGAATACGAAGTCCGGAATTTCAATTTACCCAGCAGCGTCGTGATTTCTGGATGCAATCGGGAAATTTTGAGCTGATTGACCGCCGCGTCGCCGGCCTTCTCGATGAAGCCACCGACATCCGCCCGTGCTGCGCTAACAAATTCCTCAATCGTCGCCGGATGGATGCGCCCATCTTTGACCAATGCTTCCAGAGCTGATTTGGCAATTTCTCGACGCACTGGATCGAAAGACGAGATCAGCACCATTCTCGGCGATTCGTCGATCAACAAGGTCGTGCCAGTTGCTGTTTCGAAACATTTAATATTGCGACCCTCCCGACCAATGATGCGGCCCTTCATGTCGTCATTCGGCAATTGAACGATCGATGCGCTGATTTCGCTACTAGGCTTACTCGCGATCCGCTGCATCGCGGCCAACAAAGTTCGGTTAGCCTCGCGATCGACGTCCAATTCGGAACGTTCGAGCAGATCTTTCCGCATCCTCGACAAAGCATCTTTGCATTCGAACTCCACCTGCTCTCTCAGCTCCTTCTTAATCTCCTCGACATCCATCGAAGCGAGATTGGCCATGGTTCGCTGCACATTGCCTGACATTTCCAGCAGATTGCCTTTACTAGCATGCACTTCGTCGAGCTCCTGCTCGATGTTCTTTTCGCGCAGTCTGAGCTCATGGTCCAACGCCGCTAAACTCTCTTCATGGGAATGAACTTCGTTCAAACGAACTTCCATCTCCATCTTCTCGCGTTTCGACTCCCGGTCGAAAACCGCTCGTTTCTCGTCGATTTCGAGTTGAATCCTCGAAGCCGCTTCCTTAGCGACCACTTCCGCCTCGCGCTTTGCCAAGTCTACGATGGAAATTGCATGCTCCTTAGAGCGATTTCGAACCTGCTGAGTAAGTAGCCAGCCGATAGCAAACGCAGCCGCAAAGCCCGCGATAATTGCTCCAACTCCTGAGAAAATCACTTCCATTAGTTCAAAAAAAATCGAGACCCCAACGCCGGGGGTCTCGCGTAAGTCTTCTACGAAATCGATTGCCGACGAAAAATCAATGCCCAAGTTCGCGAAGCTCATCGGGTAATCATCAGCATAAGCGCTTATTGAAACCCCGTAATTCAACTCAGATTATACTCCATCTGTATCAAGCCAAAGCGATAACACTACAACGCTTCCCTATTATAGTTGAACGATCAACTAGCCAGGCACACCATTTCCACTATCGAGAAGGCTCTTCTCGATAAGTGATCTGCCGCCATCGGCGAGATCATTCAAATCGTTCCGAAACTCTCAAGTCAGGCTTCCTCGACATCCATCAACGATCTATCGGAACTAATCGGACGCGATCCGAGCACGATGGAAAAGATCATCAGCGCCTCCAACACGATCAGCTTCAAAGTTGGCGGACCTAGAATAGCATGCCAAACAGTCCACTCTAAGCTAAGGGCTACACAGGAGAGAGTCTCTCACGGGGTTTGCGAACATCCCGCATACCGCTAGTAGAGGATACTCGCCATGCTTTATAGGTGACTTTGGGTACGCGCTCAAGTGGCAATAGATTCGATTACTAAATCTACCCCAAAACGCTTAAAATCATTGGCTTAGGGGCGTCTATACTGGGCATGGAACGAATCAACACCACAGTCGATCAGCTTCAAAAACGCTTCGAAACACTGACTCCCGCACCACGAATTTCTAGCAGCTTCAAAACGCTCGTCACGGAGGGCAACATCAACCCCGACGAGATTATCGCTCTCATTCGCCTGGAGCCGCTACTCGCCACTCGCATCTTGCGAGAAGCCAATCAGCTCGAGAACGCCCGCGATGGCGGCTACACCAGTATCGAGCAAGCCGCTACCGCTGTCGGATTCGAGCGCATGTACGATCTTCTCGGCATCTACGCCTACCAGTACAGCGACGAACTTGAAAACGTCGCCAACTACAGCCCAGAAGCCTGGAAGCGGGCGGTAACGTGCGCTGTTTGCATGGAAAGCCTTGCCGCGAAACACAAGCTCGACCCGCATGAAGCGTATTCGATCGGATTGCTTCACTCTCTGGCCTCCGCCATCTCCGAAGCCGATACCCACAAGCAGGAAAACGCTGAAGACGCCCCGTACGGACGCCTCAATTCCCGACTGAAAAGCTTTGGCAGCTCAGGACTCTCCTACACGCTTTTCAGATCGTGGGGATTCCCGGATGCCTTCACCGACCCCGTACGCTTTCAATACTCGCCTCTCGATTGCATCACGACGGGTAAAATGGCTTGCTTGCTCAACCTTTCCAAATGGATCACCGGCGTCATTCGCGAAAGCGATGAACTGCCCGACCAAGAAATGGGTCCAGACTTGCTCGTTTTGAATCTCCTAGGCGAAGGCGAGCAAACTTTGTGGAACCTAGTCACGGACGTGAGCGACTGCTTGCAACGGGCCGACGCCATTCTCCAAGGGAAATACTGCTTCGCCTAACCAACGCAAAACACTTTAAAAACAAGAAGGACGAATCGATAGATTCGTCCTTTTTCATTTCTGCAAACCTCCAAGCAGAATCTACTCCTTTGATAATTCTTCGCTAATTATCAGCGGCACGTTCATCATTAGCGGCAATTCCACCTCCACCGGTTTGATCTCTTTCTGGATCTCCACGTACTCAATTTCCGGGATTTCGAGCTTAGGCGGATTTTTCCAATCGAAACCCTGCTCGTCGTAGAGCTTCTGGTAGAATTCAGCATTTGCTAGATCCGGATTTGGGGGCGGCACGACAGGAGCCACCGGTTCCGTGTCCTCAGCAAGATCTACGTTCAAGATGAGGTAGTCCTTCTCAACATTCAAAACCCGCATCACGATCGGCTTCAAATACGGAGCGGCCAGGACCAAAAAGGTGCACATCAGCAATGTCGGAATCAAGGTCAACAGCATACCCGGTCCGGGATGTTTATCCAATCGGCTACGCCAAACTTCGCGATTTTGAGCGTGGGTTGTTGGTTTTCTTGGTTGAAATGTCATGATGTTAGCGGTTGACCTTCGATACCCTGGTCTCGTTCCACAGATTGTTTTCCTAGCAAATAGACCAATTCCCCGCTTATTCGCAAGCACGATGATCGCCGCTGCCCATCAAAGAAATCGCCAATGTCGCAAGCCAACAACCAGGACTCCACGCTTCTCTCCGTAAAAGTAACTCCCAATGCCTCCCGCAACCAAATCGTATCGTGGGAAGACGACATCCTCAAAATCCGTATCCAATCTCCACCCCTCGACGGAAAAGCCAACAAAGCCCTCATCGCCTTTCTCTCCAAACAAACCCGACTCTCCAAAAGCCGAATCGCCATTCAACGTGGCGAAACCGGCCGCCAGAAATGGATTGCCTTCAACGGCATTGATCGTACGGCTTTGCTACAACGTCTTGGAATCGAATAGGAGCCGCATGGCTAAAAATAAGAAAAAGAGCATGGCCCCAGAATCGGAGAAACGAAAATTCATCGGCCTCGATAGCAAGGGCAACCCACCAGCATTTCCCTATGTTTTGACGACCTCGTCGTCGATTCACAATCGCGGACTTTTCGCCGCCAAGGACATTCCCCAAGATGCCTACATAATCCAATACCTCGGAGAAAAGGTATCCAAAACGGACGCCTCTCAAATTGGACTGGACCAATTCGAATCTTCCCAATTCACCAACGAAGGCTCCGTCTACATCTTCGATCTTGACGAAAAGCACGACCTCGACGGCAACTTCGATTGGAACATCGCCCGACTCGCCAACCATTCCTGCAACCCCAATTGCGAAGCTCAAGACATCGCAGGCGAAATCTGGTTCGTCGCCCTATGCGATATTCGCGA
This sequence comes from Candidatus Pelagisphaera sp., assembly GCA_051275055.1. Lineage (GTDB taxonomy): Bacteria > Verrucomicrobiota > Verrucomicrobiia > Opitutales > Opitutaceae > Pelagisphaera. The sequence continues at coordinate 22,052 of JBNMOQ010000047.1, forward strand.
AGACGATGAACTGACATTCGATTACGGATACGCTTTGGAACATTGGAAAGAGCACCCGTGTCGATGTGGTTCGAAAAACTGCATCGGATACATCGTCCGGACGGGCGATCGAAAACAGCTCAAGAAGATCCTGAAAGCCAGCGCATAAACCTTCGCCATGCATATCTTCAAACTACTTACCTGCATCTCACTCCTGCTAGCCGCTCCCTGCCTAGAAGCCTTGGTGCACGTAGTTCGCAAGGGAGACAACCTCACGTCGATCGCCCAATCTTACAAAGTATCCGTCGCATCACTCAAAAAGGCGAACAACATCAAAGACGCAGACGTAATTCGCATCGGACAAAAGCTACAAGTCCCAGGCGCTGCCACCGTTTTCACATCATACAAAATCAAACGAGGAGATAGTCTATCGTCTATCGCATCCAAACACGGCCTCAGCACCAAAGAACTCTCCGCGTACAACGGTATCCGAAATGCGAATAAAATTCGTATCGGTCAAACCATACGCATCCCTTCAAAACCCGGAGCTGCCGCATCCAAATACGCAAACCTGCCCGCAAACGTCAAAGCGGCCCTCGACAAAATATCGATCAAGCGCGGACGGTGGAAAAACATCGTCGTCCACCATAGTGCCACTCCCGCCGACCGAGCCATAAACATGGATCGCTTTCATAGAGAAGAGCGCCGTATGGAAAACGGACTCGCCTATCACTTCGTCATCGAAAACGGAACGCGCGGCACGAGTAACGGCGACATCTACGTCGGCGATCGTTGGAAAAAGCAATTGCATGGCGGTCACATGAAGCTCTGGGCCCACAACCAAATTGCAATCGGCATCTGTCTTATCGGAAATTTCGAAAAATCCCGCCCCAAGGAAAAGCAACTGGAACAACTCGAAGTATTGATTTCCTACCTACAAGACAAAACAGGAGTCCCAGCTAAGAATATCACCACGCATTCGCTCATGCATCCGAAGCATACGCTTTGTCCTGGAAAGTACTTCCCGACGTCTCGCTTGAAAGCGATGGCGCAATAGACAACCGTCTAACGTTTATTGTACTCGGCAAGCAAACCGGCAGTATAATCCGCTTCGTAGGGGACGCTCCAAAATTTGTTGAACTTCCAAGAAGTCACTTCCGCTTCGTTCGAGAAGACCTCGTCTACTCGGCGATACATCCAACCCTCCGGATCGACCAACTCGCACTTAACGACGACCGACCATTCTATAGGTTCGTTATTGTGACCCTCTGGATTGATCCACCCTAGCACTTCGAATCGATGATCGCCCAGATCCTTGATTCGAGTCTGGAAATCGCCCCACACTCCAGTCGAGTTGAACCGAACTGGGTTGAAACGGCATTCCTCGATCGGAACCAAGTTAAACGTCTCCACAATATAGTCGCGAGCGACCTGAAAAACCTTAGCCCGGTGATCCGAAATTTGTCCTTCCGTGGGCGCAAAGTCAGGATTCTTGGCCACAGAAAAGGGGCCAAGCGCCAACAAGCACAGGACTGATAGGAAGATACGCATCCAACTACCCTATCGGCGCCAACCCCGGAAGAGTTAAATTTCACCGATTTTCCTCACTTTTCTCACCCTAGCCCATACCTCGTTGCCGAACTTTCAGAATGACTCGAATGCCGAGTCCGACGAAAGCTCCCAATCCCCCAACTACCTATCCCTCATTATTTTCTGGCCTGGATTCCAGTTTTTACTAGCGTTTCCCGACATGCTCACCGCTACCGAGACGAATCTGCTCATCTTAATGACCTTCGTAATTATGTTCGGCTTGGGCTGCACC
>JBNMOQ010000048.1:0-23843 GCA_051275055.1 Candidatus Pelagisphaera sp.
CCCGCTTCTGCCAGACGCAAGCGATCACCCACGTGCCAACCTTTGCCGAGTGGTATAAGCAAATCCGCCAAGGGCGTGAACACGACCCCAAGCTCACTATTCCCTCCCTGCCGCTCGTCGGCAGCAAAAAACTCTTTCGGATCCTGTGTCGTTTGCCGGGCGTTTATGTCGACCCGTCACTGCACCAGATCATGGAGCAAGAGGACTTCCAGCGTGCCAGTCTCGAATGGGCCTTCGGTATCGCCGAAGGTGTGATCGAAGTCGGAGCGGCGGGTATCCATGTTATGAATTTCGGCATGCCCGCAGAACTGATCGACGAGTTTCTCATACAGATCCGCGATCGGGCAAAGGCCGCACGCGGCCGTAGCGGCGTTCAGTTTAATCCAACAGAAGTATGATTTTGCAATCCGCTATCTTAATTAACCTAAACATTTCAAAAACCACGAAGGACACGGAGGTACGAAGGCGAAACAATCCATCTGTTCTCCCTTCCTCCGTGCCCTTCGTGGTTAAAAATATCGCACATTTCTATTCTCATTTTTGGTGAGCTTTCGAGTTAAGTTCAATTTGACGCTTAAGTGATTGGACGACAATAGCTTTTCCAAAGCCGGCGTTCCATATTATGAGACTACGAAGTTAACCAAACCAAACCCTAAATACATTATATATATGAATTCACCCAATAGTCTTGAAGCAAAACTCCAGGAATACAGCAGCCCAGTAGACATGCTGCGCCACGCCCAGGTCGGTGGCTACGATTTCCCTTTTCCTGGTCAATACACCAACTGGCGCGACGAGCAGGAGGCATGGCAAAAGAGCGTAGTAATCTTCGATCAATCCTTCCACATGACGGATGTCTACTTCGAGGGACCGGATGTTAGGCGCCTGCTTTCGGACATTGGGGTCAATACGCTGAAGAATTTTGGCACGAACAAGGCCAAGCAATTCGTGGCCTGCAACTACGATGGCTACGTGATTGGCGATGCGATCCTGTTCGGCCACGCCGAAGACAAGGTAAGCGTGGTTGGCCGCCCCTCCGTGCCGAATTGGGTGCACTTCCACGCGGAACGCGGAAATTATGACGTGAAGGTGACCCGCGACGAGCGCACCGTCAGCAATGATGACTCACGCCTCATTTACCGTTACCAGATACAGGGCCCGAACGCCTTGGATCTCATCAAGAGCGTGCATGAAGGCGAGTTCCCGGACATCAAATTTTTCAATCTCGGTGACCTCAAAATCGCGGGCAAGAAGGTGCGCGCCCTCAATCACAACATGTCACGCATGGGCGGGCTCGAACTACACGGCCCCGTCGAAGATCGTGAAGTCATCCTCGAGGCGCTCTTGAAAGCAGGCCCGCAATTCGGACTCTTGCAAGGAGGTAGCCGCGCTTACTCAACCGTCTCTCCCGAAAGCGGTTGGATCCCCTCGCCGATGCCGGCAATCTATACCGGCGAGGCAATGAAGCCCTACCGCGAGTGGCTGAGCGCAAACGGGTTCGAGGCCAACGCCTCTCTCGGCGGCAGCTTCTATTCGGACAATATCGAGGACTACTACCAAACCCCGTGGGATCTCGGATACGGCAAGCACATCAAGTTCGATCACGACTTCATTGGCCGCGCAGCCCTGGAAAAGATGGCCGACCAGCCGCACCGACGTAAGGTCTGGCTGAGGTGGAATGACGAGGATGTGCAAAAGGTATTCGCCAGCCAGCTGGGCTCTGGCGACCGCTTCAAGTATATGGAGGTCCCCAATGCGTATTACGCCATCCTACCCTTCGATAAGATCGTCGCTGATGGGCGCGTCGTCGGCCTGTCTACCTATACGGTCTACACATCCAACGTTCGCAGCTGGTTCTCTCTGGCGATGATCGATGAGGATGTTCCCGACGGTACTGAAGTGAACGTGGTATGGGGTGAGGAAGACGGCGGATCCGCCAAGCCGGTCGTCGAGCGCCACATCCAGACTGATATCCGAGCAACCGTTTCCTATAACCGTTTGAATGAAGATTGATAACACGCATCTGCGTCTGGTCGGCAGTTGTCCGGACCAGGTGGGCATCATCGCCCGCGTGGCCGGCTTCATCGCCGACCAGGGAGGCAATATCACGGCATCCAATCAATACGAGGACGTGCGCAGCAAGACATTCTTCATGCGCTATGGTATTGAATTATTAGATACGGAAAAGTCGGCCGACGAATTCGCGACGACCTTCCGTTCGCTCGCTGATGAACTGCAAATGGACTGGCGCCTGAACGACCTCGCTAAAAGGCCGCGCATCGTGCTGCTGGTCAGTAAATTCGATCACTGCCTCGCTTACCTGCTACACCGTTGGAAGGTGGGCGACCTGCAGTTCGATATTCCCTGCGTGATCTCCAATCACGAAACGCTGCGTGAGCTGGTCGAATGGTATGGCATCCCTTACTATCATGTGCCGGTGCCGAAGGAAGCCAAGGCGAAGCAGGCAGCCTTCGAGAAGACTGCGGAACTCATCGAGCAGGCGAAGCCGGACACGATTGTGTTGGCTCGCTACATGCAAATTTTTCCAGCCTGGCTCTGCAGGAAATACCGTCACAATGTTATTAACATCCATCACAGCTTCCTCCCGTCATTCATCGGCGCGAAGCCCTATCATCAGGCGGATGAGCGTGGGGTGAAGTTGATCGGCGCGACCTGCCACTACGTCACGGAAAACCTCGATGCCGGCCCGATAATCGAGCAGGACGTCGTGCGTGTCCGGCACAGCGATAGCATCGAAGATATCATGCGCCAGGGCAAGGATGTCGAAAACACAGTGCTTGCCCGGGGCTTACGCTACCACCTGGAAGACCGCGTGCTCGTGCACGGTAACAAAACCATTCTGTTTAGCTAGATGCCTATAGCTACCTGACTCAATAATCGGCGATAAAATTGAAAAACTCGGCAGCTTGCTGGGAATTGAAGTGAATCGAGTGTGTTAGGTTGAACTACGCTTGGTTCATCGTTTCTCTAGGTAACGACGATTCCGAGTCTGATTGTTGCCGCCACGGCGATGCCGTCCTACCATTAAAGAAAATCTTTTCTCGAAAATCGATCATCTGTCTATTATCAAATTCTAATGAAGCGTTTGGAAATGATTTTATCGTTAGCTGCCGTCCTAGGGATGATTGGCTGCTCAACTCAAACAGAGATGACGGTAAGTGCTGACCAGACCGCTTTCGATCAGGTTTTAAACGAACATTGGCGAGAGATTTTATCGGACTCCGGCACGGGCGACTGGAAGGCTAAGTGGTTTCTCGATGGCAAGATTGGGTCGGTTACGACGGGACCAGAGGGCATGGAGCTGACCGCTGGGCCGGAGTTTAAGAATGATGCCCACCACATGGTTCTTTGGACCAAAGAGTCATTCGAAGGAAATCTGAAAATCGAATACGATTACACGCGTCTCGATTCGGAAACGAATTGCGTCACCATTCTCTACATTCAGGCGACGGGTAGTGGAGAGGTGCCGTATGCGAAGGACATAAGCGAGTGGAGCGAGCTACGTCGCGTGCCGTCGATGAAGACGTATTTCGATAATATGAACACGTACCATATCAGCTATGCGGCCTTTCCGAACAATGAGGATACGACCCAATACATTCGGGCTCGTCGCTATATGCCGAACGCGACGGGATTAACGGGTTCAGACTTGGAGCCTGACTATTTTCCGGAAGGGCTATTCGAGACGGGTGTGACGTACAAAGTGACCGTTATCAAAAAAGATCTCGATATTTTCATGCGTATTCAGAATTCGGATGAAGACTACTATTGCCACATGGAGAATACGGAGCTGCCCGCGGTAACCGAGGGCCGAATTGGGCTGAGGCACATGTATACGCGTTCGGCCCGTTACAAAAATTTTCGCGTCAGCGTAGCTGAGTGATGGTAGGACAGCCTAGGCGAGGCTGCCGTTTTGATTAGATGGACTGTTGGGCTTTGCTGCGGCCTCGGCGATGCCGCCCTACCTTTGAGTTTCGTTTGAGGTTGCTTGGCAGTGATCTTGTACGGTTGTATCTCCTGTGCCACTTATTGTCATCAACCCCGTTTAGTCATGATCTCAAAACCATACGCTTTCACCGCCTATTTGCTTGCCATTCTGTTTTCCGTTCAGGCCGCGAGCGCTGAGTCTCGCCCGAATATTGTTCTCGTTATGGTAGACGATATGGGGTGGTCGAGCATCGGTTGCTATGGCGGTATGGTGGAGACGCCTACGATTGATCGTTTGGCAAAAAACGGGGTGCGGTTCAATCAGTTCTACAATGGAGCGCGTTGCTGTCCGACGAGAGCCACGCTGATGACCGGTTTGCATCCTCATCAGGTGGGGATAGGGCATATGACTCTACCGGTTAAATCAGCGGTCGATCCCAAGCCGGGCGAAGCGACATCTGCGTTTGCATTGGTGGAAGCGGATCGATCTGAGGTGCCGGCTTCCTATCAAGGTTGGCTGAACACGGATATTCCAACGCTTCCGGAAATGCTGAAGTCGGCCGGATACGCTACCTACATGACCGGCAAGTGGCACTTGGCGAGCGAGCAATCGGAAACCTGGCCGCTGCAACGTGGCTTCGATCGATTTTACGGACACCTCGCCGGTACGTCGCACTTTTTCGTGCCGGCTAATCTGCATCGCGGCAATCAGCGAATCCAAGCGGAGGGCGAGCGTTACTACATCACCGATGCCATTTCCGAACAGGCGATCGAGTATTTGAAGGTTCATGACAAAACCAAGGATGCAGAACCCTTCTTTCTCTATCTCGCTTATAATGCGCCTCACTTTCCTTTGCAGTGCATGCCGGAGGACTACGAGAAATATAAGGGACGATACATGGAAGGCTGGGATGCTCTGCGGGTAAAGCGCCTCGCCAAGCAGAAACGTATGGGAATCGTGCCGGAATCGACTCAGCTGGCCCTCCGTCCGGATAACATTCCTGCTTGGGATAGCTTAAGGGTTGAGAAGCAAGTAGAGATGGACGGAATTATGGCGACATACGCGGCGATGATCGATCGAGTGGATCAGAATCTCGGCAAACTGGTGAGCTATTTGGAAACGAGCGGAGAGTTAGACAATACGCTCATCCTCTTTTTGTCGGACAATGGTGGTGAAGCGGAGTCAGGGGCATTAGGGGGTTTTAAATACGCTGAATTAGGCAAGTATGGGAGCGGTGGGAATAAGTATGGAAAAGGTTGGGCGTCCCTGTCCAATACACCCTTTCGTGAATACAAGCATTACGCCCATCAAGGCGGTGTGCAGTCGCCATTGATAGCTCACTGGCCCAAAGGAATTTCTTCAAATTTGAATAGTCGTATTCTCGAACAGCCCAGCTACCTACCGGATTTGGTGGAAACCTGTTTGGATATCGGCGCGGCTTCGCGGCCTGAGCGTAAGAACGGAAAATCAGTGCCTAAGGGCGAAGGGATCAGTTTGGTTAAAACATTGAAAGGCAGTTCGGATAGTATTCACGAAAAGCCCTTTTTCATAGAACATGAAGGCAACCGAATCGCTCGCGACGGGAACTGGAAGCTGGTTTCATACTTCGACAAACCGTGGGAACTTTACGATTTGGATGAAGATCGGAGCGAATCGAATGATTTGGCGAAACGGCGTCCGGAGATCGTAAAACGTTTGGATCAGGCCTACTCTAAGTGGGCCAAGCGATCTGGGGTAGTTGATTGGAAGGTAGCCAAGGACTTCAATGTTTACGACGCGATTAAACGCAAGGCAGGGAAGTAGTTGTTTTGTTGTTGGGCTTTGCTGCGGCCTCGGCGATGTAGCTAGAAGAATTCTACATTTGGGCCGTATCGGGACTTTGGGGTTTCATTTTCGGTAGTTCTTTCGAAATGCTCCGAGCATATTAGTTTTCGAGTAGATTCGTCACTTCCTTTTGGAGAAGGGAAGATTCCTCAGCGAGCTTAGATGATATTTGGTTTAAATCATTAACAGTCGAATTCGTTACAGATGCAGCATTGGAAACTCCGGTGATTGTATCGCTTATAGACTCTGCGCCTTGAGATGCGACTGATACGTTGGAGGCAATATCAGTTTTCGCGTGCGCTTGCTTTTCTAAGGAGACGTTAATTGTAGAGACATTGGTATCGATTCGCGACACCGAATTACTAATCAAGCGAATCGCGTCGACTGCTTTCTAAGCGGTATTTCCGATAGTGATAACATGGCTATCGATTTCTTCCGTGGCCGACGCTATATTAGACCCTGTTTAACACGGTGAATATCCGAAGCGGCGTCGCTCGCGGCGAGCGCAGAAGTGGCTAAGCTTCTACCGATGCGGTCGCCGTGCGCGACGCCCCTACAGTGAATATTCAAATAAAGCATCCCCGGGGCAAGCCCCGAGGTATTCAAAAGGTAGCGACCGATCTCCGAGCGGTCATTATTATTTAGGCAGTTGAACAATTACATCGTTCAATGGCCGCTCGGAGATCGGCCGCTACCAAAATTAGCAACGAAGCAAGCTTCGAGGTATTTACCCGGATGGAATAAAACGGACCTATTAAATAGACTCTTAGCGATCTGATGCTAGGTGAACTTGTGTAATCGTCAGTGGGTAAGATCAAATTATCCAGTTGGGCATGATTATTTATTTATTGATAAGTAAATCCTGGAATCGAGCAGTCGAGATAATCGACTCTCGTTTTAAGAAATAAAGATATTCGTTCAAAAGGCATTTGAATAGATTTTAAACCGCCAATCTACACTCCTCTAAATGTTTGGGAATCTTTCTCTTTACGTAATTATCGGGCTATTTAGAATACGTTTCGAGCTTTGGTTCCTTGATGGTTCCAGTCCATCAGGTGCCCATCTGTCCAATACGCAGGCCATGGCGTTCAAAGTTACTGGTTTTGGAAGGAAGTCATCCATTCCCACTTCCAAACATTGGTTTTTGTCGGAAAGCCCAACACGGGCCGTCATTGCGATGATTGGAATATTGCGGTAGCTAGATGGTGTGGTTGACTCGCGTATTTTGAGAGTAGCCTCAATGCCACCCATTCTAGGCATTTGGAGATCCATTAGCACGAGGTCGAATGATTGAGACTCCAATAGAGCCAGGGCTTCCAAGCCATCATTCGCGATTTCGAATTCATGCCCCATTTTCCTGAGAAATTCCTTTGCGACGGTTTGATTCACTCGATTATCCTCTACAATCAGAATTCTAGCTTTCCACTTTGTATAGTGAGTATCGCCTCCAGGTTTGAAAAGGGGTATTCGAGCGCTCATTGATTTTGTCTTTTTCGTATAAGCCCGTACAGATAGTTTAATTATGAACCAAAACTCGGACCCCTGTCCATGGGCGCTCCTTACTCTGATTTCGCCGCCCATCAACTCGACAAGTTGCTTGCAAATAGCTAATCCCAATCCAGTCCCGCCGAATTTCCGCGTTGTGGATGAATCGGCTTGAGTGAATTTCTCGAAAACCTGGTTGCACGCATCCTCAGAAATGCCAATCCCGCTATCGCTCACCGAAAACCTCAACGTCGCTTCCGAGTCATCCGAGGCTTCTAAACTCGCATTGACGCGAATTGCCCCTTTTTTCGTAAACTTGAAAGCATTTCCCACAAGATTGGTTAGAACCTGTCGCAATCGCCCAATGTCGCCGCAAAATCGATTGGGCATACCCGAGGAAACCTCGCAACTAAATCCGATCTTCTTCCTATCAGCCTCAATCAAATGGACGGCTGCAAAATCCTCCATAAATTCGCGGAGATCGAATTCCTCCGACTCCAGTTCCAATTTGCCGGCTTCGATCTTAGAAACATCGAGGATGTTATCCACCAAGCCTAAAAGCGATTCTCCGCAAGAAACCACGATCTCAGCATATTTTCGCTGCTCTTCGGTCAAGGGTTCAGAGTCCACTAGCAATGAGGTCATGCCTACGATTCCATTCATTGGAGTTCGGATTTCATGACTCATGTTTGCAAGAAAATCGGTTTTTGCACCGTTCGCCGCTTCGGCCTCATGCGCTAATACTATTAAAGATTCATTCAGATTTACATGTTCGGTAGCGTCCCAACCAACGCCGATCATACGCACTGGTTTGCCGTCGCCATTACGTTGTACCTTCGCCATTGCCCGGATGTGTCGAATCGAGCCGTTTGGCATAACAAATCTATATAGACTATCTAAATCCTTCTCCCCAGACAGAGCTGCCGTCACATCCAACTCTGCTCGAGAGCGATCCTCTGAATGCAGGCGCTCGAACCAGATGTTCGATTTCTCTTCAAACTCGGTTCTCGAGAGTGCAAAAAGATTAAGCATCTGATCGTCCCATTGAAGGTGATCGTTTACGACATCCCAGTCCCATATACCGAATTTCCCTGCTCGTACGGCCAATTCAAAACGATCTTTCGTCACCCTTAAGGATGCTTCACTCTCAGCCAGCTTATCCAAAGCCCTTTTCTTCTCATCGATGTCCTGAAAGGCTCCAAGCAGTCGTGCGCATTGGCCATTTAGCATTTCCGCCTGTCCCAGAGCTCTAACCCATAGGGTCTGACCCCGAACGGTCACGATCTGAAGTTCCAGGTCCCAAGCCCCGCCATTGGCAATCGCTTCATTCACAACCTTCTGGATTCTATCCCGGTTTTCGCCTTTCTTGTAGAAGTTGATAGCAGTCGCCATATTCGGCTCGTAATCCGGCTCGACCTCATGGACCTGCTTCGTCATCTCAGACCACTCCAAATGCTGAGTAGCGATGTCGAATTGCCATGTTCCTATACGAGCCATTCCGCTCATGATCTGCTCGTCCTTTATCTTTTTATTGAGACGGTCCTTCTCGACTTTCAGTTCGGTTACTTCCGTCCAAATCGACACGTATTCAACGATGGATCCCGAATCGTCTATCGTTGGCGTAATGGTTGAATCCACCCAGAATTCCTTACCGCTACTATCTAGATTGCAAACTGTGTGCCGCCAACTGTTGCCCTTGCGGATTACCTGAAGCATATTATTCCAAAAGGATTTGGAATGCTTCCCGGAGTTTAATATCCCATAATCGCCATCAATCAATTCCGATCGTTGGTATCCCGATATGGCGAGAAAATTGTCGTTCACATTGGTCAACCTTCCCTCGAGATTCGTCACCGATACGATGGCATGAGAATCAAACGCATTCTTAAGCACTGTTTCTCGCTGGGAAATCGTTGGGGTATCCTGCGATTCGAACCCAAGTAGACCGATCTTTTTGGAGGATAGTGCCGATTTCGGTTTTGTTGCGATCACATTTTGGATAAAATCTTTTTTGGGGCTAGGAGTATTATTCACGATAAATTTTTTTGGATCCAATTTTTAGATGTAGGGTCTTTGCTAGATAAAAAAAATGGTGTATTGTACTTAATTTGGTAGGTTATGTATTGGTTCAGAGCAATGAGAAGCGTGTCGTTTGATCACATTTTACAGCTGAATTACACTCCGAAATCCATCATTCGTCTTTTGCTTGTATCGCCTGCAATGAACAAAGAAATCGCTTAATCCATCCACAGTTCGATTTCATCGACTGCGTCTTCACTGGTAGTCGATTTCTTAGTCGGATCGACCGTGTCGCGATCTGAAGCTGCACTCTCTTCTAGCGAAAAGTCATCAAAGAAAAGCACATCGTCGTTTCCTGGACTTTCCTCCGCAATAGCTGGGGATTCGATTAATCCCGTTCCTCCCATAGCCGCCATGTGAGTCGCTAGTTCGGACTCCATCGTATAGCGTTGAGTCATATTCGTAAGAAGCGAATCAACATCGACGTTGGTCCGCAATGCATCTGCTTGAGATTTGGCATTGCGCGAGAGACGATCCAGGTTCTCTTCCAAGGTTTGCAGTTCCATTATAATCAGACCTTCGAAATCGGCATCCTCAATAATTGGCAGAATAAATTCCTTTAAAGCATCCATCCCTTTGTCTATCTGTCCGGAAGTCTCCTGGAACTCGGAACTGTAGCCCTCCAGTTTAATATGGCAATCGCCAGATTGAGATTCCAATTCCTGCATCTCATTGGTTCCTTGCTTTTGAAGGTCGTCAAATTCATCAACGATTTCCGTAAGGCCTTCGATTAACGTATCCAATTCCAAGGAGACGTTTCCGCACATTTCTCCAGTGCTTTTGGAGACTTCACTGATGTTGGAGGAAAGCACTTCCAAACCAGTCGCCACACCAACTCTAGCCGCCTGTATTTCCGAGTTTAGTCCGATCAAATGCAATTGAGAGGATAGGGACAAAACAACTTTCGTGAAGCTTGACGCTAAATTGCGGATAGGAAGAATCTCTTGATAGCTTTGGCTCGCAATCATCTCCGTACTCGAAAGCATTCCTTTCAATCCTCCCAGCGAATCGAGGATGTTCTCAACCAAATTGCAAACGTCATATCCATCGTCGCTCTGACTTGGGTTCTCTCCAAACGTATCGAGATGAGTGACAGCATTTAGGATGTCGTTCAAAGAAGACCTTATGGTGGACGAAGTATTTTTTAATTCGCTCTGAATCGTTTTTATCTGGCTTTTCAATATAGAACTCGAAATTTCGATGAATCGCAGTTCCAAGCATGACTCTGCACGATTGCTTTTGTTATTGATCGCTCCGAAACGCGTTTCCATTTCATCGGCGATTTCATAAATATGGCTCAGTTTTTGACTTACGATATCATGGCTCTGCATTGCGATAACCGCGCGGCATGTATTGCTCCGAATATCATTGCCTATTCCATCCCTCACTTTGCCCAGTTCAAGAGCCTTATGGAAGTTTTCCTCCGTGGCTTTTAGGACGAGGTCTATTTCCGATTTTCGTTGATCTACGTTTTTATTTTGAAACTCCAGCCACTTTTCAAATCCCGATCGAACATTCAGAACAGTTTTTCTGGCGGATCGTAATTCTTCGAACTTCTCCTTGAAAACATTCGCTACGGTCGACTGCAACTGCATGATTTCCTCGACCAGCGCCAGAATCATAACTTGGACTTCCTGGTCCAAACTCGACGAGCTCACTCGTATGAGTGTTCTCAAGTAAGTTAATTGCCCGAATATTCGATCAAGGTTTTCCTCCACGTGAAAAATCGCGAATATCCTCTTTTCAAATATATCCAAATCATCAATAAGATTTCGGATTCTTGCAATCGACGTCTCAGCGAATTCAACCCCTGGCTCGAAAAGGGCCACTGATTGCATAACGCTATTAGATTCATCTTCCTTCGAAAGATCTTGGAGCTTGTCGCATTGGTTTTTCAGGCTAGTACCCATTTGCCCAATTCCCTCAAGAGCGCCTATGGTTGTTATGAATTTGTCCTCGATCAGTTTGGATGCTTGAAGCAAGTTTCGTTTGTTCGAATCAAGCTCGGACAAATCGCTCCGAATACCTTTAACGTCGGGCTTTCCAGATAATGCGATTATCCGACTTCTAGCGATTTCCTTTAACGAACGTGACTTTCTGACTGTATTTCGGTTCTCTTGGACCTGCGTAACGACGCTGCCCAATTTCAGTCTTTTAAATAGTTTATAGAAAGTCTTTTTCATTTTTTATAAAGTTTCTTCAAACGAGATCGTCGACTCAAATTTCAATTTAACCCGTGCTTGTTCAATCTATCCATCAACTTTTGAACTGACATCGGTTTTGTAATATAGTCATCCGCCCCAACCGAAACCGCCGCTTTGACATCAATGCGCCGATCCCTCGCGGAGAGCATGATTAACTTCATTCCATCGAACTTGGGATTCCTTCGAATCTCTTTAATGAATCCAGGACCGTCCAAATTGGGCATATTCCAATCAACTAAAACCAAATCAATTGAATTATCAGATTCCAATTCGAGTATTCCCGATCGTCCATCATTTGCTTCAATCGTATGAAAATTCAATTTGATAAGATAGTGCTTGATGACCCGGCGTGTTATCTTGGAATCATCGATGATAAGCGCTTTTCGTTTTTCTTGATCAATATTGTGTTTCATTCTCGTTTATGACTAATTTTTTCTACAAAATTTTCCTGTTCTCAGTTGGATTCATTTTTTCGATACGCAACCGAATCGTCATAGGTAACGGGTTCCCATTCTGGATCCAAGTTAACCGTTGTTTCAGAAGACCCTAGCAGTAATTTTCCATGCGGACGCATGCAGGCTCTAATCTTCTTCAAAATAGTCTTCTTAGTCGTCGTGTTGAAATATATCAAAACATTGCGGATGAGGACCAGATCCATCGGTGGGAATATCGGCCACGCTTGAATTAAGTTCATTTCCTTAAATGTGACCTTATCGCGGATCGATTTTTTGATTCTCCAACGCTTGTCTTCGGAATCGAAGTATTTAAATAGTAGCGGCGCGGGTAATCCACGATTAACTTCAAACTGATTATAGGTTCCCGACTTAGCCTGATCTAATACCGTAGGCGAAAGGTCAGTGGCGAAAATCGAGACATCCCATGTCTCCAGCTCCGGAAACCGCTCGCTCAAAAGCATTGCTAAGCTGTAAGGCTCCTGGCCGGTAGAGCAAGCGGCGGACCAAATATTCAAGCGGCGAGAGCTTCGACATTGTTCAATCAATTCAGGAAGCACGTCTTTTCTCAGCATTTCGTAAGGTTTGAAATCTCGAAAAAAGAACGTCTCGTTAGTCGTCAATGCGTCTATGGCTTGACGGTGCATTTCCGACATCGACGATTCGATTCGTAGTTTAGCTACATACTCTTCAAGAGATGAACACCCATGCTGCTTGGCCAAAGGCGCAAAACGAGATTCGACCAAATATTCCTTGCCCTTTTCTATTACGATCGCCGCTTTGCGCATGGCAAATTCGGTAACGAATTCAAAGTCTTTCGATATTATTTTCATATTCCTACTTTGGCAACTGTACGACTATCAACTGTTTTCAAAATTTCCGCCGGAAGTTCGATTAATGGCAGCACCTTGTCCGCTAAACCTGCTTGGGCAACATACCCCGGCATTCCCCATACTACACTACTGGCTTCGTCCTGGGCCAATACACGCCCGCCGGCATCGACCAGGGTTTCGGAACCATTAAATCCATCGCGACCCATCCCTGTGAGTATGACTCCTAGTACCGCCGAACCATAGCAAGCGGCGACGCTACGAAAAAGGACATCCACGGCAGGTCGGCAGGAGTTCTCTGGCGGCTTTTCATTTAATTCGACTCGCACTTCGTTGCCTTCGCGTCGCAATTCCATGTGCTTGCCTCCGGGAGCTATATACATATTTCCGGCTTTCAGTACCTGCCCATCCTCCGCTTCGCAGCAACTATTCGGGGAGAGCTTGTTGATTCTCTCTGCCAATAATTTCGTGAACATAGGCGGCATATGCTGAACAATTACGACAGGTACGGTAAGGCGAACAGTCATTAGCTCGAAGAACTGGGCCAGAGCGTTTGGGCCTCCAGTAGAAGTGCCAATACACAGTATTTGGGGCTTTCGGTTTGAAGGTCTTCTCGGAGCGGATCTGCGTTTCGCGTTCAAAGGCAAGCTGCTCAGTGTCTTTTCAGAGGGTAGGAGTTTGGCGCAATGTACCCTCAGTTTCGGAATCAATTGATTCCTTAATCGTTCCAATCCCTCTGCCACATTACTGACGTTCGCGGGCTTCGTCACGTAATCGTTCGCTCCGAGCGATAGTGCCTCCAGGGTAGCTGCTCCCCCGCGCTCGGTCAGCGTGCTAAACATTATAATGGGCAAGGACGGGTGTGTCTTTCGTATTTCCCGCACTGTTTCCAAGCCATCCATTATCGGCATTTCAACATCCAAAGTAATCGCGTCTGGGTTGACTTGGGTAATTTTTTGAAGGGCGATTTTTCCATTAGAAGCCACTCCCACGACTTCGAAATCAGGGTCACGATTCAGGCTCTCTGTGACCATGCGCCGAATTACGACCGCATCGTCAACTACTAGTACTCTTACTTTTACCATTGTAGTTGGGTTTAGTTGACCAGCCCTAGGAGGCAAAGTTTGTTTTCGACCATACTCTTCGAAAACGGTTTCATGAGAAAATCGTCAGCTCCAATTTCCAAAGCTTGGCCGACATCCTCCATTGCGGTATGGGCCGTCACCATCAAAACTTTCATGGAATCGTAAGCGTGATTGGCACGAACGGCTTTAACGAATTCGAGGCCGTTCATATGGGGCATATCCCAATCGACCAATGCTATATCGAAATCAGACTGGGCCGCCAATTTTTCAAGTCCGTCGCGCCCATCCTTAGCTCCTGTCGAATCCACCCCAATGTCACTTATATAGGATGAAAGCATTTTTCTCATCACCCTAGAATCATCTACTATTAGTGCCTTCATATTTGATATTGTTTTATATATTTACGTTATTGGTTTTATCTCAATTTATTCTCTTATTGTAGCCAAACCTTGACTGACTTATTCCCGTCATCGAGCGAAAATAGTTTTCCGATAGGGTAGCGAGCCGCTTTTGCGTTGTGAGAGATTTCCGCTAAATCTATGGAGTGTTCCGTTAGGCGCTCGTGCAATTCCACTGGAACTAACGAAGCCAAGTTGTCCGTTGCGCTCGCGCCGAATGTAAGCCCGACTTTCGTTATGCCATCTTGCTTTATCTCTACGTGCAGCGTTTCTGATAGCATCATTTTGCGTTGAGTTTTATAGTTAGAATCTGTTTCCGAGGGAGCTTCTTCTTCGACTTCGGATAAGACGCTCTTCGCAGCTGATCGCCAATCTACTGGAGCATCTAATATTTTTAGATATTGAATCAGACCTTGAAAAGATCGAAGAATGAAAATCAATTCCGACGGGCCCGATGCTCTGAATGACATCCTATCGTCGCCGAGAACAGTCTTTAGGCGCTCGCCCATATTCCAGTTCCCTACATCGAATGCGCCTTCGAATGAAAACGGTTCGAGAAAGACCTTCGCCAGCCATCCGAGTTTGCTTTCCATTGGGCTCAAGGCTTCAGCATTGAACCCCATTTCGATGAACTGCTCGAATACAGCTTCGTTTTCGCAGTTATCGCTCAAACCCATTTGGATGAGTTGACGCAAACCTATCTGGAATGGTTTGGAAAGGCGCTTCACGCATCCGAAATCAAGCAATCCGACGGTCGGAATACCATCGACATGTGTGAATCGGTAGTTGCCTGGATGCGGATCCGCATGCAGTATCCCCCAATCCAACGAACTCGAAAGAAAGTGATGGACTAATGTATTCGCGAGGGACTTACGGGCGCCTTTCGACCAATTATTAACTTCCGAAAGATGCTCTCCGTATAGCCAGGTAGTCGTCAGTACACGTTCGCCACTGAGTTCTGGAACGACTTCGGGAACCTTCATTAAAGCGCCGGACTCCCGTATACGCTTATTGAAAAATTCGATATTCTCAGCCTCGAGCCGATAGTCTAATTCTTCCCGCAACGAGTCGCCGATTTCTTGACGGTACGAGGCCATGTCGAAATTGCGACGCATGTCGCCCACCGGAGCGGAGAGCCATCCCAATGCCTTAAGGTCGAAGTCCACTGCCTCCGATACTCCGGGATGCTGGATTTTGACTGCTACCGAACGACCGTCTTTGAGTACAGCGCGGTGCACTTTCCCGATGGAGGCCGAGATGCCTTCCAGTTCGAAGTGTCGAAATAAATCATCGATTCGTCCGCCCAGCTGCTCCTCGATCAAAGCCACTTCGCTTGGATCCGAATGCTCCGGTTCGCTCTCCGTCAGACTTAGAAATAGATCGTCCGAGGAATCGATTTCGCTGAACGCCAATAACTGACCGATTTTTTGAGGGAGCCCATGCATCAGGCCAAGACGACCCACTATGCGATTAACCGCACGGTCTCGCTTAACGCCTTTACCGCGTATACTAATCGAGGCGAAATCGCGAGCCAACAAACCTAACTGAGCTGAACGTTGAATAGAGGAAAGCATGACTAGCGTTCCATCCTTTCAGTTTTCCGCGACCATTCACGTAGCTCCCGAGCATGTTTGCCAAGCAACTCGTCAATTGAGCGATGAAGTGTCGAATCAGTTCTATTTTTGTCATCGGAAATCAATGACGAATTATCTGAACGCAGCTCTTTGACTTTGCGAAACAAGGTTGCAATCATCTCCTCTACTGGATTCTGGCTTTCAGCCAGACTCCATGCCTTCAGTTCGAGTTCGACTAAACGTTCGACAATCGGGATTGCCGACTGTCGAGTTTCCAAGGCAATTTTTTGATACGATCGAATTGAATCTACATTCAATACCTCGCGACCTGGTAGCATCTCAATATTGCGAGGAACGCCCGCATCCACGTACAAACAGGTTCGCCCATTCAAGCGAGTACCGACTAAAGCCTCAGTCACTATCGGAATCGATGATGCCGTTGCGGCGATTACAAAATCTGCCTCGGCTAGCGCCTGGGGCAACGATTCCCAATCTTCGACGCGACCCCCGCAGTGAGCGGCTAACAATTCGGCACGGTTGCGGTTGCGATTCATGAACACGAGTTCTTGCGACGAATTCTTGGAGAGGTTTCGGCCGATTTCGCTCGCGATTTCACCTGCTCCTAAGATGAGCGTTCGTGGAGATCTGGATACATTGGAAAATTTGGTTTCACGTTCTCGCAGCAAAGCGGCCACCGCAGAGCCTAGTCCTACATTACCACGCCCGATTTCGGTCTGAGTACAGGAACGCTTGGCAACGCGCATCGTACGCGTCAGCACATGATTCAAAGAGGCCCCCATTGATCCGGCTTCGCCAGCGAGACGCATCGCGGATTTCACCTGTCCAAGGATTTGTCCATCGCCCAATATAGCGGAGTCGAGGCCGGAAGCTACGCGAAATAGGTGCCGAGCCGCCGCTACGTCGTGTCTTTCATAGAGCCGGCAATTGGAATTGAAAATCGACGCGCCAGGTCTATAAAGCCGCAAGGACTCCAAAAGCAGCTTGGTCGCATACGGACCATCTTCGCTGGCCAGGTAGAATTCAGTCCGATTGCAGGTTGACAGTATCATCAACTCGATGCCCGGGTTGGCTTGGGAGAACGCTTCTTGAAAGGAACGAGCGTCTTCCGTTGCGAAGCTCAAGGATTCACGCACGGCTACTGGAGCTGTGCGAAAACTAACGCCCAAAAGTCGCAATCTAGATCCGGCCTCGAGACGACCCTTATCGTTCGAACATGGAGACATAAGCTGTTCTCGAAATCCTAGCATTTATATATTCTCTTTAAATTGAAATCAGGAAAAGGACGTTCCCACAGGAATGAAAGAACGTGCTCCGAAGTAGTCGATAAAGTTTGCCGACCAATGGCTCCACTGCCTTTCTTCTTCGCTCTTCCACTTATGATAGGAACGAACACTGCTTTCGTACAAATCCTGAGTGGAATCTGAGATAGTGCCTTCCGAGTGCGATGATTCAGTCAAGGAATGTCCTTTTTCGTTTTGGTATTCCGACCATGGGCATACGTAAAGACGAACCTGATCGAGCATTCCATCCACTCGGCCATCGACGCGACGATCCTCCATTATAAGGTCGATACGATCTCGCTTGCTCGGATCTTCCGCGACCTTGCGGCCGAGCGAAATTGTCAGGCCTTCGTACTGATTTCCCTTCGAGTCGCGATTGTGATGAAAAACGAAGATCATCAGTTTCGGATCCAAAAGTAGGGAAGACGCGAACGAACGATAGGAATCGGAAGCCGATTCCAAAAGATCATGGATGATGTCGGCGACATCTTCAACGCATTTGGCATCGTTAGCCGAATCCATTTTATGGGTACGAAAAACGTTCAAGTCCTTCTTGTTCCACGCCCGGGACCATCCCATGCCCTTGGCCTGACGCTTGCCTTCGAGGGAGTTCATCAGTTTGCTCAGAATCCAGTTTGGACGCTTTTGCAAATTCAGCTCGCGCATCAGGGCGGGCACGGAAAGTTCTTCGGTGGGAATCGAGGCCTTGTCTAGAGGTAGTTTTGTCGTTGTTGTGGTCATTTGATTTCTTTATTTGGGTTGGTGTGGGCTAAATCGTCGGCAGCGCTTGCAAGCGCTGCCGACGTATCTGGAGTGGGTGGGTGGTTGGGTGTTCGTTGAGCTAAGTATTCACAATATCCTCCACTAGAGGAGAAACCGCTTCGACCACTTCATCGATAATCGCTTGTGGAACGCCTAACGTTACTAAAGTCTCAACTAGATGTTTAGCAACGGTTCCGAAATGCGATGTATCGATCGAGAGATTTACATGGGCATCCTTCATGTTGCGACCGCGATAAATCGATGGTCCGCCCAAGGCGGTCGTAAAGAACGCTTGTACCTGCTTTATATGCCGCGGCATGTTGATTCCCTCGAAAAAGGGAGCCAATGCCTGGTCGGCGATAACGCGTTCGTAGAACTGGCCTACTGCGGCGTCGATCGCTGCGGAACCACCGATACGTTCGAAGAGCGACATTTCTGATGGATTTTCTGTCGTCATGATAGCATCATTTTTTTTTTGGGTTGAGCCAAAACGCTTGTATCCGTTATTCCACGGCGACTGTTGTCTAGGATCACAGCTTTTTTCGTATCCAAAATCAAAAGCAACTGGCCTTCCAATTTATAGACTCCGGTTACAAGATCCTTCGCCGTTCCTTCGAGCGTTTCGGGTGGTTTCTCGTAGGATTCTTCTTCTGGCTCAATGACGTCGCCGATCTCGTCAACCAAAAGACTGAAAATTCCGTCTTCCGTATTGACCACGATGTTCATCGGAGTTTGCTCGTCTTCGCGGATCCCCAGAACCAGGCGACGACGCAGGTCGATCGCCGTGACTATTTGGCCGCGCAGGTTGATCAGTCCGCATACTTCTTGCGAAGCAAGCGGCACTGGTGTCATATCCTGCTCGGTGAGGACCTCCTGTACCGTCAGCACGTCCACCCCGAAAAACAGGCCGTCCACGTAGAAGGTGCAGAATTGTTTCGATTCACTCATTTCGATTCCGAGGGTTAGCCGTTAGTAACTTGCGATTCTTCGACAACCTTCTTAAGTGTTGCGGAGAGTTCGGCGAGTTGCTTGGCGGAGGTCAGCGTTTCGTTAGCTCCTGAGCTGGTGCTCTGTGCTGCTTCCGATACATTGACGATGTTCTGGGAGATCTCTCCAGCGCCTTTAGCGGCTTCGCCGGCGTTCCGGGCAATCTCGTTCGTCGTTACCGCTTGCTCTTCCACAGCGCTAGCGATGCTGCTAGAGATGTCGTTGATTTGACCGATAACGCTCGCGATTTCGCCGATAGCACTCACAGCGCCTTTGGTGTCCGTCTGGATCGCGGCGATCTTTTGACCGATATCTTCAGTCGCCGTTGCGGTTTGCTTAGCCAACTCTTTGACTTCGTTCGCCACAACCGCGAATCCCTTACCGGCTTCGCCTGCTCGGGCTGCTTCGATCGTTGCGTTCAAAGCGAGCAGATTAGTCTGTTGAGCGATCGAAGTGATTACCTTGATTACATTACCGATCTCAATCGAACTTTCGCCGAGTTTAGAAATCGTTTTGTTGGTATCATCGGCAACTTTGACCGCAGATGTCGCAACCTGCGCCGCTTCATTAGCGTTTTTGGCGATCTCCTTCACGCTAGCGCTCATTTCCTCAGCGCTGGTAGCAACTGTTGAAACGTTGTTGCTGACCTGCTCGGCGGCCGATGCAACTACATTAGCCTGAGCCGTGGTCTCTTCCGAGTTCGAGCTCATCTGTTGGGCGACAGAGGACAATTCCTCCGAAGAGCTCGAAAGCGCGTCTGCATTTTCGCTGACTGCGTTGAGCGTCATCTTCAAGCTCTCGGTCATTTCCAATTCGCGTTTCTCGGTAGCGAGCTTTTTAGTGATCACTTCCCAGGTCACCATTGAGCCCAAGAAATTTTTATCCGTATCGTAGATAGCGCTGACCAAGAGGTCTAAGGTTTCCGGTCCAACGGATATATTTGCCTGACGCGGGAGATTTTTCGGGTCTGCTAGCAATCCACGCTGATAGCTTGGGTTCTTATGAAAGACATCGATGTTTTGACCGATCATCTTATCTGCTCTCACAGGAAGATGCTCTTGCAAGGTTTCAAGCGTCCTTGACGAGGAAGGATTCATGTAGCGAATAGTCAGGTCCTTATCGGCAAACATGATATTGACCGGCGAATTTTCAGTCATAGAAGAATACCGTTCGTTAATCTGCCTTTGAGCGACTTGGGCAGAGATATCGGTGGCAAATTTAACCACCTTGAACGGATTGCCGTTCAAATCCCTGATCGGGTTGTAAGAAGCTTGTATCCATACTTCCTTTCCGCCCTTGCCGATACGTTTGTATTCGGCCGCTTGGAACTCGCCCGCTTTCAGACTCGCCCAGAATTGCTTGTACTCCGAGCTGGCCTTGAACTCGGGCTCGACGAACATGCTGTGGTGCTGACCTTGGATCTCGTTGAGCTCGTAGCCTAACGTGACGAGGAAGTTCTCGTTCGCGGTTTGGATTATCCCGTCCAGATCGAACTCGATAACCGCCTGCGCCTTGCCGATTGCGGAAATCTGGCCTTCGAAATCTGCGGTCTTCAATTTGGTAGCCGTCACGTCCGTGGCGAACTTGATCACTTTATAAGGCTCGCCATCGCTATTCACAATCGGGTTGTAGGATGCTTGTATCCATATTTCCTTGCCGCCTTTGCCTATGCGCTTGTACTCGGCCGCTTGGAACTTGCCCGCTCTCAGATCTGCCCAGAATTGCTTGTATTCCGGGCTGGCCTTGAATTCAGGCTCGACGAATAGGCTGTGGTGTTGACCCTGGATCTCGTCCAGCTCGTAACCCACCGCGCCGAGGAAGTTTTCGTTTGCGGTCAGAATGATGCCGTCCATATCGAACTCGATCACCGCTTGGACTTTATTGATAGCATCGATCTGCCCCTGGTAGTCGATCAGCTTGTCGACGTCCTTTGCGGTTTCTTCTATTTTCGAGCGATCGTTAAGCTGAGAGCTCGACGCACGCGTTTTTGCGGTTTTCGTGATTCGATTGGTGGTATTTGATTTCATTTTTTATTATCTTTATTGTTTTATATAAGTATATTTTGAGAAGCTCACTGAAGTGTGGAACAGGGCTCAAAAACGGATTTTAGAATCTATTCGATGACTGAGTTGTAGAAATTTGGATCACCGCGCCTCACGACATCGGGAACGTCTAGTAGCTCGGTTACTCGATCTTGAATAACAGCGGAGCCAAGAAGCCCCTGCGAGGTAGACTTCCGTTGTACGGTGATCGACTCTTCGACAATATCGGTTATACTATCGACGACTAGTCCCACGCTTCGCTCGTTCTCGGAGAAAACGACGACTTGCAATATATCCGGATCGCTTTCGTCTGAGCTGCCATGGCAGTCGATATAATCAGATACGCGCAAAAGCGGTAATATCTGACCACGATACTGTACGACTTCTTGTGAGCCTGTACGTTCCACTTCTTCCCGAGGAAACTCTTCCAACCTTGCGGCCTGAGCGAGTGGAATCGCCATTGTACGCTTGGAGCCAACTTTGAAAATCAAGTGTGACTGACGCTCTGCATCGGCGTCCGATTTCGTTTGAGAATTGTGAGCTAATGCCCGATCACTTCTCTCTGACACTACTTTAGAGTGTTCAGCATAACCCAGCACATCCAAGATTAAGGCCACTTTCCCGTCGCCCATAATCGTTGCTCCGGCGAATGCGTTGATATCCTTGAGCTGCTTGCTCAATGGTTTGACGACGATTTCCTCTGTGTCGTTTATCTCATCTACGACGAGCCCGAATTGTCGGCCATCCGCTTCCAGTACGATAATATTAATAGAATCGTCTTCTTCATTTGATTTCTCTTCTATATTAAGCGATTTACTTAGGTAGGCCAACGGCAATATTTGCCCGCGTAAACGATATACAGGAACGCCGTAAAGCATCTCTATCTTCGCTTTTGCCTGTTCGCTCTCTAGGCGAACCAACTCTAGCAGACTCGCTTGAGGTATTGCGAAACGACTGCCGCCGCTCGTCACGATCAAGGCTGGAATAATCGCAAGCGTCAGCGGTATCTTGATTCGAATTGTCGTACCTTGACCAGGATGCGTCTGCAAATCGATCGAACCACCTGTCTTTTCGACATTGGTACGAACTACATCCATTCCGACGCCTCGTCCCGATACGTTGGATACCTTTTCGGCAGAGGATAGTCCCGGTAGGAAAATAAGATCGGTTGCTTCTCGATCGCTGAGTTCCTTGGCGTTTTGAGAAGTGATCATTCCTAGCTTGATCGCCTTCTCTTTAACGCGTTCTAAATTTATTCCTGCGCCGTCGTCCATGATCTCGATATTGACCTGGCCGCCTTCGTGAAAGGCGCGCAGAGAGAGTAAACCCTCTTCTGCCTTTCCATTCTTCGAGCGAATGGCGGGATCTTCTATACCATGGTCGATAGAGTTGCGAATGATATGCGTCAACGGATCCTTAATCGCTTCGATTACAGTACGATCCAGCTCGGTTGTTTGACCATCCATCACCAGTCGGACTTTTTTGCCGAGCTCGCCAGATACGTCGCGAACCACTCGCGGAAGAGTCGCCCAAATACTGCCGATTTGCTGCATACGCGTTTTCATGACGCCTTCTTGCAGCTCTCTAGTGATAATATTGAGACGCTGTGCTGCGGTTTGCAAGGCAGTCGGATCGAGATGCTCGGAATTCGCGACGATTTGGTTTCGTGCGAGCACCAACTCGCCCACCATATTCATAACGCGATCCAGCAATCCGACATCAACGCGAATTGAATTGCTACCGATACTAGGCTTGTCTTTCGCAATAACAGGATCGTTTGACTCGTCATTCTCTTGAGCTACCGGCGCAAGCGTTTCGGACTCTACACTGTCATCTTCGACATGGGCCTCAACAGTCTCGCTAGACTTGTCTTCTTCGAAAAATCCAAATCCAGCATCTGCTTTTTGTACACTTTCTTCGTTTACGTTTTTCGATTGGTTTTGTAACGAATCCAAGCATTCAAGGAGAGCGGAATAGTCTTTGTCTCCTTCTTCGCCGGTGGATTCAAGGCAGCCCATAAGCTCGCGGAGGGCATCGGAAAGCTCAAGCAAGGGTGTGATCATCTCTTGAGTAATTTTCAGCCTGCCATCCCTGACCATCGTCAGGAGATTTTCACCGATGTGGGCGGTCTTTTCCAAGCGTCCCAAACCTAAACAACCAGCCGTACCCTTAACCGTGTGTATAACGCGGAAGATATTGTTGATTGTTTCATCATCGAAATCGCCGTTCTCGAACTTGAGAATGTCGATTTCATAACTATCGAGGCCTTCACAGCTCTCGATAATGAAATCATTAATTAACTGTTTTGTGAGATCATCGCTCATGGTATTCGATTAGGTTAAAGTTAGTTCGAGAAAACTTTCGCGACCAAGGCGAGCAGTTGATCCTGGGAAAAAGGCTTTTTGATCCAGCCGGTTGCTCCAGCAGCTCGACCGGCGTTTTTCTTAGCGGGGTCGGATTCAGTCGTGAGCAATACAATAGGGACTCGTTGGTAGGATGGGAGAGCTCTCAATTGGCGGGTCAGCTCAATGCCATCCATATTCGGCATATTGACATCCGTTATAACAAGATCGACTTGGTGGCGCTTCAAAAGGTTGAGGGCTTCAAGGCCATCGGCAGCCTCGGATATGCGGTATCCTGCGCCCCCCAATGTCATCGATACCATTTTCCGAATCGTGGAAGCATCATCTACGGTTATAATTTCTTTATTCATCCTGTTTAATTCGTTTCGTGTGATCCCACCACTATTTACTAATGATGCATGCCTAGTTTTTCTCCGTAACACCTTTAGGTATTAATGCTTTATTGGTGTTTGTTTTACCGACAATACTTATATTATTGTTTTTATTACCTAGTTGTTATTACCAATAG
>JBNMOQ010000049.1:0-23833 GCA_051275055.1 Candidatus Pelagisphaera sp.
TATACATCATTCTCTCGGCGTTCAATACTCGCAGGCTCTTTAGCCTTAGCCCTCCTCGCCGCTCCAGCTTGGTCTCAAGACTCGGACGATGAGGTATTCGAACTGTCTCCGTTTTCCGTAAGCGCTGCGGACGAAACGGGATACGCCGCTACTTCCACACTCGCGGGAACACGCCTAAAAACCGACTTAGGCGACCTACCGAATTCCATCACGGTTGCGACGAAGGAGTTCATGGAGGATTTGAACGTCACTGACGCCACCAACCTGCTTCCGTTTCTCGGGAACATTGAGACTTCAGGTGCCGATGGAACCTTCTCGGGTGGAAACACTGCGGGAACCGTCGTTCTTGAGGGACAAAACCGTAACCCGGAAAACAACAACCGTATCCGCGGCTTGGCTAGCGCGGACGCTTCCCGCAACTACATGCCGACCAGTATTGGATTCGACTCCTACAACGTCGATCGCGTCACGGTCAATCGTGGCCCGAACTCGATTCTCTTCGGTCTTGGTTCTCCTGGTGGAATTATCGATGCCACTACCTTTTCAGCAAACTTGGCGACTCGTAACAAAATCGAGTTCACAGTAGCCTCCTTTGGTAGCTACCGCTTCAACTTCGACGTAGAACGCATGCTGGTCGAAGACAAATTCGGCATTCGTGTCGCCGGTTTATCGGACACGCAAAAATGGCGTCAGGACTTCTCGTATGAAGATGACGAGCGCTTAACGATTGCGGCCCTTTTCAAGCCTTTCCCAAACGCGAATATTAGAGCGAGCTACGAAAATGGCGAAATTGACGCCCGACGCCCGCGCCCTAACGCTCCTGGCGATGGCAGCGTTACTCGTTGGTGGGACCCCGGTTTTGATCAAGTCACTCACAGTCCATTCGATGATGAATTCGGCACCATCGACCGCGACATCGTTCGCGCTCCCGGTTCCTGGTTTTTTCAACCTGCAGTCGTCTATGAAGGCGATGGCGGAGCGCCCACTCGCTTAAACTACGCCTGGGAAGATACCGTCAGAGAAGGAGAGCGCTTTCGCACATACACGGTCGGTCTCACCAAAGGAAACCAATGGTACCCCTCTCCGACTGCAGCCGCATCAGGGATTGAGTTTGGCTCTTTTTTCGCGGACAATGAAATCATTGACCGGTCCGTATTCGACTGGGTTGAAAAAAGGCTCGACGGACCAAACGCTTTCGAGCGCGAGGAGTTCGACGTCATCAACGCGAGTTACGACCAATCTTGGGATTACGCTTTGGGCTCCTATGGCTTCGAGCTTTCTTATATGAAAGAATCGATGAAGCGGAGCTGGTTCGACCTCATTGGGGGTGGCCGCGGCTATTTCATCACTATGGATATCAACACCACTCTAAACTGGGGTGGAGCCAATCCTAACTTTGGCCGCCCCTACGTCGCTTCCCAAAGTCAGCGCCAGCAAAACGATATCGACCGCAATGTGAAACGGGGAACTGCGTTTTATGAACTGAACCTGAAGAATACGGACGGAAATGTATTGAAATGGTTCGGCCGTCACACAGGCACCGTCTTCGCCCAGGAATACGAAGTTGACCGCGGCACCATCAATGGCCGCAATATGGTAGACGCGGCCTATCTAGCAGCTTCGCAAAATGGCTCAACCAATATGAATTCCGGTGGTGCGCAGGCTCGTACCCAGTTTTTTGTTGGACCTAGTCTAGCAGGAGCGAGCACTCATGTGGGAGCTAATCTACCCGGGATTACGCAAATCCTGAGAACCGATTCGACAACCGGCTGGTACTTCGATGAAAACGCGGGCGGCGAAGGAAGTGATGGAGCATGGGCGACCATGCAAACCGCAATCGGCGACGTCCGAGACGAATCCACGTTCCTAAACCAAATCTACAGCGAATCTATGAATCGTCAGGTTACCGATTCCGAAGCCTATGTGCATCAAGCCTACTTCTTCGAAAAAGAATGGCTGGTCGGAACATACGGCCGCCGCACCGATGAGGTGAACTCTTTTGGGGCTACTTCCTCAAGAGATTCCAGAAACTTAATCGACCTGGCTTCTCGTCAGCTAAACTCGGATCCATCGGGAACGCCTTTCAAGGCGACGACCGAAACCTTCGGTGCCGTATTGCACGTGCCAGACGCCATTCCTCTACCAGATGGAGTAGACCTATCCTTCCACTGGGGTGAATCCGAGAATTTCCAAATCTCCGCGCCCCGTATTGATGTTTTCGGCAATCTAATATCGCCTCCACAGGGAACAACAACCGACGAAGGGTTCAGCATTGGATTGTTCGAGAACAAGTTCCTCATGAAATTCAACTGGTACGAAACCGTTGCCGGAAATGTATCGTTCAACTATCCAGGTTTTCTTTTCGAAGCCGACCGCCGCATCATCGAATACAATACACAAGCTGTGCGCGATGCCGCGGGCTATGAAGGTCCACCAGACTTCTACAAGACACTGACAGGTTGGCAGATTGTTCCTGACTCTGGTACGGATAGTGGACAAGGCGTCGAGCAAACTCCTACGAGTTTCAGTCTCCGGGATACGCAAAGCACCGCTTCAAAAGGCAAAGAGATAGACATCATCTACAACCCATCAAGCAATTGGCGCGTTTCACTTAATATTTCACAACAGCAGGCGACCACGAGCAACATCGCTCCTGCAACTGTCGAGTACTTGACCTACCGCGTCGACGAATGGACCAACACCAGCAATCCGGCTTCTTTCCTGATCGCTGATGAATCGGACCAACCTGAAAATGTCCGCATCTTCGACACTCTGTTAAATTCACTCAACAGCTCTTTAGCTCGCGAGGGCCAGCTAGTGGGCGAGCTTCGCGAATGGAGATGGAATCTGACCACCAACTATCGCTTCGAGGAAGATTCAGCCCTTGGCGGATGGCATATTGGCGGCGCATTCCGCTGGGAAGATACAAAAGCAGTTGGCTATCCAATCACGCTTCAGTCAGTTGGTGAACAAACCTTGGCTCTCCCCAATCTAGCAAGTCCTTACAGTGATGGCGCGATCGAGAGACTCGACGCTTGGGTGGGATACTCCACCAAAATATTCAATGACAAAGTAGACTGGAGACTACAGCTGAACCTCGCCAATGCTCTTAGTAGCGGCGACATCATCACTACAGTCGTCCAGCCAGACGGAAGTCCGCGTTCGGTCACCTGGAGAGAAGGACGTACCTTCCGCTTGCGCTCTACATTCGAATTCTAGACCACCAATTGGATAGAATCAAATTTCAAGCTCGAGCGTTCACGCGTCCGAGCTTTTTTTTTGCTCTCGATAGGTTGTACCACACTAACCGCTGTAAGGCTGGCGCTTTTGACTGGGTGTAGCAGGGTATCCAGCGGGCTGGGTTCCACCTGCTCTACGCCGAGATTAATAAGCGGTCTGCAACAAGATGTAGGAGCGGGTTTACCCCGCGATCGTTGCAGTGCTATCGCGGGGTAAACCCGCTCCTACGATTAGGTAGGAAATTCTTGTTTCAGAAGAGACTTGTCGAAGACCGTTGCATCACACCGCGTATGAGGAGCTTTCGCTACTAATCGCGGCACGGTGCGAGCCCCGGCCCTGCAATTCTCGATATAATAGGCCGCCCTGCACCCTTGTTCGCTTGCCCAATTGAGATCGCCCCTCAGTCTCTATCGTGTATCACAATGCGTCGTACAATAAGCAGCACTGTCCTTATTTTTGCCTCAGCAAGCGCCCTGCTATCTCAATCAGATAAAACAGAGGTCACGTTTGCCGAACACATCGCCCCCATCATTTATGACAATTGCGTCGTATGCCATCGCGAGGGCGGTATCGGGCCCTTCAGTTTCAGCAGCTACGATCTCGTCAAGAAACGCTCACGGCAAATCAGCGAAGTCGTCTCCAGTCGGTTCATGCCCCCCTGGAAGCCCGATCCCCACTTTGGTCCGAAGTTTCAGGGCGAACGTCGCTTAAGCGACGAGCAGATCGCTCTCATTCAAAGATGGGACGACCTAGGAGCTCCTTCAGGCGACTTGGCCGAAGCTCCTCGGCTTCCTTCATTTCCGGATACGTGGCAACTGGGCGAACCCGACTTGATTTTAGAATTCCCCGAAGCGTACCAACTTCAGGCTGAGGGGACAGATATCTACCGCAACTTTGTCATTCCCGTTCCTCTAAAATCCGCCAAGCATGTTCGCGCCATTGAGTTTCTTCCAAATTCTCAATTGGTCATTCATCATGCCTTGCTTCAAGTAGACAAAACGTCGACCTCCCGAGATAAGGACATAAGCGAGCCCGGGCCAGGTTTCGACGGCATGGGGATAGGCGCCGCCGCGCCGCCAGAAGGTCAACTCGTTGGTTGGACGCCAGGACAGTCTCCCTACCAAAGCTATACCGATACTGCCTGGACCCTCAGGCCCGGTTCGGATATCGTAATCCAACTGCACATGCTCCCCAGAGGAAAAATTGAATCCGTATCGCCAAGGATTGGACTCTATTTCACCGACAAAGCGCCGACACGGTCCAGCTTCATTATACAGATGAGAAAATTCGATATCGACATCAATCCAGGCGTTACCGAATACAGAATCGAAGAAAAAATGAGCATTCCCGTCGATTCGGAAATAGTCGGGTTGTATCCCCATGCTCATTACATAGGTAAAGACTTGGGAGCCTACGCTCAATTTCCAAATGGAACGAAACACTGGCTATTTCGAATTCAAGACTGGGACTTCAATTGGCAAGGCGACTACCGGTACGAAACACCAATAAAAATTCCTGCAGGTTCTACGCTGCACATGTCCTATGTCTTCGACAATTCCAACAATAACATTCGAAACCCAAACGACCCTCCACAACGAATTCAAGGTGGTTGGTCATCGACAGACGAAATGGCCGAGTTGTCGATCCAGATAATGCCGGTCGACGAACAGGACTTTGCCGAATTGAAAAATGCTCAGGTACAATACGAAATAGACTCTGCCGGAAGTCGGTCCCGCTATTCCTATAACCTCGGCAACTACTTCGAGCTTCAAGGCTTACTAGAAAAAGCGGGGGAATATTACTTTGGAGCAATCAAGGACGACCCAGCCTTCGCCAGCGCTCATTACAAGCTAGGCCATGTCTTAGAGCGAATGGGCAACGCAAACGGGGCTGAAGACCGGTATAGAGCCGCTCTCGCCCTTCGTCCCGAACTCATTCCCGCGAATATTGGACTCGCACGTATTCACTATCAGAACAGAGCCGAGTTCCTAGCGATCGAACTTCTAAATCAAGTTCTCGAATGGGAACCGCAAAACTACGATGCCCGCGTCTATTTGGCCCGTATTCAACAGACCTACGCTTCGCCCGAAAAAGGCCGTCAAATTTTGGAATCGGGAAAGCCGTTTCACGAAAACAATCCCTATTATCGCCTAGAAATGGGAAAGCTAGATCTAACCATTGGGAACACTGAATCAGCCCTCGAACACTTCGAATACGCATCTGAGAACGAAATCGATCTTTCGAAACCCGTTTCGAAAAAAGAGTCGAATTCACTGAAATCGGAAGCGCTTCGATCTATCGGAGAAATCTACCTGCAGCACAATGATCCGCAAGAAGCGGAAAACTATTTGGCGAAAGCGATCGAAATAATGCCCCACAATTCTCAGGCGATTTTGGATTCAGCAAAAATTGCCTTCGAATCCGGCGATAAAATGCATTGCCGCACTCGACTCCATCAAATGGCAGAACTACCCAATGACATCCGCCCTCCTCGAGACTTCATCGCCAGTGCCCTACCATCGGAGGAATGGAGAATCCTAGTCGCCAAGGAAATAACGCAAAACCCCCAAAAGTAGCACAGGCTTCCAGCCTGTCCACTCTACCGAAACAGGCAGGATGCCTGTGCTACTTTTGAATCGATCAATGCTTCATCGACTCTGCGTATTCAGGCAGTTCGTACTGCGTCCGCAAGCGGGCTAGCTGGCCCTGCATGTGGATTAGTATATCCTTGTACTCTGGGGCCTTCGACAAATCCGTCAATTCATTCGGATCCGTCTCTAGATCGTAGAGACTCCATCCGTCATTGGAATAGAAATTAATCAACTTGTAGCGCTCTCCTCGCACTCCATCATGTCGCGGAACGCCATGTTCCGTCAAATGCTCGTAGTAGTGATAATACACATACTTGCGCCAATTCTGAGAATTCGGGCTATCGTAAAGCGATATCATGCTTTTGCCCTGAATACCTTGGGGAGCCTCAACTCCTGCCGCCTCGAGAAAGGTTGGAGCATAATCGATGTTCTGAATCAATTGCTCGTGACGCGTACCGGGAGCGATTTTCTCCGGCCAGCGAATCAAGAATGGCATGCGCATGGATTCCTCGTACATCCAACGTTTGTCATACCAACCATGCTCGCCGAGGTAGAAACCTTGATCGGAGCTGTATACGACAATCGTATTTTCGGTCAGTCCATTCTCGTCCAAGTAATTCAAGACCCGGCCCACATTTTCGTCCACCGAATCGATACAACGCAGGTAGTTCTTGATATAACGCTGATACTTCCAGCGCACTAGGTCCTTGCCCGTTGGTGGCGAAGCGAGAAAAGCCGCATTGCGAGGCTCAAAATAAGCATCCCACACTGCCTGCTGCTCTGGGGTCATTCGAGGATACTCGGGCTCGTTGAGCCGACTTTCAAAGTCATTCGCCATTGGCACCCTCTCCTGGAACTTCATATCCCACTGATAGATGAAATGATCTTTGATCGACATCTCATTTCCTGCCAAGGTAGGGCTTCGATTCTTCCAGTCATCGAATAAAGTAGCCGGTTCCGGCACCGGAGCATCCTCGTAATTGTAAAGGTGTTTCAGATTAGGGGCCCAGGTCCGATGAGGAGCCTTCTGCTGACACATCAAAAGAAATGGCTTATCCTTATCGCGCTCATCCAACCACTTGAGTCCCAAATCGGTCGTGATGTCCGTTATATAGCCTTCGTAACGCTTCTTATTGTCTTGGCCAGCGCTCGTATAAAAATCGGGGTTGTAGTAGCTCCCTTGACCCGGAACGACCTCCCAATAGTCGAACCCTGTCGGATCCGAACCCAAATGCCACTTGCCCACCAGAGCGGTTGCATAACCTGACTTCTGGAGAAGCTTTGGAAACGTCATCTGGGACCCATCGAATTGAGTTCCGCCAGAGTTAGTGTAAAAGCCATTGATATGACTGTGCTTTCCAGTCAGCACCGAGGCGCGTGAAGGACCGCAAATCGAATTGCCGCAAAACGAATTGAGAAATATGCTGCCCTCATTCGCCAATCGATCGATATTAGGTGTCTTATTAATCTTCGATCCATAGGCCCCGATCGACTGAGTCGCATGATCGTCAGAGAAAATGAATACAATATTGGGTCGTTGATGTTCTTCGGCGATACCTGTCACCACAGACAGCGTTAAAGCCAGCCCAAGAGCCGGTTTCCGTAAACCTCGAACAATATTCTCTAAGCTCTTCATTCGACGAGCTTCGACTCAAGCCGCTGTCCCCTCAAGCCTTTTTCGACGTTAAAACCGAAGACTTCGCTCGTACTCCATTCCAAGCGGTAGCGATGACAATGTCTCCAGGAGCGATATCGGCTAAACCGATTGGCAAAACCTCACCCTTGCGACCGCTTCGAGTTGCCCGAATGGGACGCCCATCGCGCTTAGTAAAGCGAACATCAGCATTAGCCAACGTATTGAATGCTGGCAACTTGGAACGTGCTATTCGTCCCGTGCTCGAAGCCGAAGTTTCCAAAGCAGAACCTCCACGAGGGGCATCCTCTGGTCCATCTATCAAATTCCTCACTCGCAGCCCAATTGCAGGATCCTCAGCTTGCGGATCGAATTCCATTTCTAGAAAATTCCAATAAAATGGGTCACCCTTACCCTGTTGATCGAGCTGGGGGTTTCGATGCGTTTTATGATAGAGAGCATGCATCTCCAACTCTCGACCATCCACATCTTGCATCCGGGGGCCGAACCCAGGAATCACCGCTCGTCCGCCACTCCGACCAATTGGCCCAAAACTGCACTCGATCACATTGTGCTCAAGGTTCTTCATTATACTGCCATTGTGAACATCTCCGTAAACGGTAACCACTCCATCGCGTGAACCCAACAATTCCAAGACACGATCCGAGCCAGCTTTTACCCACCCCGCGTAATCCGCGGTCACCCGATCGCGTTGATCAAATTTCTTTGGATGCTTCGCGCTGGCACCCCCTCCAGTCCACACTGTATGCATACCATTGATACCAGTCAGACAGATCAGTTTCGACGAATCCGTTGCGATCAATTCCTGCAACCACGCGAATTGTTCCTCGCCGAGCAAGCTCCGCGTTGGATCTTCACGATCGTAAAGACTCTTAAACGCACCCCAACCCGAGTCATCCCAAATATCGACATCCTGCGAACTCCGCCACAGCCGCGAATCCAGAATGGCCAAGGTGAAATCGCGATTCGGCATTTTCCAAGCACGCCATTTTTTGGGATTCGCCACCGGATCAACGGTTTCCGCTCCCGTCACCAAATGATGCACAATTTGAAAATTTCGCTTCATGTACGACGTGTCCTGTCCCAATCCATCCACCGTTCGGATAATGATCTGCTCGGGCCCCTTAACATCATCCATTCCGTAATCGTGATCGCCTGGATTGATCACATTCCAGTGGCGCATACACTGCCACCGACTCGCCGGACCGCAAATCGAGTTCTTTATCACCTTGTACGCATCGTCCGTGCTGGGTGGATACAGGGACAATTCCATATACCAGACATCATCCTCCCAGACCATCACTTGAAAGTTATAGTCCTCGAGATGCTGATACGCGCCTTCCGTCGGCTGATCCCGAAATTGCCACTCCGCTCCACCACCTAGAATCTGATATCCTTCGGGAGTTTTCTTCTGAAGCCCGCTAGTCAGAGCATGGCAACTTAACCCGCATAACTTATACGGAGCCGCAAGCCGAGGAAGTCGCCCCACGTAACCACCCGATTTCGGCACATCTCCGACGAGCCCAGTTCCTGCACCAACCGCAGAAGTTCCGATTCGAGGATCAGTGGTTACATTCTGACCGTCTTTCCAAACGGTGTAGTACAAAGTCTTTTGATTCGGCGACTCAGGTAGAACCACTTCGATAACCGCAGTATTACGTCGAAAATCATTGTTCACGATCGCGCCCGCTCCTGCTATCGGAACCGATGCCCAACCTTTCTTAGGGTTCTCCGTATCCGCAACTCGGATAACAGCTTCCTTGCCATCCCGATCAAAGATCCCGACAAATCGAACAGACCATTTCCCGTCTTCCTGCTTCAAGGTTTCCCCGAGAGGATAGCACACTAAACACTCCGTGTGTCCCGCTTCGCTCCGCTCGCAATCAATCGTCGAGACATTAAACGCATTCACTTCGAAATCGATCGTCCCTCTTCCTACAACGCCAACATATCCCTCCGTTGCGGATGTCGCCATTTCTTCCTTTAACCTCACCGACTTCCCTTTTGCCTTCAAGGTAGTCTCGACCACGCTCATTCCATTCGAATTTGGCTTCACCACCAATCGAATCTCCACCTGATCGCCTGGAGACAGACTAGGCGCATTCACTCTGAAAACGGCGCCTTTCGCGGCTTTGCTTCCTGCCCCCTTTTTTGCGCGAATCAATTCCAAGTTCGGCTTATCCGACCAAACAACCTGATGAGCTTGAGCAATCTTTCCATAGCTCTCGAAGATAGACTTCGCCCCAAAGGCGATCCCCAAATTGCCGTATCCCTTTTCGAACATTTTCCACGTCGTCGAATCCCCATCCTCAGGCTCCGTACAATCTGCGACATACGTGAATTGGGCAGTCACTTCGAATGCACCTGAAAGGCTCCAATCGTTCCTGTAAAGTATTCCCACCGGGAGCGACGGATCGTAATCCGTTTCCATTTTCTTCCCTGCCGTCATGGAGTGAAACGGAAAACCAGTCCGACGCGCCCGATCGCCCACGTTCTTCAAACGTCGCCGCAACGCTCCACCTTTCAACTGCCAATAACCAGGATTTAATGACTCCCAACCCGGCCCGACGCTTAGACTGTCAGTATTTCCAAATACATAACTTGCTGCACGATTTCCAGTCTCCGAAGCCGCTCTCGCAGGAAGAGCGCTTGATAAGGCCATCGCTCCGACAACGCTCGCGCTTGTGGCGATGAAGTCTCGACGACTGAGTCCTTTGGATTGCGGGGGTTCATTGAAACGAGATTCGGTAGACATAAAAGATGATCGTTTGGGGTTCGAAATTATAATGGCGCCCTAAACCCAGCGGAAGGGGTTGCTTCGCTTAAAAAGGACTGAACTGGTGTATCACCTTAGAAGGTGATTCCATACCTGCTCATTGAGGCAAAGATAAATCTGATGAACTACAGCTAGGGGTTTTTTAAACCACTGATGACACTGATGAGCACTGATAACTAAGCGTAATTCAATAATATCAGTGTTCATCAGTGTCATCAGTGGTTACCCATTTCGCTAAGATCATTTTGATGGCCTTTGAATAATGAGTTAGCCCGCCATTCCTTGCATGAGCTTTACGAAGGGAAGAAAGAGCGAGATCGCGATGAGCAAAACGCTTACCGCCAAAAATAAAATTAGGATCGGTTCGATGATAGAAGTGACACTTGAAATGGACGCATCCACTTCTTCGTCATAAATATCGGCGATCTGATTAAGCATATTCGGCAACTCACCCGTCTCTTCGCCGACCTCCACCATGCTCGAGACCATAGGCGGAAACAATCCCGTTGCAGCAATTGGTTGAGCTAGCGGTTCGCCATCCCGCACGCGATTACGTACCTTATCAATCGCCGACATGATAAACCGATTTCCTATGGAATCCCGAGAATAGTTTAATGCTTCCAAAATCGGCACACCGCTTTCCAGTAGCGTACCCAACGTCCGACAAAATCGGGAAATATACACCTTCGAAAACGTATCCTTTAACAAGGGTGTATTCAGTTTCATAAAACTAAAAAACAAAGCCCCAACCCTCGTTGCTCGAAATACTAGAAACGCCACCAATGCCCCCGCCGCAACTCCTCCGACAAGCGGAGCATGCGACGTTAGTATGCTACTGAGCAACATCACTATTCGAGTCAGTTCCGGCAATTGCTCGCCATTGAGCTGCTTATCGAAAATATCCGCGAATTTCGGAACGACAAAGGTCATCAAACCCAAAACGATCAATGAAGAAAAACCAGATACCACTAAGGGATAAATTGCCGCTTGAGTAACTTTCGAACGTATCTGGCGCGCCTTATTTAGATAATGCGCCAGTCTTCCCAAAGCCATGTCCAAAGTACCGCTAGCCTCACCTGCTTTGACCATGTTCATGTAAAGCGTATCAAACTCCTTAGGAAACTGCGACAAGCCTTCTGAGAACGTATTACCCGTTCGAATGTTATTCAACTGCTGACTCAGGACCCACTTGAAAGCTGGATTTCGCTCTTGAGCCACCAATACTTCCAGGCTCTTGATCAGTGAAAGTCCATTCTGCAACAAAGTCGAAAGTTGGCGGGTAAAAATAGACATGCCCTTCCCATTTATAGCTGCTCCGAAATAGGCAGGCTTCTTCACATTCTCCTGAGTATCCCCTCGAACTTGCAAGGCGCCACCCGAACCACGTTTCGCTGTTCGTGGGCCCACCTTAACCGGCTTTACTTTAGTAGGAGTCAGTCCGTAGCTTTTTATTTGAGTAGATGCCAAATCCCGGTTGGGGGCCTCTACCATTCCGCGGCGTTCCTCGCCCCCGCTATCCACTGCAATAAATTCGAATTTCGGCATAAGTCGATTACGTGTACCGTATCACCTCTTCGATCGATGTGACACCCGTAAAAATGCTTCGCAGCCCATCTTCTCTCAATGCAAGCATACCTTGTTCTATCGCTCTTTCTCGAATCACACTCGCCGGACGTCCATCCGCAATCAGCTCTCGAATAGGCTCCGTTATTTCCAACATCTCAAAAATCCCCAAGCGACCGCGATACCCCGTATCCGCGCAAACCGCACAACCCGTTCCCGCATAAAATTCCTTGTTTTGCAGCAATCCAGGATCCAACTCCAATTGATCGATCAGAGCTACTGACGGAATGTACTCCTTCCGGCAATCCAGACACAAACGACGCAAAAGCCGTTGAGCGAGAACCGCTTCGACCGAGGACGCGATCAGGAACTCTTCAATCCCCATATCCATCAATCGAGTAATCGCGCCCGCCGAATCGTTTGTATGCAACGTCGTCAGTACCAAGTGACCCGTCAGTGAAGCTTGAATCGCTATCTGAGCCGTCTCGAGATCGCGAATCTCACCGATCATGATGATGTCCGGATCTTGGCGTAAAAAGGCCTTCAAGGCACCAGCGAACGACAGGTCGATCGACGAATTGATCGCCGTTTGCATAATGCCATCGATTTCATACTCGATGGGATCCTCCGCCGTCATAATCTTCGATTTCACCTGATTCAAGCTTTTCAAACAGCTATACAAAGTCGTCGTTTTGCCCGATCCCGTAGGACCCGTTACGATAAAAATGCCATTGGGGCGATGGATAACTCGCTCAACTGCTTCCACCACTTCCGAGGGCATTCCAATGCTATGCAAATCCAGCGTCGTTGCCGTCTGGTCCAAGACTCGCAACACTACGCTTTCGCCAAACTGTGTAGGCAAAGTCGAAATACGCAGATCAACTGGGCGTCCGGAAATCGTTAGCCGTACTTTTCCATCTTGAGGCACGCGACGCTCTGCAATGTTCAAATTCCCGATTACCTTAATTCGAGAAGTAATCGGTATCGCCAATTCTCTAGGCGGAGGCGACATCTCGTACAACGCGCCGTCAATCCGGTAGCGTATTTTAAACTCGGTATCGAAAGGCTCGAAATGAACATCCGAAGCCTTGTCCTTGATCGCTTGAGACAAAACCAAATTGACGAATCGAATGATAGGCGTTTCTCCCGCCATGTTGAGGAGATCCTCGACAGACATATCATCGACCTCGCCGCCCGCATAGTCGACTTCCTCCAGGATTCCCAGATAGTCAGCGTCTCCAAATCGATAATAGACGTCCAACAGTTCCTGAACCGTTTGAGGATCCGCCACTTCGATTCTAGCCTCCTTGCCCACGGCAAAGCTCAAATCATCGACAACCTGACTATCGAATGGATCGATCGCTATAAACAATATCCCCGTATCCAAAGACTCGATAGGAACGACACCATACATCCGAGCCAACTTAACATCGATTTCGCCAATCACCTGACTCGGAATATCGGGAGGCACGTTTGACCGGCGTTCCAAACTAAGATAGTTCGCGACACGATCCAACAGCACCTCGCGGCTCACGTGACCCTGATCGACTAGAAGACTCGCCACGGAACGGCTCAGTTCTTCGGAAGATCTTCTAAGGTTCAACAATATTGAATCCTCCACCAAATGATAAGTCTGGCAAAGATCGATAATCGCTACATTCCGGGTATCAAACATATCATCAAGCAGTCATTCGACCTGTAAAATCAGCAAAACTCGTAGCAAATTTCTCAATACGTTCGACGATATCTTCGGAAAGTTGATCTCCATCCCAATCTTCAGCCGAGACATAGACAAACCGAGGCAATACAAACATCCGAAAATCAAGCATTAGGCTATTCGCAAATGACATCGGTGACATATAGCTCAGTTTTCCGCCAGCTGAGCATAAAAAGCCCGCCACTTTATCCTTCATGGAATGCCCTGTTAATTCGACGAAATTCTTCAAAGCCGCGTTCACGTTATAGACGTATATCGGCGATGCGAAAACGATGCCGTCCGCTTCCTCAACCATGGCCTTCGCTCGAATCGCGCTCTCTTTTCCATAGGCAGTGCCGCCATCGCACATCGGCAAATTCGCTTCTCTTAGATCGAGCAACGTAACTTCGAAATAAGCCCCCTTCCATTGCTTCTCTAACTCTTGAGCTAAAAGACGCGACTTGCTATCCGGATTTAAACTCGAACTAACGATCAATATTTTCATAAACCAAACAATTGTTCCAAAGGATTAAACGAATCGAAAGAAACGAAATTCAAAAATCGAATTCCGGTACAGCCGAAACATTGTAATCGATTTTCCGGTACAATTCTCCATCCGTGTAAATTTCCATTTCGTAAGCCCCAATCGGGTCGGATTTATCGAAAACGAAACTTTCGGACAACTCCCACACGAGTTCATCTTTCGATTGAAACACTCGACCATTTTCCAACACCGTGTAATGTTCGTAAACCGCTGCAGGAATATTTTCGATCGCTTTCGGAAAACGCACTTTGAAATACGCAAAGAATTGAGCCCCGTTTTTTCGCACTATCGAAAAACCATGTTTATAGGACGGGTCGCTATGCTTTTCAATTTCCTTGGTTTCCAAGTACACCACCGGCTCCCCCTGCGCTCCCAAAGTCATCAAGCCGAACTTGAATTTGTA
Organism: Candidatus Pelagisphaera sp.; assembly: GCA_051275055.1. Lineage (GTDB taxonomy): Bacteria > Verrucomicrobiota > Verrucomicrobiia > Opitutales > Opitutaceae > Pelagisphaera. The sequence goes on from JBNMOQ010000049.1 coordinate 14,468, forward strand.
CGCATCCTTTTTCGCATGAACGCTTGGCAAAAGCAGGACCAGGCCTAGGAAAAACCCCGTTAATCGGGCTCCCTTAATGAATCTCGATGAGCTGAATTCGGTTTTCATAGGTCGAATATTAAGCAGCACATTTCACGTTTGGCCAGTCTTCATCGCCACCTGCGAAATTACTCTCCAACAAAGAGCTCCTCCAAAATCGCTAATGACCGCTCCATTTCGCCGAATTGGATGTATTCGTCCGTTTTATGAGCTTGAGCGATGTCTCCCGGGCCGAATACCACTGTCGGAACCCCAACACTTGAATAAGCCACCCCATTCGTCATAAACGGGACTTCGCGAAACCCCTCCATCACTCCATGCTTTCGAGCGCTTGCTTCGAGAGCTTGGGGAAACCAATGACTATTGTCCGTATTCAAAGCGGGTCGCTCCAGAAAGCTGGATACGCTCACATCAGATTCCGAGTTCACGATCGACTCAATTCCTTCGCGAACCGACTCCACCGCTTCATTCACGCCTAGTCGGCGATCCAATTCAATCGAACAGCTATCCGGTACGATATTGAAACCAATGCCCCCTCCGATTTTACCAACATTCAAACTACCACGTTCGATAAACGGCAGCGACTCTTCCTGACTCATCAGCGTGCCGCATCTGTTCAATTTCTCTACGATTCGCGCTATCTTGTAGATAGCATTCTCCCCCAACTCTGGAGTGGATCCATGCGCCGCTTTACCACTCGCTTGGATCGAGTACCGACACGCTCCCTTGTGCTTCGTCACAATCTCACTGCGAGTTGGCTCACCAGTCAAAGCTCCTCCAATATTCATCTCGACCAGTAATTCCGACAGCTTGAAAGCTCCCCGCTGTTGAAACTCCTCATCTACAGTCGCCGCGAAAAGCAAAGCGTATTTCAAATCCGATTCTCTTGCAGCCAAACGTCCCGCCAATTGCAGGAAAGTCGCCAGACTGCCCTTGGTATCACAGGATCCACGACCGTATAATCGACCGGCTTTTTCGACCGGCTCAAACGGATCGCCCATCACCCAGCCCTCCACTCCAACCGTGTCCATATGAGCCTCGATCAGGATCGCCGGTTTATCCGTCGGACCGATACGAGCCACGATATTATTTCGCCCCGGAAGGACTTCCTGCAAGCGATAGTCAATGCTTCGCTTCGATAGCCAGCTTTCAACGAACTCCTGCACCTGAAGCTCCCCCGGTCCCCCATAAACCGGATTAACGCTCGGAATTCGGATTAACGATTTCAGCAATTCGATACTCTCGCTCATATTCAATAGAAGACTCTGAACCAAGCATCGCCAGGCGCAACAGTCTTCTCGATCCTAAGCGTGCATTAACCCTCGATGAACCACACGCCGAAGCGAATCCACAATGGAATCGTCAATACCCCGACAACCGTTGTCGCCAAAGCAACCCGCGTCGCAACCATCGGTCTCCCCCCGTAATGGCGTGCCACTACAATTGTCATCACCGCTGCCGGCATCGCCGCTTGGATTATCAAAACGCGTTTTAGCTCCAAACTGATTGGCAACGCTTTCGCGCAGATCAAAACGATCAAAGGCAATATCAGGAGTCGCACCGCTACCGAACCAAGACTCGAACGAACGTCGAAGAGCGATTCTCCCTCGCCCGCCAAATCCCGAAGCGTCATCCCGATAATCAACAGCCCAATTGGAATCGAACAAACCGCAATCGTGTCTATCGTTTTGCTAATAGCCTCCGGCACATAGGCATCCGCTCCCACCAAATTCATAGCGACCGCAAAGACTAAAGTGATCGCCGTCGGGTTGGCCGCTTTCTTCAAGCTTCGCTTCACCGATACGCCCGAAACAATCGCAACTCCCAAAGTCCAGATCGCGAACTCGACCCCCGCGTTGTGAACGAACAAAACTGCCAATTCGCTTTCACCCCACATATCCTGAACGAGTGGGATTGGAATAAAACCGTAATTCGCTATTCCTACCGCAAAGCAAAACGTTCTTAACCCAGCTCCTTTTTGGTAACCCATTCCCTTAGCGACCAACCACGCAACGGCCATCGCCAATGCTGTCAGGCCAAAGCCTACCAAAGGAGGAACTACAATGCTGGAAGCAGACCGAATCGTATCCGACCCGAGCACTACCGAAAGAATCAAACAGGGAAACAAAACGCGAATCAGCAGATTCATCAAACTCGCATCCGCTTCAGGCTTAACCCAATTCCAAGAACGCAGTCCAAACCCTGCCAGTATTATCAAAAATACAGGCGAAATCAAAACCAGCAGTTGAACATATTCGGACATGCGAAATCGCAACCTCGCGCCTAGCTCCATTCCGTCAATCCGAAAATCGCTTGCTTAGGCTAATCCTAAGACCTCATCGGGAAATATTTCCCGCGCAGTTGACAGCACTCAGATCGCAAACCTACTCTTTCTACAATGGCTTGGAGAGTGGATAGATACGTCATCAAAGGCGAAATACAAAATGTAACTCCTGGCAAAGTCACGGGCCTGATTTGGCTAAAAGGACTCAACAAACCACTCGAGCTAAAGCTCGCCGGCAACTGCTATCGCGATCTCGCTGGCGCGCGTCTCGTATTCGAAAACCCACACCCCGAAGAAGGCGACTATACCGGTCTAGACATTTTTCAACACGGACTCGTTGGCGACATCACTGCATCGAAGAAAGTCAAAATCCTCGTCGATCCTGACGTACCCACCGACACCTTTACGCCAAGCGGATTGCCCTACGTTATTGGCAATTGCATCTATATCGAATGGTTCAGCGAAACCAACGGCCGCGTCCTAATCGAAACGACCGACTTCAAATGGTCAATAACCCTCCCCAACTGGCACCTTTCTGAAAGCGAAGAGTCCGAACAACGCCTCAAGAACCAACAGGCAATGTTCGAATTCATGGAGAAGCTGGTCCACGTCATCGAGCCGGATGACGATGTCGATTCCGACTCAAGCGAAATGGACGAATTCCAATGGGAAGCATTCCTTCAAAAATCTGATGCTCGCAGCGATATGCTGATGGAGCTTTTCGAAAAATACGGCGACGACCCGAAATGCGAACTCCTAATCGCCGATGCGATGGGCTGGGAAATTGATAGCATCGAATACACGGACGAGATCGATCCAGATTGGAATGAAAATCCAGAAAAATTCGATGACAGAGAAGATGACGACACCGACGAAAGTTTCCCGAATCATCCGCTAATATCCACCATGATGGATATCAGCTCACGCATATTTTTCGAAACGGAATCCCGAAAACTCCTCAACGACGAAAGCAGCAACCCATGGAATCAACTGCTTTGGCATTCTCAACTATCGGTAAGCAAATTGGTTTCCGCTCTCGAAGATGACACAGAACCCGAACCCGGCTTCGTCGTTGCCACTCTTAAACGATCCCTGCATTTGATCCATCTCGCCATCGCGACCCTCGAAGCCGCCAGCCGAATCCAAGAAAAAAAGGAAGATTGGCAAACTGAGATCCGAAAAGACCTATTCACTCTCCGTGAATCCATCTTCGATCTCATGCAAATCTACCGAAGGTCTAGCTGATTAATGTAAGAGCGGCTTTACGCCGCGATTCCCACAGTCGAATCGCGGGATAAACCCACTCCTACAATGAATTGGAATCACCCCTTAGCTAACGCCAGGATCACCTTCTTCGAAACCTGTATCCCCTTTTCGAGGACCGCCAAATTAAAGCTTTCGTTAGGAGCATGCAAATTATCCTCAGGTAAAAACAAGCCGACCATTACCGAATCCAAACCGAGAACTTTTTTCATATCCGCAATAATGGGAATACTTCCGCCTTCTCTTAAAAACAATGGTGGCTTCTCGAAAACTTCGCCGATTGCTTTTCCCATCGCCTCGAAAGCTTTCGCCAATCGAACAGGTTGATCCACTGGAGTATTCGGTCTACCTGGAGGAACCACCAAATACGGCGATCCTTCATGCCCCATTTCTACCGTCGCCTTAATCCCAGCCGGAACTCGTGCCAAAATTGCCGTTTTCACCAAAGCGCCCACTTTAAGCGGATCCTGATTACCCACCAAGCGACAAGTAATCTTCGCCATAGCCTTGGACGGAACAATGGTCTTGCTTCCCTCTCCCTGGTAACCACCGCCCATCCCATTGAACTCCAGTGTTGGCAGATAGCGAATTGCTTCAAATGCGTTGTAGTCGGGATGTGGATGCAATGCATCGATTCCCAGAAATTCTTTGTAGCTTTCCTCGTTCGCGCCGAGAGCCGCAAGCTCATCACGCTCCCAATCTTCAACCTGAGCCACAGCATCATAAAAGCCCGGCACCGTCACACGATTTTCCGAGTCGTGCAAAGACGCGCATACTTCGAACAACGCCTGCAACGGATTATAAACCGCTCCGCCGTGTAACCCCGAATGCAAATCGCTCTTCGGTCCTTCGAATCCGACCTCCAAAGCAACGATTCCGCGCAGCCCAACCGTTACGACCAATTGATCCGCGCTTGGGCTCAAAGTATCCGATAGCAAAACCAAATCCGCTTCCGACAATTCTTCTTTCCGAGCCTCCAAAAACGGCAACAAACTCGGGCTGCCAATCTCCTCTTCTCCTTCGATTAAAAACGTTATCCGCAAAGGCAAATCCGGGTTCTCCTCCAAAGCCTGACCCACTGCAGCGAAATGCGCCATTTGCGGTCCCTTATTGTCCGCAGCGCCGCGAGCGTAGAGCCGTCCATCACGCACAACTGGCTCGAAAGGGTCCGATTCCCACAATTCGATCGGATCAGCCGGTTGAACATCGTAGTGCCCGTAGATAATGACATGCGGCCAACTCGGGTCACCCTCACGCTTAGCTAAAACGATCGGATGTAAATCCGTATCCACGATCTCCACCTTCAGGCCCATTTCTCCAAATAAGCTTTCAAGAAAATCGCGCGAGCCATCCATTCCTTCCTTGAACGCCGAATCCGTCGATACGCTAGCGTGTCGCAGATGTTCCTTCAGTTTTTCGATCGGATCGAACATCCCTCGAACCAAAACGAACCCAACTCCTTTGGCAATTTCCAAACCCGGCAGATGAAACTTATTTGAGAGAGCACCAAAAAAAATCCGCATAGTAAGGCCCGAGGCATTCAAAAGGTAGCGGCAACGAAGCAAGGTTCGCAGAAAACCAGCAGAACCCCTACAATCCAAAACCGGCCTTCAGCCGTCGTCGTAGAATATCATCCCGATAGGCCGTATAGATCCACTCGTTGTCCGGACTTATACGGGCGTAATTACACCGCGGACGACCATCAGGCGAAGGAACGACAATTAAAGATCGATCAGGCGATTCCTCGCCCACAGGAGGCGCTACTTGCAATCCCAACGCGGTTCCGATTAGCAATCGCCCATCTCCAAGAACTTGCATTCCGTCTAAGCGACCCAATCCATCAGAAGGCATCGCCAATTTATAAGCCGGTCGGTTTTTTCCCGAAAGCCGACTACCGCTCTTAATCGCGTAACCGTGTACCGTGCCAGAATCGAATTCCGCAACCAGCAAGGTTCTCTGATCCAAAGACAGCCCAATTCCATTTGGCTTCCATGCGAGACTCGCTGCCAAAGTTCGTTCTCTTGAATTTGCATCGATCCTCCAAACCGATTTATTGGTTGGGTCGGTAAAGAAAATGGTTCCATCGTCAAGAATCGCGATATCGTTCGATGGCGTGCCTTTGCCTAAGGTTTCTTTTCCCCATGTATTCGGATTCCAAACATTGATGCCCTCATCTTTACTCGAACATCCATACAGCTTGCCATCCGGTCCAAATGCTATTCCGTTGGTTCTCCCTGATTGACCATCAACTAAGGTCTTAACCCCCGAATCTTTATCGACCTTGAACAGCTGTAAACGGGGAACATCCGTAAAATAGAAATGCCCCTGTTCATCCCAAGCCATCCCTTCCGCGAATTGGTGTCCTGACGAAATTACCTCCCAATCCGATCCATCAGCGAAAATATGATCATCCGCAAAGACAAAGCCCGATAACGAAAAGACAAACGCAGCAAAAACACATTTCATCCTTTAAGTATAAATCCAAACAATAGGAAATTGGCAATGCGAGACATTCCTATGTTAGGGCTGCCTGTCCCTACCATATCCTCAAAATCCCATGTTCTGGAGTAAAGTAACGAAAATCACCGCCGAAGAAGCTAAGATTCTAATGGATCGAGAAGATATACTTTTCATCGATGTCAGGCGTCCAAAGCACTATGAACGCTCTCACATCGAAGGAGCGCTACTCGGCGACAGGCATACGGTTCACAAGGAGATCGACCCATCCAAGCAGTCGACTCCTATAATATGCTACTGTTACAGCGGGTTCTCTAGCAAGACAGCCTGCCGAAATCTCACCAAAGCGGGCTTCAACCGCGTATTGAATTTAAAAGGTGGATACCCCGCTTGGAGAAGAGCTAATCAATCGAATAAAAACTAACTCGCCTTCCACTCTACCAAATCAATCTGCAGGACTTTTTGACGACCGAACGAATTCCAGGCCAGGCGATAAGCAATATCAACTGGTATATTCAACTTCGGTATACGATTAGCCATTTTCCAGGCTACGCCTTGAATGCCACGTCCCTTTCTGTCTTCGAGAACGAAGCGGAAATGAATATCCTTAAACACTTTTGGGCGTTGACGAAAAACAACCCGTTTCGATCCGAAAATCGGCTCGCGATTGCCCTGACCAAATGGCTGCAATAAATCGATTTCATCCATGAGATCCGAATCGATATCATCAAGCTCGAGGAAGGTCGAAATCTCGATCGCTTTTTCACAGATATGAGACTCCATAAACGCTTTCACGCCCTTATCGAAATGCTCGCGCAATAGCTCGACGCGCTCTTTGTCGAGAGCAACGCCAACCGCCATAGGATGACCACCCCAACTCTCGAGTTGATCTGAAAATCCGCTGAGGATCTCCACCAAATTAACGCCATCAACACTACGGCCCGAACCTTTGGCGATATTGCCTTCGCGACCGAGCACAATGCAAGGCCGGCCATAGGCTCTTGAAACGCGACTAGCCACGATACCCACCACACCCGGATGCCAATCGTCTCCGTACACAACCAGTCCTGAATTTTCCAACTGATCCCGCTCGACCTGAGCCATCGCCTCCTCAGCTATCTTCTTTTCGATTTCCTGGCGCTCACGATTAAACGAATCGAGTTTCAGCGAAAGCTCCATGCTGTAAGATGCATCGTCGCTCAGCAAAAGCTCCACCGCCAAAGACGCATCCGCAAGACGACCGCTCGCATTTATCCTCGGAGCGATTTTGTACGAGATATCAACCGGTTTCACCCCGTGACTCGGAGTCATGCCGGCTACCGACATTAGACTTTTCAAGCCCATCCGATTCGTCTTACCCAAGGTATTCAGTCCAATCCGAGTAAACGTTCGATTTTCATGAATAAGTGGCACCAAGTCTGCGATAGTGCCCATCGAAACGAGATCCAAATACTCGCGCAAAGTGATATCGAATGCACGCTGATCCTTCTGCTCCCGGCGGAGCTTTAAAATTCCATAAGCGAGTTTAAAAACCAGTCCTACCGTACAGAAACGCAACGCTTCATTGCCCTCGTCTCCATGCACATGCGGATTAACCAGCACTACTTGTTTAGGCAAAACCTCTTTCGATTGGTGATGGTCTACTATTACCAAGTCGCATCCTTGCGACAAAATATACTCCGCTTCTTCAATCGAATTGGTACCGCAATCCAAGGCGACAAACAAGTCCGCCGCTTCGCCGCAGTCCATAGCCCGCTCGGCAGCCCGTCGAGACAAACCATAGCCCTCGTCCAGTCGAAGCGGGACGACAAAATTCGGGTAGTTTCCGAATCGCTGGAGAATGTCTACCAGCAGCGTCGTACTCGTAACTCCATCGACATCGTAGTCGCCGCAGATGACAATCCGCTGACCATCGTCGATCGCTTGGCAAATTCGCGTAGCGGCTTCCTTCAAGTTTGGAATCTCGAATGGACAGGCGATATCCGCCAAACGAGGATTCAAGAATCTCCGCGCCTCCTCAACATCGATAAAGCCGAGCCGAGCTACCAGCTCGGCAATGGCTCTACTGATCTGAAGCTCTTTACGTAAGGTGTCTACGAGCGTCGCCGGAGGCGGATTATATTCCCATGAACTCAAAATGAGAGCCTATTGTCCTTCTTTGACCTCTTTGGAGCCTGCTTGCCAATCGTATTCCGGAGCCACGTCATGACTTGTCTCAACGCTGCGACGATCACCCTTGTGCCACCAGAAGAATATCGGGCTCGCAATGAAGATTGAAGAGAACGTTCCGGTAATGATACCAATCATAAACGTAAACGCTATGTCGCTGATAACTCCGGTACCAAATACCATCAAAGAACCAGCAGCCAGCAAGGTCGTAAAGCTGGTCAACAACGAGCGCGAGAGAACCGCGTTCAGGGCCAGATTGATGATATCGTAAAGCTTCGTTGTCGGCTTGAGTTCGAGTTCTTCGCGTATCCGGTCAAAAACGACGATCGTATCATTGAGCGAGTAACCGACGATCAACAGAATCGCCGCGATCATTGGCGCCGTAAATTGATGATCCGGCCAAAGCACGAATACGCCAACCGTAAGGAGGATATCGTGAATCGTCGCCACTATAGCTCCAATACCGTACCCGATCTCGAAACGAACAGCGATGTAGATCAAGATTAAGCCCAAGGAGATACCAATCGCATAGAGCGCATTCTTCTGAATCTCCGCTCCAACTGAGGGACCGATTTTATTCACGCCGAGAACTTTAAAATCAGCTTGAGAAAAGCCTTCCTGCAAAGCTTCGATAATCGCTACGCTTTCCCCGAAAGGCGTCTGCAGTTTGAGAGTTTCCACTCCGTCGCCACTAAGAGGCGTTACGTATTGAGGGGCCACTTCGCCGAGATCTTGCTCAGCGATCAAACGGGTTATATCCGATTCGTCGATACGCGTTTCGAAAGACATCGAAACTTCATCGCCACCAGTGAAATCGATTCCGAAGATCGAATCCCACTTGCTGACCAATCCGAAAATACCGATGATAACAATCAACCATGAAGCTGCAAATGCAGGACCGCGGAATTTCAAGAACGGGATCTTCGGGTTTTTCACGACGGAGAGCATCGGGAACTTCTTAAGGAGATTCGTTTCGATCAGCAGCTCAAGCAAGAGACGGCTCACCACCAAAGCGCAGAACATCGTTGTCACAACGCCGATTGCGAGGGTCAGACCAAATCCTTTTACAGGGCCTGTTCCAAAATAGAACATCACAAGCGAGACAAGCAAGGTCGTCACATTCGCGTCGAAGATCGTCGAAAACACTTTGTCGA